>NZ_JBYTCJ010000045.1:0-28449 GCF_058790155.1 Neobacillus sp. FW104-15D2
ACGTTGGCTGATGAATTAAATTCATCATGTTATTGTTTGTTTGTTCACGCTTTGTTTGTTTAGTTTTCAAAGAGCAATCAATATTAACGCGTTGCTCAGAAGCAACTTTACTAATATATCATCTTACAATCGCTATGTCAACAACATTTTTTAAAGTATTTGAGTTGATTATGATGATAACCACTTAAAAACTAAAAACGTAATTTTGTTATCAACTCGATGATGTTGTTAACTCGTCATCAACGACTGTTCATCTATAATACACCGATAAGCCCATTCCGTCAATACGTTTTCTAAATCCCTTTATATCCATTTTTATCCAGTTGGTGCCCTGCCTGATGCCCTACCTTCTATAGTAGGAATAAGAAACTGATTTTCGGATAGGTTTCACTATCTCTTCTTACATTCAGCTCCTATTCATCAAACCGTACGTGAGGTTTCCGACGTTCTTCTTACTTTGACATTACGGATTCTGCTTAACTCGTAGCTTTCACTTAATATGTTTAAACTCTTTTCTTACTTTCCTCTGCTTCTTTCTTTTGTACTTCTTCTTATAATAAAACAAAGAAAGATGTTCTAAATCCATTAAGCCATTCCTTCATCGAGCTTTCTGTTTACCTTTTATAAACACCTATAAGTTCTTGTGCAGTTATTCCTCGGTTCTTTAATAGCCAAGCAATTAACAGCTGCCAGGGCAAACTATAAAAAAGCTGCCCCGGGTCACCCACTCCAGGACAGCTTCTTTTGTTGCTTACTACTTAATAGAAATAATACCTTCTTCTTTGGCATTAACTTTGCCTGATTTCTCAATCACTATGTGCTCGCCTTCTTTTAAGTTCATGAAAACGATTGGAGTGATAGTTGAAGTTGCATTATTTTTCATGTAATCAAGATCTACTTTTAATAAAGGCTGGCCTTTAACAATCCGGTCATTTTCAGCGACCAATGTCTCGAAGCCTTGTCCTTTAAGATTTACTGTACCAATACCTACGTGGATCAGGATTTCACGGCCTGCATCAGAAAGTATTCCTACTGCATGCTTTGTAGGAAACAGGTTAATGATTTTTCCATCAACAGGAGCAACAATTAATCCTTCTTCCGGGATTATTGCAAATCCGTCACCCATCATTTTACCGGAAAATACCTCATCAGGAACTTCCGTAATAGGTACCACTTCTCCTTTAAGAGGAGCAAAGAATACTTCTTCACCAACTACTTCATTTTGAAGTGCTGCAGGATTTACTTCTTCGATCTGCTTTTCTACACCAGTTTGTGGAGAGACAGGCTCAGCAGCTCTTGGTCTTTTACCACTCATGATGTCTTTCATTTGACCTTTAATTGTTTCGGAACGAGGGCCAAAGATTGCTTGGATGTTGTTTCCTACTTCAAGGACACCAGCAGCTCCAAGCTTTTTCAAACGGTATTTATCAACATTTTTTGCATCGTTTACAGAAACACGAAGACGTGTAATACATGCATCCAGGTGAGCAATGTTCTGTTGTCCGCCCATTGCAGCAATGATATTTGAAGCAAGGTCGCCAGTCGCTGCGGCAGGTTTGCCTTCCTGTGCATCTTCCTCATCATCCGCTTCACGTCCCGGGGTCATCAAGTTAAACTTGCGGATTGCGAAACGGAAACCGAAGTAATAGATTAAGGCAAATACCAAGCCAACCGGAATTACGAGCCAAGCGTGGGTTTGCGGGTTGATTAATCCGAAAAGGATATAGTCAATTAATCCACCAGAGAAGGTCATACCAATTTTTACATTTAAAAGCTGCATTACCATAAAGGATAAACCAGCGAAAATAGCGTGGATACCGAATAATACTGGCGCTACGAACAGGAATGAGAATTCAATTGGTTCTGTAATACCTGTTAAGAAAGAAGTTAATGCAGCAGATAACATTAGACCGCTGACGAACTTTTTCTTCTCAGGGCGAGCTTCTTGGTAAATGGCCAAAGCAGCTGCCGGAAGACCAAACATCATAAATGGATATTTACCAGTTGTAAATGTTCCAGCAGTTAAATGCTGTACGCCATCTTTAATTTGTTCCATGAAGATACGCTGGTCACCGCGGACAAGGTCACCGGCTGAATTGGTGTAACTGCCAAACTCATACCAGAAAGGCGCATAGAAAATATGGTGAAGGCCAAACGGAATCAGTGAACGTTCAATTACACCAAAAACAAAGGCTGATAAAGTTAAGTTTGCATCAACCATGTTAGTAGAGAAAGTGTTCAGGCCGTGCTGAATTGGAGGCCAGATAACAATCATGATTAATCCTAGAATAACAGCACATGCTGCTGTTACGATCGGAACGAAACGTTTACCTGCAAAGAATCCTAAATAAGAAGGGAGTTCAATTTCATAAAAACGATTATACATTGATGCAGCGAGGATACCGACGATAATACCGCCGAATACTCCTGTTTGCAGGGTAGGAATCCCTAATACTGCTGCATAGCTTTGCGGATTAGACTTTAATGAATCGGCATTAATTCCTATAGCAGTTCCCATTGTTACATTCATAATAAGGAATCCAACGATTGCCGCAAGTCCGGCAACCCCTTCTCCTCCCGATAGACCAACCGCTACCCCCACGGCAAATAATAGGGGAAGGTTACTAAAGATAATGCCACCAGCTTGTTCCATGATTTTTGCAACCATAGCCACTCCATTGTTGTGAAGGAATGGAGCCAGATCTAATAAAGTCGGGTTTTGCAAAGCATTACCAAATGCCAGCAAAATACCTGCTGCCGGAAGGATTGCGACCGGAAGCATCAATGCTTTACCGACTTTTTGCAAGATGCCAAAAGCTTTTTTAAATATAGAAAGAACCTCCTAATAATTTTTACTCATTAAGCGTTTCCAATCAAAAGCGCTAAAAATAAAAAAAGGTATGAGGAAAGAAAACAATTGATGGAAATTACATAGGGTATATTACCCCCAAAATTCCATTTCAATTATCTTCTTCACTCATGCCTGATAGAATCAGTAACACGTGGAAAGATAATAATAACTATTTCACTTTTTTCTGTAGCCTTTGCAGATGCATGGTTAAATAAACAGCCTCGGCATCGAATACCGGTTTTTTTAGCGTGTGTTGCATTACCTTAATGAGCTTCCACGAGAGATTATAACACACAGGATACTCACTTTTGAATAGCAATGCAATTTTTTCCGGCTCGTTCACTTTTTCTCCAGTATTTACTCTTTCAATAGTAAAGCGAAGATGGCGGACTAGCCTCATATAATCTACACTTTCCTTATCTATTTCGATGCCGAGCTGATCTTCCGTCATATCAATGAGCCGGCTTACCAGCTGAGAATGCTGGTTTACCTCTGCTAAATTTTTATTTGTCACGGCACTATGAATATGAAGAGCGATAAAACCAATCTCTCCTTTAGGAAGGTCCACTTCTGTTTTATCCTTAAGAAGCCGCACTACTTCTGCAGCTATATCATATTCAAACGGATAAAGCGTTTTCGTTTCAATCAAAAAAGGATTCTTCATTTCCATCCCTGTCGAAATTCTATTAATGGCAAACATGATATGATCTGTTAAAGCAACGTGAATATGCTCATTCAATGGATTGCCTGTCCTTTGTTTAATAAGCTCGATTGCAGATATAATAACCTCCTGGAGATCGGTCTGCAAAAAGGGCAAAAGTTTTATATAGTTTGCCTGCACTTTTTCATTTCTTAAAACAAAGAGTTTTTCAACAGAACCGGATTCGATGATATCATCCCGCTTTCTGTTAAAACCAATCCCTTTACCAATAATGACGACTTCCCCGTACGATTCGTGAACAGCGATGATTACATTATTATTTAGCACTTTCTTAACTATAAAATTCATCCCGCCACTCCCTCGCACAAAATTAAATTCAGTCTGATTTTCATGTTAGTCATGGGAACCAAAGAAGTCAATCATTCTACATCAAAATTCTCTTGATTGTTGAAAAATAAAAAGACCGCCTGAAAGACGGTCTTCCTGTAACTATTATTCGAAGGACGCAGTTAACGGCGGGACAATTTGTTTTTTACGGGATACAACACCTTTTAGAACTGCTGTGTTATTATCTAAAGTTATATTAAATGCTTTTTCAACATTTGCGACTCCCTTACCAAGAGCCAGAACCACAGAATCATTTGTTAAAATGTCAGTTACAATAAAAACAAATAGGTCTAAATTCTTTTCCTCTATTACAGTGTTGATGACTTCCTCCACTTCTTTTTGGCGGGAAAGAACATCATTTGTGTCAACCGCATTCACCTGTGCTATTTCTACCTTCGCATTCCCCATTGGGAAAACTTTAGCATCTAGTGAAATCAGGTCCTTAACAGATTTATCACTTAGGTTAGCTCCTGCTTTTAACATAGATAATCCGTAGGAGTCTGCATCAACACCTGCAATTTCAGCTAGTTCACGTGCAGCGTCGATATCCTGTTGTGTACAGGTTGGAGATTTAAACAAAAGCGTGTCAGAAATGATAGCAGAAAGCATTAAACCTGCAATCGGCTTTTCGATGCTAACACCGTTTTCTTTGTACATTTTATTTAAAATGGTAGCCGTACAGCCAACTGGCTCAACACGGAAGTATAAGGGATCCTTTGTCTCAAAGTTAGCAACACGGTGGTGGTCAATAACTTCTGCTATACGAACCTCTTCCAGATCATCAGCACTTTGTTGTCGCTCATTATGGTCTACTAAAATAACCTCTTTTACTTCAGCTGCGACTTTTTCAACAAGACGGGGTGCCGTCATCCCAAACTGATCAAGAGCAAATTGTGTTTCTTCGCTTACTGTACCTAAGCGGACGGGTTCAGCATTGAAGCCCAATTTATTTTTTAAGTCAGCATAAGTGATCGCGGAACAAATGGTGTCTGTGTCCGGATTTTTATGGCCGAAAATGAATACTTTCTCCATGATCTCTCTCCTTTAATTAAGATTCCATTTACAATATTATCATTCTTTTTAAAAGAAAAAAACCGCGAACCCTCGCGGCTTCTTTCGCAATATAAAAATTACTTAAGGAAGATAAAATATAGGACGAAAATGACGAAGAACAAGTACATAATTGGGTTGACTTCCTTTATCCGTCCTTTAACCAGCATTGTAATTGGGTAGAAGATAAAACCAACGGCAATACCAGTTGCAATGCTGTAAGAAAGAGGCATTGCTATAATAGTTAGGAAAGCAGGAACTGCAATTTCAAACTTTGTCCAATCAATTTTTCCTAAAGATGAAACCATCAGAACACCAACAATTACAAGAGCAGGTGCTGTTACTGGAGCTGTTACCACAGACAATAATGGGAAGAAGAACAGTGACAGGATGAAAAGTGCTGCTGTGACAAGTGAAGCAAATCCAGTCTTTGCTCCTGCCGCTACACCAGCAGATGACTCAATATATGATGTTGTTGTTGAAGTTCCAAGGACTGACCCCGCAATAGATGCGATGGAATCAGCGAAAAGTGCTTTACCTGCACGTGGAAGCTTATTGTCCTTCATTAAACCAGCCTGGTGAGCAACCGCAACAAGTGTACCAGCGTTATCAAAGAAATCAACGAATAAGAATGTAAGAATAATACCCAGCATTGATGTGGTATAGAAAGAACTATCACCAAAAGAACTGAAAACTGCTCCAAAAGTCGGTTTTAAACTTGGTACTGTATCAACTACTCTATGTGGAATATCTATCAAGCCGAAGATCATACCTACGATAACCGTAATGATCATTCCGTAAAATACTCCGCCATTAATTCCTCTTGTCATTAAAATAACAGTAATTATAATACCGAAGATAGCAAGCAAAGTATTGCCATTTGTGAAATCACCCAATCCAACAAGTGTTGCATCATTATTAACAACGATACCAGCGTTTTGGAAGCCAATAAAAGTAATGAATAAACCAATTCCCGCTCCAACTGCGTGTTTTAATTCAACTGGAATAGCATTGATAATTTTTTCACGGAAACCTGTTGCAGTAAGTAAGAAGAAAAACACACCGGAGATAAACACTGCTCCCAGTGCATGCTGCCAAGGGATTTTGCTGCCAAGTAATACAGAATAGGCAAAAAAGGCATTTAATCCCATACCTGGTGCAAGCGCCAATGGATACCTTGCAAGCAAGCCCATTACAATGGAACCAATCGCTGCAGCTAATGCTGTTGCTACAAAAACGGCGCCATAGTCCATATGCATTGCATCCGGAAGACCTTTAATATTCTGAAGTGTTAATGTGATCGGATTTACGATCAGTATATACGCCATTGCAAGGAAGGTAGTGATTCCTCCCATCGTTTCGCGGCGGTAATTGGTACCGAGCTCTTCAAACTGAAAATACTTTTTCATTTCTCTTTCCCCCTATTACTAGTAAATACATCGCGATCTGCATATTGTTCCCAAAAAAAGAAATAAAAAGCGCTCCGATTCTACCGGAGCGCTGACTATGGCATGTGTACAAACCGCAATAAGGAAAGAGGAAACATTCCTTAATCTGACACTGCCTCGTAGTCAAGCCATTTACGGTAGCTTGGTAGAAACTTTTGGGCCTTATTCCCAACATTATACGATGCGTATGTTTTTCATTTTATCTATTTGGATTCTAACAGGATAAAAGAACTATGTCAACATAAAACACGAACATTCTACAAATTACTACATTTTAACATTCGTATAAAAGCCCTATTCCCATTCGATTGTAGCAGGTGGCTTACTGGTTATATCATAAACTACCCGGTTCACATGTGAGACTTCATTGACGATTCTTGTCGAAATCAACTCTAGGACGTCCCAGGGAATTCTCGCCCAGTCTGAGGTCATTCCATCAATGGATGTAACCGCACGGATTCCAATTGTATAATCATAGGTACGGGCATCTCCCATTACTCCAACGCTTCTGATATCAGGAAGTACTGTGAAGTATTGCCAGATTTCCCTTTCAAGGCCTGCTTTTTTGACTTCTTCGCGGAGGATAGCATCTGACTCCCTGACAATCTCAAGCTTCTCATCAGAAATTTCTCCCAGGACTCTTATTCCAAGCCCCGGTCCAGGGAATGGCTGTCTCCAGACAATTTCATCAGGAATACCAAGCTCTGTTCCAAGAGCACGAACCTCATCTTTAAACAAAGTATTTAATGGCTCGATTAGAGTAAATTGCATGTCTTCCGGAAGCCCGCCCACATTGTGATGTGATTTTATTGTTTGCGCAGTAGCAGTTCCGCTCTCAATAATGTCAGTATAAAGCGTACCTTGAGCAAGAAAGTCGATTCCCTCAAGCTTGGCTGCTTCATCATCAAACACATAAATGAATTCGTTGCCAATGATTTTCCGCTTTTGTTCCGGGTCAGAAACTCCCTTTAACTTGCTAAGGAAACGGTCTTTTGCATCAATTTTAATAACATTCATATTGAACCCATCAGCAAATGTTTTCATTACCTGATCGGCCTCATCTTTGCGAAGCAGGCCATGGTCTACAAAAATACATGTAAGCTGGTCACCTATAGCTTTATGGATTAAAACCGCGACAACTGATGAATCCACACCGCCGCTAAGAGCACATAAAACGTTTCTATTTCCAACTGTCTGCCGGATCTTTTCCATTTCAATTTCAATAAAGTTCTCCATCGACCATTTACCCTGGCACTCACAAACCTCAAAAACAAAGTTTTTAAGAAGTTCATTTCCGTACATGGAGTGGCGAACTTCAGGATGGAATTGCACTGCGTATAAGCGTCGTTCTTCATCACTCATAGCCGCAATTGGACATGAAGGGTTAATTCCGTCTACTTTAAATCCTTCCGGTGCCTCCATAACAAGATCGCCATGGCTCATCCAGACAATTTGCTCTCTTGGCAATCCTTTGTAAATTTTGGACTCATGCTCCAGGGTTAATAACGCTTTGCCATATTCACGATTTTTTGCCTTTTCCACTTTTCCGCCAAAATGAACGGTCATTAGCTGCATCCCATAACAAATACCCAGGATAGGAAGTCCCAAATCAAAAATACGCTCATCACAGCGGAACGAGTTTTCATCATAAACACTGTTTGGGCCACCTGAGAAAATGATTCCTTTTGGATTCATTTCCTTGATTTCTTCAGCTGTTATGGTATGAGGATGCAGTTCACTGTATACACCAAACTCACGAATCCGCCTAGTAATTAACTGATTATATTGGCTCCCAAAGTCCAGAACCACAATTTTCTCTTGGTTTTGAAGCTCTATTTTCCCCGTCAATACGGCCACCTCTTTCATCTAGTTCTTCCACTTATCTTTTGCCTTCAGCACAAAAACATTTCATCCTTTTAGAAAAATTTGTATAAAAAGCTTCTCTCTTTTTCAATGGGCATAAAAAAAGAAAACTAAAATTTGCCCGCAAAAATAAACGAAGGCAGAATTTCAGTTTTCTTTAAATTTTAATAAAAGAAATTTCTGCCTTCATAGTCAGGCCATTTACGGCGGCCCGGTAGAGACTTTCGATCCATATTATCGAGGATATATGAAGGTAACGCACAATATTAATTTTGATTAATATTGTAGCAATAGATTAAATTTCAGGTCAAGCAATTGTCTTTTTAATTAAATTTTCCCATAATTCCCTATTTTCTCTCCAGCTTCCCTTAGGCAGGCTGTTGTTGTAAATCATCTGCTCATAACGATTTGTCAGGCGGCCCATTTCATTGCTGGTAAAAAAAGCATCGACATATTTGGCATAGCTTCTTAACGTCTGGTCATCTTTACGCTTTAGACCGTACCGTTCGAGCTGTTTAAGCAATACCATATAGGCCTTCGCAAATTGAGTATCCTTTTTTCTCCACTTAAACAGGAAGATGAAGTAGTGAGGCAGCCACCGGTAACGAATGTTATACAAAAGATATACAACAATGCATAAAACCAAAATTCCCAGCAGCACTTTTAACCATTGTGTCTTAATAAAGACAGTTGCCTTTTTCAAGGCCGTTTCTTCCTTTTTTACGGCTTTACTTTTAACAGCTTTTTTCTCCATTTCTTCAAGCCTGTTTTTTGGCGTTTTTTTCTGAATCGCAACAGGTGCAGCCTCAGAATTAGTTTTTGTTTGGGATGTGATTTCATAGTTCAGGTTGAGACTGTTATCAAACCCCTTAGTTGGCTCGAATGGGATCCAACCCTGCCCCGGAAAGTACGCTTCCACCCAGGAGTGGGCATTATTATTGGTCACCTCAAAAATCTGCCTGTTGGAATTTTTACTATCGTAATTCTTTAACTCGCCTTCCGCATAACCTTTTACCCATCTTGCCGGAATGCCAAGTGACCTTAACATAATAGTCATGGAACTGGAGAAGTTGTCGCAATACCCACGCTTTGTTTGAAATAGAAATTGATCTACGTAGTCATCCTTTTCCCCCGGTACAGCTACCTTCTTTTGATCATAGGTAAAGTCAGGCAGGTCAAAGTAATCTTCGATTGCTTTAGTTTGATCAAACCAATTTTCTTTGCCAGCGGTAATTTCCTTGGCAAGCCGTTTAACCCTGGAAGGGAGGGAGTTTGGGAGCTGCGTATAGCGAGCCATAAACTCCGGCGACAGCACAGTACTTTCGTCTCCACTTACGCTTCTTAAAGCTGATACCTTATATTCAGGTACGTCTACATCCATTGAATATTGGGTTGCACGATAGGGCTCCATGTTTGGCATGTAGCTATAGATCTTCTCTAATACAGGATCTGCTTGAAACTTTATATTTTTACCCGCGTTTATTTCTACCGTACCGTAAGGATAAATAATGTGGGGATACAGGAGATTCATGTTTAGTTCAACTTTTTCCTTTTCTGTTTTTACATCTCCAGGAAAACGTTCAAACGGAACCTCCTCATCATTTAAAAAGCTTATTCGTGACTCTTTTCGCGGAGAAGTCCATCCCTTTCCCGTATATACCTCTTTTGTTTCAACCTTCCAATAGTGGCGGTTCTCCGTATTGGCAGTAAAAACGACACTGTTATCCGGGAGGAAGGGTCCTCCGAGTCTCGAATCGTTTGTTCCGTAACCAATTCTTGCTATGCCCCCCGAATTTCCTTCATCTCCGCTTTTGTTGTTAAGTGACGTTAAAAAAGGAACAGGGTCTGGCCAAATCGGTTCTGCCTTGGGAGCAATCATGCCAACAAAACCACTTAAAAAAAGCATAACTGCAAGTGGAACCATCCATTTACGCCTCGAGGAAGAATCCTTTCCAACGTTCTCTATCTTAATAATCCGTGAAAAGGTAAGGATCCCCATCACTGTAAAACCAGCGAGAACTGTTCTTACAATTGCCCACTTCGCATTATATGGAGTAAAGGTATCCAAAACCGTTATATATATAATAGTCATAAGGAAAAACACAAAAATCCGCTGCCGGTTAAGAAGCCAATACTGCAGCAGATAAACCATCAGCCACAGCAAAGTAAAAAATAGAATTGTTCGAAAGGGATCTGAGAGAGCATTCCAATCTCTACTTCCAATAAAACCGGCATTCCTGCTTAGATCGCTAAAGAAAAGGTTCCACCAATTAAGATGAAAAAATCCTCCTGAATAGTAAAAATTGTAAACACTTCCCAGGATGTAAAGTAATTTAATTGTGACCTTCAGTCCTTTGTTTATTTGAAAATATCCCCCGGCAAAGGATAAGGCAATAAAAATAACAAAGACACTCAGATAGCTGGTATCCGTTACTTTACCAATGGGTCTTAGCCATTCCCACAGCATAAAAAAAGCAATTGCGTACAATAACAGCGAGGACTTCCCCCGCTCACCAGCTTGGATTCTCATCGCAAATTCACCTCCGAGAAAGCAGAGGCAAACTGGCCGTCATGAACCAATATAAGTTTGACACCGCGGGCGTTCGCCATAGCCTTTAAAGTAATTTCGTTCTTATCAGGTGTTTCTTTTGCATCCTTCATTAGAAAAATGGTTGCTGCTCCTTTTCTTTGTCCAACGGCGCCTGCTTTTTCAATTAACTCCTTTGATACCTTAGCAGTTATTAACATCAAAGCTACGGATTGATGTGCTGAAAAAATCTCTGTCTCAAGCACCTTTTCAAAAGGAACGGAATGATAAGGCTTGATTTTAGCAAGGTGATAAAAAATCTGCTGCATCTGTCTTTCCCCTCCCCTGATCGGGAAGGAAGAAGTATCTTTTGTATTGGTCATCAGCCCGGTTTGTGCCCCTTTTTTTAAAATGGCTCTTACAAGAGAAGCTGTAAACGAAACAACCGTTTCAAATCGGTGGTCAGGCTGGCAGTCCATTATCATAAATACATCGTGGGACTGGCGCTGCTCAAATTCCTTTGTCATGATCTCATTACGCTTAGCGGACGCTTTCCAATTGATCCAGGAAAATCGGTCGCCTGGCTGGTATTCTCTCACTCCAATGGCCATGGTGCTGTCCCGCTGTACTCTTTCCCTTGAAGCAGTCATTCCCTGATCATAGTGGTTTTCAAACGGCTGATAAATTAAATCGGTATAGGCTGGATAAACAAGAATCCTGTTCTCCGCCTTCGCCTTTTCTTCTTTTTCAATCAGTCCCAGGGGATCCCCGGTGGTCAGCTTACAATATTGAAAGAAATGTTCTCCGCGTGGGAGATGCTCAATGGTATATTTATAGGAGAACTCTTTTTTAAATCCAGGAAAAAGTAGAACCTTGGTGTTCTTACTGAGGTTTGATTGCTTAAGTTCATCAGATAGCTGATCTTCAACCAAAAGATAAAATAATGGAAAGGAAGACTTTCTTGTAATTCTAATTTCAGCTTTTAAGGGTTCGCCTGCGTTAAAATCCGTTTTAGGAAGAAGCCGTTCAACTTCTATTTCTCCTATGCGGTAAAAGGCCATGCCCAGGCTGTATAGTCCAAATGGCAAAAAGCTGTAAAACAAAAACCAGCTTACAAATCCCCCTTGAAACATCGCATAGGAAAATGCCCCCGCAAACAGCAGGTATAAAACTAGCCCCTTCCATACTCTTTTAAATAAAGTCGATACCTTTTCCATTTAATTCACAAGCCTTTGAACCGGAACAGGCACACGGGCAATAACCCGGCTAATCACTTCCTCAGCAGTAATACCTTCAAATTTAGCCTCCGATTTCAAAATAATCCGGTGTGAAAAAACAAATGGAGCAAGGTACTGGATGTCATCAGGAAGAACAAAGTCGCGTCCCCTCATAAATGCATAAGCCTGGGCTGCCTTCATTAGTGCAATGGAACCACGCGGGCTTGCACCGAGATAAACACTTCCGTTGTGTCTCGTTCCATGAGCAATATCTACAATATACCGCTTGACGCTGCTGTCTACATAAACCTCTTTTATTTCCGTCTGGATTGCACGAAGCCCTTCAAGGTCTATAACTGGTTTCAGATCACCAATTGGCGGCACTTTCTGAGCCCGGTTTAATACTTCCATTTCTTCGCCGATTTCAGGATAACCCATTTTCATTTTTAAGAGAAAACGGTCCAGCTGAGCCTCAGGAAGCGCAAAAGTCCCTTCATATTCAATTGGGTTTTGGGTGGCCATAACAAAGAATGGCTTTTGAAGTATGTGGGTGACACCGTCAATCGTCACGCTGCCCTCTTCCATACCTTCCAGGAGGGCTGATTGAGTTTTTGGGGACGTACGGTTAATTTCATCTGCAAGAATAATATTTCCCATCAACGGGCCCGGTCTAAATTGGAATTCCATATCCTTTGGATTGTAAATAGATATACCCGTCACATCGGACGGCAAAAGGTCAGGAGTAAACTGAATCCTTTTAAACTTTGCATTTACGGACTTGGCAAGTGCGCGTACCATCATGGTTTTACCGACACCTGGCACATCCTCCAGTAGTACATGTCCTTCGGCGAGCAAAGCCACGAGGCTTAATTCAGCAACGTTCCTCTTCCCAATCATTACTTTTTCGATATTATCTAAAATTTTTTCTATATCCAGCCGCATTTGTTCCTGTTTCACGAAAATCCCCCTTATGAAAATTCATAAAAATTACATATTTACCCTATATAATTCTATATTTTCTAAATAAAAACCTTTTATCGCCGTACTTTTATTTAAAATTTTCCATTTAATAACTAGTTTTTTCACACCATTTTTGTGATACTTAACAGAATCCGCTCCCTCTGCGGATTTCTATTCTACAAACATTAAAATGACAAAACTAAAAAGACCCACCTCTTAAATATAGAGATGGGTCTTACATTTATTAATGATTAATACGGTTTTAGTTACCCCTTTTCCCTTCGGAGGACTGGTTAGAGATATTATATACCCTCTCGAGTTCCCCCTTTGCCTGCGGCAAACCTTTTGGGGTCACTATAGTTAATTAGTTTTCAAACACAAAATTTCCGTTCTCAAATACTTGGATTTCTTTCCCGGATTTTGTCTTTCCAACAATAGAAAGGTCACTAGTACCGAACATGAAATCGGCATGTACAAGAGAGTCATTTACACCCATTGCAGCCAATTCTTCCTTGCTGTATTTTTCATTGTTTTTTATATTGATTGGATATGCCTTGCCGAGTGCCAGATGGCAGGATGCATTTTCATCAAACAATGTATTATAAAAAAGCGTGTTCATGCTTGAAATGGGTGAATGATAGGGCACGAGTGCAACCTCTCCCAGCCTTGAAGAACCCTCATCGGTTTCAATCAATTTACTAAGGGTTTCAATTCCGGTTTTGGCATCAAATTCATCCACTTTACCATCTTTAAACACGAGGTAGAAATCCTCTATCAAACTCCCGTTATAATGAAGCGGCTTTGAAGCTACTACTTTTCCATTAACGCCTGTATTTTTTGGTGCTGTAAAAATCTCTTCGGTTGGCATATTCGCAATAAATTCAACACCATCTGCTGCATGATTCGAACCCCCGACCCATTTATGCTCATCATGGAACTCAATAGTCAGGTCTGTTCCTAACGAATTTGTGTAATGAAGCTCTATAATTTCATTGCTGTGCATGAATTCAATTCTCTGCTTTAATTTTTGCTTATGCTCTTCCCAAGCTTTTATAGGCTCGGAAAGATCAGACCTAACCGCCTTTAAGATTAATTCCCAAAGCTCTTCAATGGCTGCTTCTGTATCAAGCTCTGGAAAAACCTTTTTTGCCCATCCCGGTGTTGGCACTGAAACAACCGACCAGCGGTTTTGATTGCTCATTCGTTTTTCTTTGTATTCCTTAATTGCATTTCCCATTGCTCTTTGTGCTTTGGCTATCCGCTCAGGATTTACTCCTTTAAACATCTCAGGATCTTCTGCATAAACACTGATATAAGCTGCACCTGCGGCAGCTGTCTTTAGATAAAAGTCCTGGTCCCATTCAGGATATTTATTGAGCGATTCATCCTGTGCATAGAGGAATCTCACTTTCTCCAACTCAGCCGCATCCCACTTCACCGCAACATGTCCTGCCCCTTCTTTATAAGCAGCTTCCGCGAGCATATTGACAAAATCAGCAGCTTCGATTGGTGCCAGTATTACCAAAAGCTGATCCTTTTGCAGATTCACACCTTGTTTCACAATTAATTGGGCATATTTTTCGATTTGTTCTTGTTTCATATGTTTATCATCCTTTCAGCTATTACCTCGTCCTATATATTCTTTCCTTTAACGGACTACACCTCTATTATTCCCAAATTTAAAAAGCCGCTTAAACACCTTAGTGTCTAAGCGGCCTTTTTAGTCGATTATTTTTGGAAATTAATTGCTTCTTCTTTATCCAGATAAATCATCGGTGTGCTTGGTTTTGTTTCAGCAATAACTTCTCCGTTACGGATTGAGTAACGCACGGATACCTGGCGGCGGATTGCATCGTATGAATCCGTTGCAGGGAGAACGATAAAGTTCGCTGGTTTTCCAACTTCTACACCATATTGGTCTTGGATATGGAGTGTTTTAGCACTATTATCTGTAATCAAATTAATTGATTCCATAATCTGCTCATAGCCCATCAATTGGCAAACATGAAGTCCCATTTGAAGTACTTGAAGCATGTTGCCTGTTCCCATCGGATACCAAGGGTCAAAAATATCATCATGTCCGAAGCAGACATTAATTCCAGACTCTAAAAGTTCCTTCACACGGGTAATTCCGCGGCGTTTAGGATAAGTGTCAAATCGGCCCTGCAGATGAGTATTTACTAATGGATTAGCAACGAAATTAATATTGGAAAGCTTAAGCAGCCTAAATAGTTTAGAAGTATAAGCTCCATTATAGGAATGCATAGCTGTAGTGTGGCTCGCCGTTACTTTTTCACCAATACCGTAACGGTATGCTTCAGCCGCAACTACTTCTACAAATCTTGATTGTTCGTCATCGATTTCATCGCAATGAAAATCTACCAGACGGTCGTATTTAGCAGCTAATTTAAAAACCTGTTTAACTGAATCAACACCGTATTCACGTGTGAACTCATAGTGAGGAATCCCCCCTACAACATCCACACCCATTTTTACCGATTCTTCTAGGAGTTCAAATCCATTTGGATAAGATAGAATTCCTTCCTGCGGAAATGCTACAAGCTGAATGTCACACCATGGTGCCATTTCTTCTTTAACCTCAAGCATAGCCTTTAAAGCTGTCAGCTTCGGATCGGTAACATCAACGTGTGTCCTTACGTATTGAATTCCTTGTGCAATTTGCATTTTCAGCGCTTTTTTTGCCCGAGTTTTAACATCCTCAATTGTTAAGAACTGCTTACGTTCCGCCCATCGTTCAATTCCTTCAAACAGCGTACCGCTTACATTCCAGCTTGGCTCTCCTGCTGTTAAAGTTGTATCCAGATGGATATGTGGTTCGATAAAAGGTGGGAGGACAAGGCCTTCTTCCGCATCAATTACATTTGTGCCAGCCTGCTCGCTGCTGTTTTCTGCTATTTTAGTAATTTTGCCGTCTTCAACCTCTATCTGCCAAAGACCCTCTTTTCCGCGTAACCTGGCGTTCTTTAATATCATTCAATTCACCTTATTTCGATAGTTTTGAGAGAATATAATAGATTACCCCTGTTAATACGATTGTTGGATAAGTAGCACCAATTGTGCCTGTGAATATCGCTTTGTTGTGAACTAATAGGAAGAAAACAACTCCGATTACCCATACAGCCATTGCCTTTAGATTAAAACCGCCCTGGAACCAGTACTTACCCTTTGTCTTATCAAATTCATTTACATCGTATGACTTCTTACGTACAAGATAGAAGTCAACAATCGTGATAGCGAATATCGGTCCAAATACCATTCCGATATAATCCAAGAATCCGATAAAGGAATCTAGGAAGCTTCCGATATACAATGGTACTACTGTTAAAATAGCCGCGATAATCGTAACCAGCCATAAAGCAGGCATTGGCTTAATTTTTTTCGTTACATTTGTTAGAGAAATTCCTGCAGCCATCAGGTTTACTGCATTGGCTGTTGTACTTGTTAAAATTATAACCAATAGAGCAACGGGACCAAGTCCCAGCTTCGTAACAATCGTACTTGGATCTGAATTGTTAGGATCATATACACCTGTAGAAATTGCAGTACCAATTGCGCCAATTACACCGACTAAAGCGAACCAGAAAACACCGATATTTGCACCAATCATCGGAGCTACAGTTGCAGTAGCACGATTTTTTCCATAGCGGGTAAATTCTGCAATTGCCGGTACCCAGCCAAGACTGAAGGCTGCCATAGCATCAAAGGCGGATCCAATCGGCATTAGTTTTCCTTTTGGCGGCTGCCAGTTCATGATGTCATGAATCGAAATATGCTGAAGTACTACAACCGTTTCCCAAATTCCCAGGATAAGAATGAAAACAACACCGATACGTTCTACTAACTTAACTGATTTATGTCCCATAGCAATAGATAGAAGATGAAGAACACTCATGACCACAATTCCAAAAATCATGGTTTTATTTCCGCCTGGCTCACCAAATGCTGGCCATCCTAAGTAGTCTTTACAAACCAGACTGACGGATATGGCGGCGATAAATGTGTTAACCGCAGTCCACCCTATAAACTGTGTACTGTTTAATACTGATGGAAGGTAACTTCCCTTTACACCGAAGGATGGTCTTGTAAGAGCCATTGTGGAAGTTCCAACCTTGTAACCCATAAATCCAATTAAAGCCATTATTATGTAAGCAATCGGGTTCGCTACTAAAGTGACGAGTACAGATCCGCCGAAAGCAGCACCTGCCACAACTCCCCCAACATACCAGGAACCGTTATTTGCATTCGCCCCAATCCATGTGGCAACCATATCTCCAAAGCTTAAGCTTCTTTCATTTATTGGAACAGCTTCGACTGCTCCATATTCCTTATGTTCCTGCTGAGTATTATTTCCAACTACAGCTTTTCCAGTTGTTGTTTCCATGACGTTTACCTCCAATAATGAAATTGAAGAGGTACAAAACCCTTTAATCTTGGCCATTTTTGGCATAAAAAAAGACTTTCCGCTATGAATCTAACAGAAAGTCTCCGCAAAAATATACTCTACCCAGGTAGAATAGCCGTCAACCTTGTTAGCCTCACAGGACTAAATTAAAGGTACCTCTTATTGAACTATTGAAAATATACTGCATTTTTCGACAAGTGTCAACAGTTTAATTTGAATTTCGGCTAATCTACAGCTGTCCCACTTTTGCTTAAATACTTTAGCTTTCGGATAAAGTGCATTGCTATTTATTTAATATGCCTAAGTATTCCTTCCACTTACCCACTTCAGTCCTGTATCTCTCAGACATAACCCGTACGATTTGAGCCATATGTGTTAAATCATGCACGACCCAGGCAGAAAGCAATTCTCTTATCTTTACTTCTCCGAATGCAGGATGGACACCCGCCAATTCAAGATGTAATTCAGGTTCTATGATCAACATAAGTTTGTTTATATTTGAAGTTCTTATCTTTTTAAATTCAATCAGTTTTTGTTCAATCGATCCTTTAGACCTTTCACTTAAGTGAGAAAAACGATCAAATGGTGGAAAGGGCTTATTTTCACCCTCCTTAAGAATGAATTCTAACCTTAGAATCCAATTATTGTTCTCTCCTTCAATGAGATGATCTATGACTTGTGCAATATTCCAGGTTCCTTCACCCTCATTACTTTGTAGCCAGCCATCAGATAAACCACTTAAGAAATACTCTAATGCCTGCGGTGTACGGTTCAGTACCTCGAGCGCTTCCGTCAATTTAAAATTCACATTATTACTCCCCTCAGTTTTAGTAATATATGTTTTTATTAATTTTACTCAACATTGTGAATTATAGAAGGTATAAAATTTTCAAATTGGACATCTATTAAAAAAGCATCTACGGACTGTTCATCCGTAAATGCTCTTTTCATTAATTTACTGCCAGCGCACGCTTTCCCATGGCGTTATAAATTTTTATAAAAGTTGATTTCGACATTTTCACATTTTGCTTTACTGCCTCTCCATCATTAAAATAAACGTAATTAGCATCTACTCCTGTTACGACAATGCAGTGTAATGGAGTGGGAGCATAAATCGATTTTCCGGCAGGAGTTTTCCAATATCGGGCGGAAGGCATCTGGTAGTTTATCGTAAACCATGCCAGCACAGGTTTCCCCTGCAAAATATACTGCTCTACTGAGGAAAAGTCTCTGCCAGTTAAGTTAACACCTCCAGGACGATAACGGTCGAGAAGACTTTTTAAAGGACCAGGATTAATAGTATGTCCGTTTCCAAATGGTGTTCCAACAAACCCGACGTCCGGATCACCCCACGTTCTAATGGTTCCGTTCGCATTTCTGGCTAGTTTAGTAGAATCATAGGGCATTTGCTTTGCTAATGTCGTTTTGCTTACATGAACTCCGTAGTAGGAAAGAGCCATAGCAAGCGATGTTACCTCACATCCACTTGGTAATTCAGGTCGCTGTGCCATAAGCGGCACACTAAGTATTCTGCTGGCAGGTGTTCTGACGGCACTACCTGTTGTAATATACTGTCCGCTCACATATCCTGTTTTTCCGTTAAAGGATATTTTATACCAGCCATTGTTTTCTTTATGTATAACATTAAGCACAGTGCCACTTATTAATAACCCTAATTTGCTATATTGTACGCCAGGACCTGACCGAACATTTAGTCCGCTTGCATTGACTCTGTAAACAGGTGAAGGTGATGAGGTTGTGGATCGGATATATTGGCCACTGACATAGCCAGCTTTTCCATTATAAGAAACCTTGTACCAGCCATTGCTAAGCTTTTGGATAACTTGGACGGCGGACCCTCGCTTTAAACTGCCGATTTGTGAATAATTCGTTCCTGCTCCTGACCGCACATTTAAATTACTGGCTGTTACGGTATAAGTTACCGATGCGGCGTGTACGACCGTTTGATTTGAAAGATTAATAGGCAGTTGCGGCAGCAGTAAACTGCTTGCCAGAATGGACGCGGAAATCAAACCTTTTGCAAACGTCTTTCTGATTGGGAGACGTTTATTTTTTGGGACCTCAAAATCGTGCATACTTTTTCCTCCTGTCTTCTGTTAAATTTCCAACTATTTCCGTCAGTCAAAGTAACCTACTTAAAAACTATAAGGAAGAATGTCGAAAGTCTAACGATAACCCTTTAGATTTCCATAAATGAATCAATTGGCTTAACGGAATATTTTTAACAGGAGGATTGACTCAGGAAGTAAGCAGGCTGCTATTTCAATAACTTTCCAACTGAAGAGAATGATATACAAAGAATATGACTCCCTACTATATAAACTCTCCATTCTTATTTTTCGAAAATAAAATTAAAAAAAGTTCATATAATGTTCACATTTCCATTTTTGCATGATATATTATTTACCGTTGATAGAAAACGAAATGGTTCATTGATGTTCGGATAATGAGAATTGTTTGGATATCCTGTTCTTTGTTTCGTCTATGGCGGGAAAGATTGCAAGTATGGTTAAAATGCTAAGCTGTCACCCCACTGTAAACCGGTTCATGTATTGCATGAATTCCGATTTATGGTGGGGTTTTTTGTATTTTAATTTTACAAATTATCCATAAACTCAAAAAATGAGTCGCCGCCTATGATACTAAGATTTTTAAAATTTTACGACAGCTGATAAATATAACCTATTTAAGGAGGAAAAAAACATGGCATTTCACAGTCCGCAGTCCATTGCGAATTTAGCAGTAGAAGCTGGTGCCAAGAAGGCAGCAATGCCCACTGGACAAACACTTTTATTAGGATTCTTAGGAGGAGCCTTCATTGCTTTTGGTTTTCTATTGGACATTCGTGTCATAGCAAATTTACCAGCCCAGTGGGGTACTTTAAGCTCACTTTTAGGGGGTTCCGTTTTCCCATTAGGACTTATGTTAATTGTAATTGCAGGGGGAGAATTGTTAACAGGAAATATGATGGCACTGCCAATTGCTGTTTTCGCAAAACGAGCTACGGTAGGACAGCTGTTCAGAAATTGGCTGTTAATTTTAATCAGTAATTTCATTGGTGCAGTATTTGTTGCCTATTTCTTTGGACACCTTGTCGGATTAACAGAAACAGGTCCGTTTTTAACTAAAACTGTAGCAATTGCACAAGCGAAAATTGATGATACCTTCATTAAGAGTTTAATTTCCGCTATTGGCTGTAACTGGCTCGTATGTTTAGCCGTTTGGCTCGCCTATGGTGCTGAGGATATCGGGGGAAAAATGCTGGCAATTTGGTTCCCGATTATGGGATTTGTAGCAATCGGCTTTCAGCACGTTGTGGCGAACATGTTCGTTATCCCTGCCGCTATCTTTGCAGGTCACTTCAGCTGGGGAGATTATTTTTCTAACTTTATACCGGTGGTAATTGGAAACGCAATCGGTGGCGCTGTATTCGTAGGCCTGATCTATTGGATATCATATAAGAACTCTATAGAAACCCAGTCTGATAGAAAATTAAAAAAGGCTGCTTAACGTAACCATTAATTTAGTATAAATATAGGCTTGTAAAATGGATTATATATACCGGATGTATTGATATTAGGTAATGGACAATTGCCCAGATATCCTGCTTCCCTCATATAAGACAGGAATAGCTTCTGGCGTTTTATACGCTTATATACTCCCCCTTAAACGGTTTGTCACTTTTCAGCCAACCGTTTTACAGGGGGTATTTCTGATGAATTATTAATAGCTGAATAGAAAATAAGAGACGGTTTTTTAGAATGATTATTTTCATATCCATAACGGAATTATTTGGCCGCTATTATCAAAGGGGGAATTACAGTGGCAGAAAAAGTGAATGTACATATTAATGGAACAGCTCATGAAGTTGAAAAAGGGACTCGCATTTTGGATTATTTATTACAGCAGGAAATGCAGCATCCCCATATTTGTTATTCTGATATTTTAGGACCGGTTCAAAGCTGTGATACATGTATGTGTGAAGTAAACGGAAACATTATGCGCGCTTGTTCTACAGTTGTAGAGGATGACATGGAAATTTTAACGTCCTCCGAACTTGCGAAAAACGCACAAGAAGAAGCAATGGACCGTATTTTGGAAAATCACTTATTATACTGTACAGTTTGTGACAATAACAATGGCAACTGCCGAGTACATAATACGGCTGAAATGATGGGAGTCGAACACCAGACACGACCGCATCGATCTAAAAATTACGAAGTAGATATCTCTCATCCGTTTTATCGCTATGATCCGGATCAGTGTATTCTGTGCGGCCGCTGCGTTGAAACATGTCAGGACCTTCAAGTCAATGAAACGTTGACAATCGACTGGGAAAGCAGCCAGCCGCGTGTTTTATGGGATGGCGGAAAAAGCATTAATGAATCATCTTGTGTTTCCTGCGGACAGTGCGTGTCTGTTTGCCCTTGTAATGCATTAATGGAAAAATCCATGCTTGGAAATGCCGGATTCATGACAGGAATCGAAGATGACCTGCTAACACCGATGATTGACCTTGTAAAGACGGTTGAGCCTGATTACCAAACCATTTTTGCCGTTTCTGAAGTGGAAGCAGCAATGCGCGATACACGAATCAAGAAAACAAAAACAGTTTGTACGTTCTGTGGGGTTGGCTGTTCGTTTGAAGTTTGGACAAAAGACCATGAAATTCTAAAGATAGAACCTTCCGAAAATGCTCCTGTTAACAGTGTTTCGACCTGTGTAAAAGGTAAATTTGGCTGGGATTTTGTAAACTCAAAAGAAAGAATTACTTCACCGTTAATTCGCAAAGGTGATGTGTTTGTAGAAACAAGCTGGGATGAGGCGCTTACTCTTGTCGCAGAAAAACTTGGCGGAATTAAACAAACTTACGGAAGCGATTCTATCGGCTTCATTGCTTCCTCAAAAATGACAAACGAGGAAAACTATTTAATCCAAAAAATGGCTCGCCAAGTATTTGGTACAAATAACGTTGACAACTGCTCACGTTATTGCCAGTCACCTGCTTCATGGGGCTTGCAGCAAACAGGCGGCATCGGCGGCGATAGCGGAACCATTAAAGATATTGCGGGTGCAGGTCTTGTCATCCTTGTGGGATGTGCCCCTGCGGAAGGACACCCGGTTCTTGCAACACGAATTAAACGAGCACAAAAACTGCACGGCCAAAAATTAATTACCGTTGACGTGCGCAGACATGAAATGGGTGACCGCGCAGATCTGTTTGTTCGTCCGAAACAAGGCACAGATTATGTATGGCTTTCAGCGATTACAAAGTACATGATTGACCAGGGCTGGCATAATGAGGAGTTTATTAAAGAGCATGTCAATCAGTATGATGAGTTCTTGAAAATGATTCAGCCTTATAATCTTGAAGAGGCAGAGAAGATAACGGGTATTTATAAAGAAACTCTCATTCAAATGGCGGAAATGATTCACGATGCAGATGGAACAGCGATCTGCTGGGGTATGGGTGTAACGCAAAACATCGCAGGCTCACACACATCTGTTGCGATTGCCAACCTGCTTCTTGCAACAGGTAACATGATGCGTCCAAACGCTGGTGCCTACCCTTTACGCGGACATAATAATGTACAAGGCGCGGCTGATATGGGAACAATGCCAAATATTTTCCCTGGATATCAATCCGTAACAGATGAACAAATCCGTGCAAAATTTGAAAACGCTTATGGAGTTAATATCCCTGCAACTCCGGGAATAGATAATATTCAAATGCTGCAAGCAATTGATGAAGGTCATATGAAGGCGATGTTCATCGCTGGGGAGGATATGGCATGGGTCGATGCTGACTCCAATCATACACAGGCAATGCTTGAAAAACTTGATTTCCTTGTTGTTCAAGAAATCTTTTTAACTACCACCGCTCAATTTGCGGACGTTATTTTACCAGGCGCTCCTTCTCTTGAGAAAGACGGAACCTTCACTAATACAGAGCGTCGCGTTCAGCGCTTATATCAAGCTCTTGAACTAACAGGAAACAGCAAGCCCGACTGGATGATTCTTACAGAGCTGGCGAATAAAATGGGCTTTGATTGGAATTATTCGCATCCTAGCGAGATCTTTGCGGAAATGGCAAGCTTAACACCTTTCTTCAGCCAGTGTAACTACGATGTCCTAGAAGGATGGAACAGCTTCAACTGGGGTTCAACAGATGGATCAAACACACCGTTACTTTTCACAGATGGCTTTAATTTCCCTGATAAAAAAGCCCGCTTCGGTTTGTTTGATTATGTGGCTCCTGTAGAGTTCCCAGAAGAATTCGATCTCTCATTAGATAACGGCCGTCTCTTGGAACACTTCCACGAAGGAAACTTAACACATAAATCAGAGGGACTTAATTACAAATTCCCTAAAGTGTTTGTGGAGGTATCACCTGAGCTTGCAAAAGAGCGCGGCGTGAAAGACGGATCTCTCGTCCGCCTTGTATCTCCATATGGTGCTATCCGTGTTCCGGTTCTGGTAACAAACCGTGTGGAAGGAAAAACCGTCTATGTACCAATGCACTCGTCCAGCCACGAAAGTGCGGTAAATCTCCTGACCGGTGGAGCTGTTGATGTGGTGACACACACACCTGCTTACAAACAGGCAAAAGTCCGTATGGAAATTCTTGAACTGGATGGAGAAAATCCACTTCCAAAATACAGCCCGCGTAATGCAACTCGTACCCCGCAAATGGGTCTAGAAATTTACCGCAAGTGGGAACGCGGTGACTATGCCCCTATTGCAAGCGTAAACGAGCATGTACAGCCAGGATTGTATGATGGGAGGAATGCATAATGGCAAAACCAATTAAAACGATTCAAAGAACTGAGATAACAGAGGAACACATAAAAGCGGAATCCTTGGAGAGTATTCTCTCCGGGGTTGCGCAAAATAAAGATTCACTTCTTGAGACGCTACAGTTATTGCAGGAATTACATGATAGCGGCATAATCGATGCTTTAGGAGGCCTTGTTAAAGCCAAAGATAAAGTAGCGAAAATCGCTGTCGGCCAACTAACGCGCAAACCTCTCACAAACATGATTAATAATGCTATGGCTGCAGGTAGTATTTTAACGGAAACTGAACCGGAAACAACCAAAAAGCTTATCTCAAGCCTGTCAGTTGGATTGCAAAAAGCAGAGGAAGGTTTAAAGTCGGACGTAAAGTTTGGGCTTTTTGACTTAGTCAAGGCATTAAAAGATCCTGATATCAATCGTGCCTTAGGATTTGGAGTTAATCTTCTAAAGGGACTTGGGGAAGGTTTAAATAAATAACAAAGAATAAAAAGGAAACCCAAACACATTCGTCAAATGATTGCGGATGGGTTTCCTTTTTATAAAGCCTTGTAAGATCAAAGGAGGATAGAAAATGGCAAAAAACAGTCTTGAGCACCAATTCAGTATGCTGGTTCGTGAAATAAGGAAAGAATATGTAGGAAATGGTCCGAAGGAGATCAGTACAAAGTTTGTTGGCACTTGGGCTATTAGTGAAATGAAAGGCAATTTAACAAATGTAGAGAAATTTATGTTAAACACGGATAACGGCAAGCAGATGGTGCATGAAACGCGGACAAAATTAGTCAAACAAATTTATAAAAAACCGGAAGTTCTTATGAAATTTCAAAATTTAATGGGAGCCAGGGTATTAAGGTTATTTTCTGATATTGATATCGATGAGGACATTGCCATGACTATATTTGTATTTGATCAGCAGATCGAGGGAATTCCAAGGGGTGACATAAATGGATCAGCCGTTGAAAATGGGCAGTGAGGTCTGGCGCTATGAAGGTGGGGTCCTTAGTAAAGTAACAGATACAATTGTAACTGAATTTCCGATTACGATTATCTTAAATGATCAGGAATTTGCCACTTTGGTTTGCAGTCCTGAGCATATAGAAGAGCTGATAATTGGCTTTTTAGCTTCAGAGGGCATCATAAAGAGTATGTCGGAAATAAAAGAGCTTACAATCGTTGAGACTACTGGACGAGCAATCGTTAAAACGCATAAAGTAAATAAACTAAACGAACTTTTTCATTCCAAACGAGTTGTCACATCCTGCTGCGGGAAAAGCCGCCAAAGTTTTTATTTTTATAATGACGCTAGAACAGTAAAGCCCCTGGGAAATGTTGAAGTCACGGTGTCTATGGAAGAATGTTTTAACTTAATGGAACTTATGCAACAGTCCTCCGTTATTTTCCAGGACACCGGTGGCGTCCATAACGCGGCATTATGTGATAAAAACGGCATTATCGTAGATAGAACCGATATTGGCCGCCATAATGCACTCGATAAGATTTATGGCCATTGTTTGCAGCATTCCATATCGCTTTCAGACAAAATTATCGTTTTTAGTGGCAGGATTTCATCTGAGGTATTGCTGAAGGTTGCTAAAATTGGCTGCGGCATTGTCCTTTCCAAATCAGCTCCAACCGAATTGGCCCTTCGACTTGCAAACGAACTCAATATCACGACAGTTGGTTTTATCCGAAATAAGTCCTTAAATATCTATACAAAGCCAGAACGGATAAACATGCATGATGTGCTGGTATCTTTTAACGCGTAGTCTAAACTGTGAAGAACGTTTTTAGTTATTTTTCTTTATAAAGACTTGTCATTTACCTAATAGTTTAGATGGCTTTGGTGAATTGTTCACGCTAAATAGATTAATAATATTTAATAGAAAACTTAAGGACGCTACTTATTTTAAAGTAACGTCCAATATTTTATTATGCTTCATATTGATTGCCAAGAAGTTTTTCCACGTTCTTTTAATAAAAACTAATACATCTGCATGAAAATCCCTATTACTTTATAGGCAGAATAAGTAACTCCCTTCAATTATATAATCAACTTCACTATTTACCATATTAGAAACTTCACCCTGTTTTTGCATATGAGTTCAGAATAGAAAAAGACTGCCTCCTGTTTTAGTAACGGGTTCGGTTTTGAAGTACAAAATGCGAATTAGCAGTGCTTTTCGCAGTGTAATTCGCAGACTCTTTAGCAGTGAAATTAGCACACAAAAAAGCTCAGAGCCATTATGCTCTGAGCTTTCTTAATAGATAGTACGTTGTGGTCATAAGCACCCGTTACTTTAAGTGCAATATTTCACAAATTTTTTATTTATCCAATTTGTAAATTCTTTTTCATCTTAAAGACAACTGGGTGTCATAATCCATTCTCAAACAATTTAAATTTAGCTGTCCGTGCAAACTCAAACCCTTAGCGAGCCACGAAACCCCTTGCAGCATAGTAGGATTCTGCTCCATTGTGAGAACAAAGTCAGTGTCGAAGCGACAATCACAAAAGATGGCCCCGCCAAGTTTCCTAATATTAGAAGGTGTTTACACCCAGCTCGATGTTTTCATATCGAAATTATCAAGTTTCTGTAGCTCTCGGTATTGTTCTTCCGTTAAAAGTTCAATACCCATGGCAAATGCCATATCAATAGCGTTATTTTCTGGTTTGTGTTTTTTCCTTGAATCCAGCGCTTCTCGGTCGTAACAAGTACTTCTGCGACCTTTAGGACTTACCGCTGAACAATCATAAATAATGTATTCGCCCGTCTTTTTATTCCGTCATTTTAAATGTATAACTCTATCTAGCTTTATAATTAGATATCATATTGACTTTTAAATTCGAAAATCTCATCAACAGCTTGGTGATACCCCCCCGATTTTTGAAAGGATTCCCTAATAGTTGCAACAGCTTTATGGAAGGATGGGTGGTTTAACACATGATCTACTGCTTCACGTAGTTGATTTGCAGTCAAGCTTTGCATTTGTAATGTAATACCGGCTCCAATATTGGTAACTTGTCCGGCAATCACCGGTTGATCCGCGCTTTGTGGGATTACAATTAGCGGAACACCGTAATAGAGACCTTCGTGGGTACTGTTCATTCCTCCATGAGTGATAAATAATTTAGTGTATCTCAGCACCTCAGTTTGTGGAACATAAGGTTTTACATTGAAGTTTTTAGGAATCTCCCCCAAATCAGATATTTGAGCTTTTTCCCCAATAGACATTACAACGGTATGATCAGTATTCCCTAATGCCTTAAAACAAAGCTTATAGAAATCAATTGCTTGGTTAAAAACAGTACCCAGTGATATGTAAATTGGGCTTTTCCCCTTGAATACAGTAAGGTCGAAGTTTTCTTGTGTTAATCGTGAAGAAATGGATGGACCTACAAATTTGTATGTTTGGTCAAATGCCTCACTAAAAGGTTGAAACACTCTAGTTGTATAAACTATTGTAAGTGGTGCAGGATTACAAAAAACTTCGTAAGGAGAAGGGATCTCTACATGAAATTTTTCCTTTACCTTTTCCGTAAGGCTTTGAAATTCATCAACTATTTCTGTAGGAGTTGTTTTAGAAAGCTGTTCCCACATTTTATCGAATGATGTTTTTGACTGGGCAAATGAAGTACACGAATTAATTGCCGGAAGTTTAAGTATTTGTGCAAGTAAATATCCACAACCAAACATGGAATCGTGGATGATATAATCGAAATGCTCTCCTTCGATTTGCTCCAGAACACTAGGAATCACGATATCTGCAGTTCGCAACAGACCGTTGATTCTTTCGAGTAAATAATTTCTTCCACCTGAGATAAAGGCTTTTATAAATTTTTGACCATCAAATGTTCGTACAGTAGCTCCCGTCTTCTCAATACGCTCTCGAAAATCTTCAATCGCAAAGTACACTACCTCTTCTCCACGTGAAATAAGCTCTTGCACCACTCCAATAGTTGGATTGATATGTCCTTCTGATCCACCATTAATAAATAAAACACGTGCCATTTCTACCACTCCTTAGTTAAAATGGTCAGTAGATAGTGCAAGTGGATGGGTCACTGTCCCATCCATTACTCGCCTAAAATAATTGAATTAAATTCATAGTACATTACTTGAAAATCTCAAATTTTTTAATTACTCCTTTTTGAGTTAGTCGAGTAGAAGGGAGCCTTTCTACCTTGCGGTAAATTGTACTCCTCCCCCCTCACAGAACCGTGCTTGCGCTATTAACGCACACGGCTC
>NZ_JBYTCJ010000046.1:0-25355 GCF_058790155.1 Neobacillus sp. FW104-15D2
TTCTATTTTACACGAAGCGAGTGTGGGTTTTTTTGTATTTTCTAGATGTCGCACTTAATAATACAATTTGTCATATATAAAACGAGCTTGGAAAAGTCCAAGCTCGTTTTTTTATCCAAATAAGAAATCCAAAACTCTGCTATGCGTTTGTTCATTACCAATTACAAGCAGGATATCATTCATTTGGATGCTGGCATATGGTCCAGGAGAAAGGGTTAATTCCCCCTCCCGCTTAATACCTACAATGGTACCGCCAGTATTTTGCCAAAATTTCAGCTCTGAAACCGTCTGTCCAATATAGGGGCATTCATCTGTTATTTCTACTTCTATGGGCGCCAATGGATTAGTATGACGAAGCTTGCCGGAGTAATCCACAATTTTGTTCATTGTTTCAAAAAGCTGCTCATCCAGCTTTTGACGTTCTTCCATTAGCTTCCTCATCTGCTTTTCCATATCTTTTACACTTTCAATATTGGAAAAGCGATTAATATAAGTTAAGGCATTCTCCCTAGAAGAGATTTCAACCCCTGCCCCCTTGGTTGATTTAACAATCTCAACATCCTCAAGGATTTTCATGGCCTTGCGAACCGTTTCAGGAGACACATTATACTCGCTCGCAAGTGTAGATCTCCCATGAAGTTTTTCTCCGACCTTATATTTCTCATTGTATATACGGTTTGCAATATCAATCGCTATTTGTTCATATATAGGTATCTTCGTACGCATGTATGTCTTCCTTTATCCATTATTGAATAAATAATTATACCATTTTTAAAAATAGGGATTAAAATGCTAAAGTTATCATTCAGTGTTCCCTATTAAGTATATTTTATCTCCTATATCTAGCTTTCGGAAACAAAGGCTATTTTAAATTCTTTTTGAGCTAACGCAGCCCCGTTAACCTCAGTGGGACATGGTTTTTATTTTTGAAGGTTTTTTCTCATAAGTGCAGCTACTTGTATATTATCTTGATTAGATGTACTTTCTAATTGACTGATAATTAACTCTTGCCGTTCCACAGGATGATTTTGACTTAATTTAGCTTTTGCTTCAATTTTTGTTATTTTTATTTTGAACGCTACAATTCCTTTACTCATTCCTTCAATATAACGCGATTCTACATTATTTAAATTGTATGGACTATCTGTGCTTTCATATTTATTAACCATATCATTTAAAGAATCGAATATTATTTTTTCATCCTCGATCATCTCCATCTTTCCATATAAATGGATAGACACATAATTCCAGGTAGGTACGGCTTTGGTTGTTTCGTACCAAGAAGGTGAAATATAACAGTGTGGGCCCTGGAACACCACAAGAACCTGTTGATTATCCGCATCCTTCCATTGCTCGTTCGGACGTGCAAAATGGCCATATAGAGCCTGTTCATCTTTCTTTAATATCAGCGGAAGATGAGTAGCGCACGGTTCTCCATTATGTTGTGAAAATAAAGTTGCAAAGCTATAGTTTTCGATAAATTTTTCAATAACATCTTGATCCTTAATTTCGAAATGCTTAGGAATATACATAATGGATTCCACCTCAAATAAATATATGGTTTTTTCTTTATTTTATATTAATTTCACCTTTATGTGTGGTTCAAGATAAAATAATCGTTTTAGGTCACAGAAAATGCTCTAATATTTCCATAAAAAAATGCCCCCAAAATTGGCAGCAAAATTAAGAGTTTTAAACTTCAGTGACAAACATATTTGCCTCCTTTTTTATATATCTACTTTCTATTCCATTTTCTGTATTGGAATTTCTTTCAAAAGAATCCGACCCTTTAAAATAAGAAAAACTCCACTTTTATGAAGTTTTCAAAAAATCCAGTATTTTAACTATATCCTGACCCAGCTCATCCTGCTTGCCCAAATTCATATTCTCCAGGTGTTCCTTTACTACTTCTTCAATAAACTGTTTCATTTTAGGAGTGGGAGAATTCCCCTCTTTCATATGGAGGATAATGGGTTGAGCAATCTCTATCTTCCGGGTAAAAGGTTCAGTTGGCATACCTACGCCATCAGCCATTTCCCCCCATCTTCTCCATTTATCCATATACTCTTCCAAAAATTGAATAGCCATTTCCATGTATGTTCCCTCCATTGCCGATAACTCTCATTGTATGCGGGATTACTGGGAGAAAGCAATGACAATGCCGTGACAATTAAAGTTCCCCCTTTTCTTAAACAGGTGGTTCAACTTTTCATTATCTTTAAGCACAAATAATCCCCTGTTCTTTTACAAGGGATTATCATTTATTTCCTATTTTTTAAAAATCAGTTCTGTTTAGATGTTCCTCTTAAAAAAGGCTAGTTATTCAGCTGTTTTTTGTTGTGCATGTCGTAACCCATGTCCTTCCTTTAGACCAGGCTAAGCATGGTTATGAACTTTTCGATACAAAAATGGATAAGTGTATAAAGGTTGTTTTAAAACCGTAGAACCAAATGCCCAGTTCAAAGACTTTTTAGTTGAAGGCTGGGTTTTTTTCGTTTTGATAAAACCCCCTCCTTATCGCCAGTACGATTGTGAGTTGTGCCCCCAAAACGGATTCGCTTGTTTCGATTTGAATGATCCACTTTTCATCCATAGAGACTAAAGTTCTTATCGCATCTCCAAAATACACTTCTTCGCTTGTCTTTGTTCTAGGCATCTTTTCCTCATTAACAAAAAAGAGCATGAATCATTGTTGGATTCATGCACCAGTTAGAAAAAAACATCTATTAACTTATTTCACGTTTACTTGGCTCATAAGGATAAAGAATTTCGTGGTCGCTCTTATCTCGCCGGATAACTAAAACTTCTTGTTTTCTCAAACAAATACTGTACTCCATATAATAAATAAGCTTTATAGTGTAAATATATAAAGAACTGAATATGATTTAACCGATTAAGACTTATGATTTTAAATTTTTTAAGAACATCAATGATAAGAAAAGCAAAGAGCCCATCAGAGATAACATTAAGTATTACAAACTTTTTAAAATTTCCATACGAAATTTTAAGTATCCACAGAGAAAGAGGCATATAAGGACCCACACTAAAAGGAAGTTCATCCTTGATGAATGATTTTCGCTTATCGTAAAACTTCCACCAATTCCGCTTGTGTCCATATAAATGATTTATGATCTCAAAAATAACAATAAAAACGCCCGATAAAGAATAACGCTTCATATTACGCTTTCCGAATAATAACAACGACAACCATGGAATGATGATAATAGATAGATTAAATATTAAGTGCTTCCTTGATATCATAATTATTAACACCTCGACCTATTTTTCAACTACTTATTAAAATATCCAATATCGTAAAAAAAATCCGCCATTTATAGCGTTTATCTCCCTTTTCACCTGAATCAGGAATAAAACTTTAAAATTCGCCGCCTAATATTGACCATTTAAAAAGAAAAAGCTGCCCACTTGGCAGCAAGATTAACATCTAAAAAACATAATAACATCCTGGGGATTAGACAAGCTCATTGTTATCTTCTAGGTTTTCCTTGTCAGCATCAGCGCTTGAACTATTCAGTATTTCATTTAATTCTCCAATATCACCTTTAGCATTTATTACTTCAAATATTTGATTTAAACCCTCGGAAGTTTTATCCTCATTATCTTTCATATACTGACCTCCTTTTTAAAATCAGTAATATGTTTACCCATATATCATTAATTATCCCGGAACTTTAAAAGTAATCTTTACTCTGTATCTCACCACTTTTAGGACTTCTTTTTAGCCGTTTCCTCTTCCATTAGCTTGCTGATCAAACCTGGAAGCCAATCACACAAAGCAGTGAATTTGTAGCCAAGGTCAGTCGCCTTTTGATTGCTCATATAAAAGGAGACCGGAATATTATAAGGCGACTCATTTTGTTCATTCTTTTCTTCCGCCAAAATAAACCCTTTTCCTGTTCGTTCTTCTATCAACTCCATTAATTCCTTCAATGTATAAGTGCCGGTCGCACAGGCATTAAATGGGCCTTTAAAATCAGATGTCCCAACCCAGGCCAGAAACTCCCCTGCCTCCTCTTCGGAAATGTATCCAAAAGAAGAATCGGTATTAGTGAAATAGATCTCTTCTTCATTTAAGACCCGATTTATATGGAATTTGAGCCGGTTTGTATAATCATTAAGTCCCAAAACAATAGGAAAGCGAACTGCAGCTGCTGAGAAACCTGATTTCTGAAAGAATATAGCCTCTGCCTGGCGTTTACCTTCCTGGTATGATACTTTGTCCCTCTCTTTTATTTCGATTGGATATTTGTAAGGATTAAAGTCCTCTTCTTTTAATCCTTGACCGTCTTCAGGTAAATCATATACAGACAAAGTGGAGGTCAAAATATATCTGCCTGTCTTACCTATGAAAATTTCAGCCGCTTCCGTTGCATCTTTTGCTGAAAAACAAATTTGATCAAAAATCATGTCCCATTTTGTATCTGTAAAAGCTTTTTTCATGCTATCTAAATCGAAACGATCAACCTTTATCCGGTGAACCCTGTCTCCAAATAGATCTTCAGTATTGCCTCTTGTAGCGATTGTTACCTCTATCCCTCTTTTTAACAATGATTCTACTAAATGAATCCCAAAAAAACGTGTTCCGCCAATAACCAATGCATTTGCCATTATTTCACCCATCCTTTATTTCGTTTCATTTTATTTTTTAAAGGTTACATTTAAATATATACAGCAGAGTATTTGTTAAATCCTTTATCTAATTAAACGGCTTTGCACCCTCAAAAGTTACGGGGTAAGAAAAAAAGGCCTCCGATTGGAAGACCCCTTGATTTTATATTTTCATATTTTTTTCATGCTCCAAAAGCCATTTCTTCCGCCACAATCCTCCAGCGTATCCTGTTAAATTTCGATTGGAGCCAATAATTCGATGGCAGGGAATCACGATACTCAGCTTATTTTTTCCATTGGCGTTCCCTACTGCTCTTATGGCTTTATCATGTCCCATAGAAACAGCAATCTCTTTGTATGACGCGGTTTCAGCAAAGGGAATACCTTTTAAGGTTTCCCATACCTTTTTCTGAAATATGGTACCCTCGAAAACATAGGGAAAAGCAAATGTTTGCCGCTCCCCTTTAAAATATTCGTCCAGCTGATGATAGCAATTTACCAGTGTCTTGGGCGTGTCAGTCTGCTTAATATATAACGGCCTCTCCCTATCAGCGAACATAATGGAATACACCGCATTATTTGTTCCTATTATTTCGAGTACCCCTATTGGAGATGGATAATCTAATTTATATTGATTACTCATATAAAGACCTCCATAAATAAAACACGGCGTAAGCTTCCCAGCCTGTCCAGTTTAAAGCCATTTCTTTAATTTCATTAATGGTTGGCTTGCCCTCAAGACCTAATTGAACCTTTAGTGCGTTGTGAAGCCCTACATCTGTAATAGGAAATGCCGACCTTTGGTGAAGGCATTTCATCATAACATAATCTGCTGTCCAGGCACCTATTCCTCGCAGATTTGTTAAGTAGTTATGTATTTGTTGATAGTCTTGTTTCTTAAGAAGGTTTTCCTTCTTTAGTTCTCCTTTTGCCATGGCTTTTGCTACACCTATTACGTATTCAGCCTTCCTGGCAGTAAACTGAAGTTCCCTCAATTGCTCTATGTCTATTTCTGCAATCCTATCAAAAGAAGGATATAACCAATAGATTTCTCCTTCAAACGTAAGGCCTTCCCCAAAGCGTTCCACAAACCGTTTTTTTAAAGTGTAAGCAAATTTCAGGTTGATTTGCTGGCCTATGATAGCCCATGTAAGAGCTTCGAATAAATCTGGAATGCCAATAATTCTTAATCCTCTATATCTACTCGCTATTTGTTTCAAAACGTTATCGTCCTGAGCCATTTCATAAAACCCGGCTAAATCCTGTTCCAAATCAAACCAATCCACTATATATGCGGCAGCCATTTTTCGAGCGTTTTTAGATGGCTCTCCTAATGGGAACTCCACATTAAGCACATCATTTTTGCAACCGATTTTCAATAATATTAACTCTTGATCAACCTTTATCAGTTTATATAAAGATCCATCTTTAATCCTGTGAAGCAATTCCTGATCAGATCTGCCAAAAAAAACCAAGCATTCCTCAAAATTAAAGTTCCTGGGCGTATTCACTTTTATCATGGACGATAAGTTTGAACTGCTCATATGCCAGCCCCTTGCTTTACCTGGTTTCGATACTCATTCGGTGTACATTTTTTCATTCGTCCAAACACCCGATAAAAATTAGAAGGACTTTGGAACCCAACCTCGTAACAGATATCAAGGTTGGTCATAGCAGTACTTATTAACAAAAAAGCTGCTTTATCTATTCTTATTTTTTCTAAATAAGCACGTGGTGTTTCTTGTGTTTCCTGTTTGAAAAGTCTTTCCAAATAAAAGGGACTAACACCGATTTGTGAGGAAATATCCTCCATAGTCAGATTCTGTTTATAATGAGTGACCAGAAATGAAATCACTTGTCTTACCATACCTTCATGAGGGGAATGTTCAGATTTAGGCTGGCATCTCTTGCATGCCCGGTAACCCGCTTCTTCCGCTTGACTGATTGATGAATAGAATTCTACATTTACTTTTTTGGGTTTTCTCGATCTGCAGGATGGCCTGCAATAAATCTTTGTTGTTTTCACCGCGGTAAAAAAGAGGCCATCATATGTACGGTCACAGGCAAGGATTTTCTCCCACATTTCATCAAAGGAAAATTCCAAACTTGTCATGGTGCTTCTCCTCCATTCACTCTTACTGCAACCTATTTTACCAATAAGGGAAGTTACTTTTCATCCTCATTCTTGCTCTTACAGTCGATATTACTTCAAGAGCTCTTTTATTACTCTATAAACTTTTCCGGTTGTTTATTTAACTACTAAAAAGCTGATCTTTAAGAGCAGCGCCTTAATACTAAATTTATATTTCCTCTTTGTGATTTATGTCACATAGAATTTTTGAAAAATCAACTAAAATACTTTTAAAAGATCCTAAGGAGGAAATAAAATGTTTGCTGCTTGGTTGTTTACGATAAGTTTATTCTTTATTGGAATTTATGCTTCTATGATTATAATGAAAAACTTAAAAGAAAAAGATGAATTGGATATAGCTATTTTAGAATCGCAATTTAAAAACAGGACAAAAAATTACTCAGAGGATTTGAAAGACGCCATATAATTTTAGCAGCTTCAGCTTGAAGCTGTTTTTTTTCACTTTTATAATCCCTTTTAAAAAAAGAAATTTTCATTCTGTCCCTATAAAAAAATACACTGATCCTATTGGATCAATGTACCTCTTCAAATAGTAAATTTGTTTTTAAATAATTTGTCTTTCCTCTGCCTTTTGTCCCACTTTACGATTATTATTGATTTTATATCCTAATATGATGGAAGCAAAAACTAGAGTGATCGCATTGGCAAATATGACGGCATTTAGCTCTGCCATGATTCCATAAATTGTCCAGAAAGCAACACCGATAGTAAAAGTTAAGTACATACCCAAGGATATCCCTGAGGTGTTTTTGGTCTTGATAATCATGACTGCTTGTGGAATAAATGAAACAGTTGTTAAAATTGCAGCCATATAACTTATTGATGTTATCATGGACTTCCCCCTGTTGTAATTGATAGTTCTTATATTGATTTTCAATGTAAGCGGTTGAATTTAAAAGCTTTATTTCATTAAATATCTCCATTACCATACTAAACTGAAAGCGCTACATTTTAAAGATATATAATTTCCGTTAGTCAACGGAAAAGTTTAATTCTATATTTTAAATACTAAGAAAGATTAAAAGGAAAAAATTAAAAATGAAAAAACTCTTCTTAATCAGAGGAGCCTTGATGTTCATCTAGGTAATGCCAGTCAGATTCAGTCGGAGGCAGAATAGCTTTCTTACCTTGTAAATCCTCAAATTGGCAGTTCCTCATAATATAAAGGATTACTGCTCCCTCAAAACCATCACTGTCATTAATGGTTATCGGGCCATCAATGATCAAGACTTTTTGATGCAGTAGATTTATCTTTGGGTCCTTAAAAAGCGGAAAGGATAGGTCTTTTTGTTTTCATATGGACACTTTTAAAGAGATGCTCCATTTTGGGAATTTGTAACTTGGTCCTGTTTTAAGAGACATGTCGTTCATCTAGTCTTTGAATCATATGATATGGATTTTCTTATGTATTTTTCATCATTCTCTATTTCTTCATGGGTTGTTCACTTTTTGTTCATATTCGTCATGTACTCTATTTTTAGTCAAACAAAAGAGGCATATATGGAATTATGTTTCCCTTTGAAATTAAAGAATTTAGGAGTGAGGTAATGAAGAAATGGGTGCTCGCAGGACTTTTAATAAGCGCCTTGGGATTATCAGCATGCAGCAACAGCAGCAGTGCCGTTATGAAGTCCGATGCAGGGAATATCACACAGGATGAGTTATATCAAGCTATGAAATCAAAGTATGGAACACAGACGCTTCAGCAGCTTGCTGCAGAAAAGGTATTGTCAAAAAAATATACCGTTTCTAAAGCTGAAATAGATTCGGAAGTCAAAAAGGCAAAAGACCAACTTGGAGACCAATTCATGTCCGCTTTACAGCAATATGGTTTTAAGGATGAAAATGACTACAGAAACACTGTAAAACTAAATCTCTTGGAACAAAAAGCCGCCCTTAAAACAATTAAAGTAACCGATAAAGAGTTAAAAGCCGCATACGCTTCTTATAAACCTGAAATAAGGGCCAGCCATATCTTGGTAAAGGACGAAAAAACAGCTAATGATATAGAAGCTAAGCTTAAAAGTGGGGCAAAGTTTGAGGATTTAGCAAAAGAAAAATCAACAGATACTGCCAGTGCCTCTAAAGGAGGAGACCTGGGATGGTTTGGAACAGGCGTAATGGATCCTGACTTTGAAAAGGCAGCTTATTCGTTAAAAGAAAACCAAATCAGCGCTCCTATCAAAACTCAATATGGCTACCATATCATTCAACTGACTGGCACAAAATCAAAACAATCATTTGCGAAGATGAAGAATACCCTCACCGCGCAGGTTAAGCAAGGTAAAGTCACACAAGATATGATTCAAAAGGTTTTAAAAAATGAATTTAAGAAATCGAATATAGATATATCCGACAAAGATTTGAAAAAGGCAACGGACCTTTCAACGGCATCTGTTTCATAAAAGGAGGCAACCCACTGGGTTGCCTTTTTTAGATTCATCCTTTAATGAAAACGACCTGATTTTAGTGATATTATCCGCACTTTGTCCAGTTAGATGAGAGTTTTGGAGCTAAGGGATTGCGTGCTGGCATTATTGCTGAATTTGAAGGTGTCCTCAAGTTGAACTTAAATAATGTAGTTTTTATAGAAGTTACTTTTCAAAAATTGATTTCCAAATCCACAAACATTAATTATCAGAAATGTAACCTGCATCTTTAACTGATGCGGGTTTTTTTGTGGTTAACCTTTCTTTGCTAACCTTTTACCTTCATCAAAAATGAAAATATCTCAATTTCGAGATTTTTTGATTGACAGTTAACTTGGCTTTGAGTTACTATTATCTCAGATTCAAGATATATTATTTTAAAATAAATTATTTACTTTTTACTTAATTTAATGAGGTGAAAGTTATGAGCTTTTTTAGCAATCTATTCGGAACTTCAGCTAATAAGGAGGAGAAAAAAATGGAAAAATTAAATATTGGAATTATCTTAGGCAGTACAAGACAAGGCCGCGTTAGCCCACAAGTGGGAAAATGGGCAAAGGAAATTGCGGATAAACGTGGAGATGCTAATTATGAAATCGTGGATATTGCAGATTTTAAATTACCATTCTTGGGTGAAGGTACAGGTAATGAACCTGGATTAAAAGCTTGGCCTGAAAAACTTGCTTCATTAGATGGTTTCGTCTTCATTGTATCTGAATATAATCACAGCATTTCTGGTGCTTTAAAAAATGCCTTAGATTCAGCTCGTGATGAGTGGAATAACAAAGCTGCTGGGATTATAAGCTACGGTTCTACTGGCGGAGCAAGAGCTGCTGAACACTTGCGCGGCATTTTAGGTGAATTACTGGTTGCAGACGTTCGTGTTCATCCAACTTTATCATTATTTACAGACTTTACAAACTTCAGTGAATTCACTCCATCCGAATTACATGAAAGTAATGTAAACTTGATGCTTGATCAAGTTAACGCTTGGAGCGGCGCACTCAAAACCTTACGAAAATAAAAATGAGAAAGTCCGTCCTATACGGGCTTTTTCTATCTTAAATGCTCGCTGATGTATACATTCAAATCAACATCAAAGGATAAAGAAAAGGAGGTGCATTAAATGTCAAGCTTCCACCAGAAACCTTGTATTTATGTTGGGCAGGTTTTTTTAAAGGTTGAAAATATAGACCGCTCGCTTACGTTTTACAATAATGTGATTGGTTTTAAAATACTGGAACAAACGGAAAGAAAAGCAATACTAAGTGCAGACGGAAATACTCCCCTTCTTACCATTGAACAGCCGGAGAATGTTATTCCTAAGCCAAAAAGAACAACCGGACTATATCACTTCGCCATCTTATTACCTAACCGGACGGAGTTAGGGAAAGTATTAAACCACCTGCTGCAGCTTGGTTACCCTTTACAAGGCGGTTCTGATCATCTTGTTAGTGAGGCACTTTACCTTGCGGATCCCGATGGAAATGGAATCGAAATTTATGTTGACCGGCCTTCATCTAATTGGAATTGGGAAAACGGCGAAGTCCTAATGGCAACCAATCCATTAGATGCTGACAGTCTACTTGAGGAAGGAAAAGGAGCTTCAAGGGAGACACTCCCCGTTGAAACCGTGATAGGCCATATTCATTTACATGTGGCTAAATTAAATAAAATCAAGGAATTTTATTGCCAGGGCTTAGGATTTAATGTGGTTAGTAAAATGGGTAATCAGGCGTTATTCATATCCACTGGCGGCTACCATCACCATATTGGACTAAATACATGGAATGGAACCGGAGCCCCTAAACCACCTATGAATAGTGTTGGACTGGAAAGATTTTCACTCGTTTATCCAAATAATGAGACCAGAACGAAGGCTGTTAATGATTTAAGTCATCTAGGCTACAAGAGCACTAGTGTAGATGGCGATATAATTGTTGAGGACCCATCAGGTAATCTTATTCAATTAGAAGTGTAATAACAAAGGGATTGCAGCAGCAATCCCTTTGTTTACATCTCCTCTGGGGCTCCTAATCCTAATAATCTAAGACCCTCTTTTAGAACCATCTTAACTGCATATACGATTGATAATCTTGCCTGCTTGTAATCTTCATCATCTAAAATGCGGACAGAACCATAATATTTATTAAATGCTCTTGAGAGCTCAATGACATACTTGCCAATTTGCGATGGATCATATTCTTCCATAGCACGTTTAATTACCTCCGGAAAAGCCATTAAGGAAGTAATAATCGGCCATGCTTCGAGATCAAAATTGCTTAAAAGTCCCATACTTTCTTTAAACTGCCCTTTTCTTAACAACGAGGAAGTACGTGCATGAGTGTATTGAACGTAAGGTCCTGTTTCCCCTTCAAATCTTAACATGTCTTCCAAGGAGAACTCTATATCGTTAAGCCGGTAGTTTCTTAAGTCATGGAAGATAACTGCGCCCGTCCCTACCTGGCGGGCGACTTCCTCTTTGGAATCAAGGTTTGGATTTTTTTGTTCAATATCCTTCAATGCAAGCGTTATAGCCTCATGTAAGACCTCTTCTAGCAATACCACTTTCCCTTTTCGTGTAGACATTTTTTTGCCGTCCTTTAACATCATTCCAAAAGGAACGTGAGTCATTCCGGCCTGCCATTGGCAGCCCATTTTATCCAGCACAGCAAATAATTGCTTAAAATGTAAGGTTTGTTCATTCCCTACTACATATAAAGATTTAACGAAGTGATATGTTTCCTGGCGATAAATGGCTGCTGCCAAATCACGGGTGGCATAAAGACTGGTTCCGTCTTTTTTCTTTATTAAACAAGGAGGTAGATCCTCCAGAGAAACTACTTGTGCACCTTCTGATTCTTCCAGTAAATTTATTTCTTTAAGCTGCTGTACCACTCTTTCCATCTTGTCATTATAAAAAGCTTCGCCATGATAGGAATCAAAGCTTATCCCCATCAAATCATATATTTTTGAAAACTCCTTTAATGACTCCTCACGAAACCAATCCCATAATCTATGTGCTTCTTTATCGCCGTCCTCCAGCTTTTTGAACCAGCCACGAGCTTCATCTTCCAAGCTGGTTTCCTTTACTGCTTCTTCATGGAATTTCACATATAATACAAGTAATTCTTTAATGGGATGCTGTAAAACTTTTTCTTCATCCCCCCATTTTTTATACGCGACAATTAGTTTACCAAATTGAGTGCCCCAATCACCCAAGTGATTAATTCTGACTGGACGGTAACTGCATTTTTCTGCTATCAATGCCAGGGCGTTCCCAATCACAGTTGAGCGTAAATGCCCCATTGAAAAGGGTTTTGCAATATTGGGTGATGAAAAGTCGATCGTGATAACCTGATCATTTCCAAGATTTAATGCACCATAATTTTCTTTTTGGGAAAGAACATGCTTAATAACCTCAGAAGAAACCTTCCTTTTATCTAAAAAAACATTCACATATCCACTTACAGCTTCGATTTTTTCGAAAACTGGAGATTCGATTTTATCAGCCACTTCCACTGCAATGCTTTGAGGTGACTTTCGAAAAATTTTCGCCAATTCAAAACAAGGAAATGCCAAGTCTCCCATATACTCGAATTTTGGTTTTTCAACCATTAAAATCAATCTGCTTTTGTCCATTTGGCCATTTAAAGCTTCATACAAACATTCAGCAAGGTCATTCTTAAAGTTCATCTTTTATCTCCTCCAAAATAAAAAAACTCCCGCCTCTTTAGTAAATAAAAGAGACGAGAGTTTATTAGTCCCGTGGTACCACTCTAATTGTTTTTATAAAATAAAAACCACTCCATTTGGTAACGGGGTGATTCCCCGGTATTCCCTACTCACTTTCAGGAAAACATCTCTAAAGTGCGGTTCATTACCTGCTGCATGCAAAGCTCACACCATCCCTGACTCGCTTTATTTTCGCAAATAACTACTCTCTTTATCAGTGACTTTATCATTATTTAGAATCATTATATCCATTTATTAGAAAATTACAATATATTTTGTGGAAACTTTTACATTTTCAAATCTCATTCATTTCTGTTTAAATTTTCGAGAATGTCAATATACCGTTGTTCAAGCTCTTCGTAGGTGAATTCTTTTTCTTGTTTTCTTAGTAGAAGAAGTTCATCCAAATGCTTTTTGTTTTTACGGAATTCCCTTTTATCTTTGTAGTAAGTTAGCCATATCCAAACAATAAGTACTAATGAAAAAATCGTAAAAAGTATCAAAAGAAACAAATGTTTCGTTGGTTTCCCAAAGAATATTAATACAAGATTTAAGGGAGGACCTAAGGCCACAAGGGTACTAAATATTACCTGCACTAGGTTAGGTTTTGATATATCATAAAAAGCTTTCATAACTTTTAGCAGTTGTTTTTTCTCAGACAACTAATCATCCCCCTAAAACTATAGCTTAGAAGTGAAGTGAGGCATCTCATCACCTCGACAATCTCTTTACTCTAATTCTATAGAAAACAATGTTTATCCTACCAAGTGTCTTGTTTAATTTTATCTTCCGTCTACCCAAAAAACGCATAACCTTTTATATAGGTATACGATAGCTAAAAAGGTAAATTGCTATTCGTAAAACTGTTACCATAATCATTTCCTGTTGATTTCCTCCGTTGGGGTTGGCTTTCCGCTCAAAATCAAAATCATTAATTAGCTTTAACACTGCCAAAATAAAAGAACTAGTGCCCGTTTCCTGGGACACTAGTTCTTTTAGTAACAAGTTGTTCATTTCTAGTATGACATTTTATTAAGCAAAGCCGTATTACTTTTTAGGGATTTCACATCCATCGTCATCACAGATAAGTCCGTCTTGACTGTTTAAAACGGTGATTTCATCCTCTGCAATGATTTTCTTCAATGCCTGAACAAAGACCTCAGTTGGCTGGGCACCAGTAAGAGCGTATTTTTTATTGATAAGGTAGAATGGAACTCCTGTAACACCATACTGTTGAGCTGTTTGCTCATCTGCATGAACCTCTTCAGCCATTTCTTCGCTTGCAAGCATTTTCCCTACAGCTTCCCGGTCTAACCCTACTTCGGCTGCCAGGTCTTTCAAAGTTTCGTGATCTCCAATATGTTTGGATTCTGAAAAGTAGGCGCGTAAAATCCGTTCCGTCATTTCCTTCATTAAGCCCTGTGTTTTGGCAAACAAGGTCAAACGATGAGCATCAAAGGTGTTCGTTAGAATAAGTGTATCCATTTGATAATCCAATCCAACTTCCTTCGCCATTTGCACCATATTTTGAGTGTTTGCTTTTGCTTGAACTATACTCATGCCGTATTTCTGAGCTAATTTTTCATACATGTTTTCTTTTATATTTCGTTCCATTGATGGATCCAATTCAAAGCATCTATAGGTTACTTCTATTGGATGGTCAATCTGCTTAATGGCGTCCTCCAGACGCCTTTTGCCAATATAGCAGAATGGTCAAGCAAAGTCTGTCCACATTTCAATATGCATATTTTATCCCTCCGATTCGATATTCTCCTATAGTATAGGGGCTAAGCTTGTATTTTACACGGGATTTGATTGGCCGCCACTTGCTCTCTTGTTTTTAGCCTATTTTGAGTATTAGAATCAAAATCAAACTAAACCTAAAACCCCTTCCACAGTTGAGAGGGGTTAATAAACATTTATAAATTCTTCATTGCTTCCTCGATAGGAGTTCCCCCTGACACTAGATCAAAGGCTTTATTATATGTGCTTTCTTCCTTAATAACTGCCAGTATTGTTCTGGCTACATCCTCCCTAGGTATTGATCCTCGTTCAAGGTTTTCGGAGGCTTTCACTTTGCCTGTGCCTGGTTCATTAAGAAGGCCCCCTGGGCGGATGATTGTGTATGTTAAATCACTTTGAAGGAGCATCCTGTCAGCATAATGCTTTGCAACATAATAAGGCTTAATTTGTTCGTTCCAATTTTCACGGTTGTGCGCCTGAAGTGCGCTAACCATAATAAATCGTTTTACTCCTGCTTTTTCAGCCGCTTCAACCATTTTGGCAGCACCATCAAGGTCAATCAGCAGTGTTTTATCCAGTCCCGTTTGTCCGCCGGAACCTGCTGTGAACACGACAGCATCACACCCTTTGGCAGCATCTGCTAGTTGCTCTACTGTTCCTTCAAGATTACCCATTGTCCCTTCTATTCCTGACTTTTCAAGTTCTTTTATCTGCTCTTCTTTTCGAACCATCGCTCTAACACTAAAATCACTGCTTTCCTTCAAAAGCCCCACAAGCTGCTTCCCGATTTGTCCGTTTGCTCCAACTACTAATACCTTCAAGATAAAAACTCCTTTCTCTGAACCATATCCTCCATATTTCTACCCTATAATTTAAAAAATAAAAGTAGAAAAGAATCTCACTCCTGTTAACCTTTTACCAGAACATCGACTTATTGAAGAAATCTCATTTTAAAATTGGTAAATTTTAAGGATAATTTAAGAATCCCCTAGTAGAATTAGCATTGTAAAGGAATTACTATCCAACTAAACTCAGAATTTAATTTCCTCACAAATTGGATATAAAGGTAAATTTTTAAAATTGTATTCTAGTGTTGAAAGCAGAAAAGTTTTATCAAAAAGGAGAAAAATAGATATGAAGTCAATTGGCATTGTAAGAAAAGTGGATGAACTGGGACGTATTGTAATACCGATGGAGCTCCGGAGGACTTTGGACATTTCAGAAAAAGATCCTTTAGAAATTTACACGGATGGAGATAGTATCATTCTAAAAAAATATACCGTCGATATGGCATGTTCTTTAACTGGAGAAATAACAGATAAAAACCGCAAATTGGCAAATGGAAAAATTATCTTAAGCCCGGATGGTGCAAAAGAGTTAGTTAAACAGCTAAATGAACTATTCCAATTAACCTGATAAAAACCTGTTTTTAAAACGAAAAAACCTCGTCCTTCATGACGAGCTTTTTTGTTTTTTTATATTTAAAATTAGACCAGTTGCTGACAGTGTTTCATTAAATATTTAGGAAAGCTTAAAGCAGAATTTATTCTCTCCTCTTTAGTAGGGAAAATCCTGTCCTTCACACCTCTGCGAATATTTATTGCTTCCTGAATGATGCTGTGCCATTCTTGTGTCATATGTATCAATCCGTAATTCCCCGCGCCAAGTTTTGAAATAATATCATATTCTTTTAAGGTATAATATTGACGTAACAATCCAAGGACGGTCCATTCAATTTCAAAATCAATTTCTGGAGCAGAAAGTTTTAGTAGATTCTCCTTTGAATTCTCTAATCTATGTAAACGAGTTGCCCAGTAGGTTTTCATATTTTCCAGCACAAAAGAAATCAGGTCCTGTTTGTTAAGTTCAATTTTAAGTTCTTTTCTGTCTGGTCCTAAAATGTTCATTCCTCTTGTTTTAAGGAGCCACCAAGTAACGGGGTTAAAATGAGTGTCAAAGCCCATTTTTCCTCCATTGTAGTATGGGTAATAGGAGTTATAATGAGTTGCAATATTACCTAAGTCCTCCCAGAGAATATATACCCCATCCATTTCTGGCTTTTTATATCTATTGGAAATAATGTGGTGGATCTCCGATAAAGCCTTTATTTCATCCTCACATAAACGATTCTCAGTAATAGCAATAAAATCTATATCACTTGAATCTTTAATATATGCATCAAGTACAATTGAGCCGTGTAAATATAATCCTTCAAGTTGATTCGGCATTCGTTTTTTCCATAAGCTAATATAATCATTCAATAGTTGATAAACATCTTCTGGGATTTTGCTCATAATTCTCCCTTTCTCACCTGCCCTCTGAGTGTATCCTGCTATCAAGTAGTCTTTTCCTTATCGATTAAATGTAAAGAATTTAAGCTTTGCCACTCGTAAATCAATAAATTTAATTCTTTACCCTGGATTTCAATTGTTGTCGACTTGTAAAGTTCCGCACCCAATTTTTCATAAAAGAACCTGGACTTATTATCCTCTAATACCTCAACAAATACTTTTTTGTATCCTAACTCATTAAATGTTGAAAACAATTTCTCGACCAACTTGTTTCCAATTCCTTTGCCTTGGTATTTTTCTAGGATATAAATGGAAGTTAAGTCACCAGAATTTTCGACGTCATTGGTTTCCCGTCTTCCTCCGTCGGCAAATCCAACAATTTCCCCCTCATTACTTTCGGCAACAAAAACATAATTGTCGCTCCTTGAAATATTATTTATCCATAGAGGTGTCCTCTTGTCATAAGTAAGACTGTCTAAATAGCTGTCAGGGATGATATTTTTGTATGTCGTTCTCCAGCAATCAACATGCACCTTTGCTATCCCTTCAGCATCAGATAATTTCGCTTCCCTGATTATCATTTCTTAGCCCCCAAATGAGTTATTATTAATAAATAAAAAGCAAGCCAAGATGCTATGGTTTATCCTGCCTCTCTTTTGGTTTCCCAAAAAATTCGCAGAAAATATCTTGACTGCTTCTTGTGAGTTTTCTTTTTTTTACTCACTATATATTATTCCTAATATTGCGTCAATTAAATTCAACTAACCCAAACCCCAGGAATTTTATCTTTTTGATACCTTTAATAACTGCTTTGATCTTCTTCAAACAATGCACCTAACATTTATACTAGCTTCATATCCTTAATGGTTGATAACAACTTAAATCAGCTCTTTTTTTCTGTTTAAGTGTTTTCGTAATCTAATAGGATTTTTTTATTTGGTCCTATTTTCATTGTTCCTCTTATCGATATCTTCAATAAATTTAATAGTTATTTTCTGGACTTTTCTATAAGCTGCCGTAGCCATGAGCGCGCCTCATGCTGAAAGCAATGAACTCCAAACAACCTTCTTTGTCGATTTTTTCATATAAACATCCTCCCAGTGTTCGTTATATTATAGGTCTTACCCCATCTCTCTGCTCTTTAAAAAATTCTTACCTTCTTTGACTTAAGAACCCTATGAGTGTAATGATCATTTCCGACTTTTCTAATATCAAAAAAACCTATTTGTTTGTTAAATATTCCTATCTGCTGTCATGTGTTACGATGTTTTTTAAAGACAAATACTTGAAGCAAAAATATTACCCTTGTTTCCTTAATAAATTGTAATTGACATTAATGGAATAAAAAGGATAAAATATATTTACCTATCATGCATAACAAAGTAGTTATTTTTTTGTTTAGCTATCTTGTTAAACAAAATAGCTGACCTTGACTAATTTGCCTTATTAATAAGGAGTAAGAAAGGAAGCTATAAAATGTCATTAAGAAGTCAATTATTAAAAGGAATTTTGGATGGATGTGTGATGGCTGTTATTGAAAAGGAACCTGTTTATGGTTACGAACTTTCCAGGAAGCTTCAGGAAATCGGATTGGCAGATGTGAGCGAAGGTACTATTTATCCTATTTTGCTCCGACTTCAAAAAAATGGACTTATAAAGGGAGAACTGCAGCCCTCTGAAGCAGGTCCCAACCGAAAATATTATAGATTGACAGCTGAAGGAAAAGAGTCACTTAATACCATTGTCTATGAGTGGAAACAGATCGTTAATCCAGTTAATTCTTTATTTAAAGGGAGGAATTTACCGTGAAGGCCAAACAATTAATTGAGGAGAATAACAGAAAACGAGAGCTTCTTAACCAGGAGAATGAAAAATACTATATGGACATGTTACTTTACATTCGTCTGCAATTAACTCTTTCCGAGCAACAGTCCGAGGAAGTATTAATCGAGATGCTTGATCACCTTCTGGATGGCCAGCAGGAAGCTAAGACAGCACAAGAAATTTTCGGTGATGATCCCCAAGGCTATGCTGATGAAATTATAGAAAATTTACCGAAGGAAAAGAAACGAAATGTATTTTCTTTCATTAGCGGAATTGTGATTAATATCGTCAGTTGGTTGTTAATGATTCGAGGAGCGATTTTCCTTATAGCCTCACAATTCAAGGATATCACCACAACTGTGTATCCAATCAGCATTCTTATTGAGTTTGCTGTTACTTTGGGGATCACCTTATTTGGTGTATGGTATATTTTTAGGATCATTAGGCAATCGCTATTTAAAAACAAATCTAATGAAAAAAAAGATATGATAATAGTAGGTCTTTTCGCAGTATTTTCCATGTTAATCTTCATTGTAATAAATCTTTTAATACCAAAGTTCGGTCCAAACTTCCAGTTTACCTGGTGGGGTTCCATTCTTGCCGGGGGAGCCATTTGGGCAATCCTATCTACGCTAAAAAAATTTGAAGTTGGGTTTAGTTAAACAATGCACTTCCCCCCCATTTTTGCATCTGCTAAAATGGGATTTTTTAATTTCATTGTAATTGGATATACTTCTTCAATTTTCATAAAATTTCAAGTTATTTTCCTATTCTGCGTATTTGGGAGATACTTCCATTAGAGGAAGCAGAGGTTTATAATAACCATATAGTACTAATCAACCCGCAAAGGGGAGGAATTATTCATGTTAAACCATATTTTTCTTCAAATTAAAAATACATTTATCACTACGACATCTGATAAAATTAGAGAATTTGAACGTATCGAATCCAAGCGTACAAAAACTCACAGATAAATTCACATATTGAAAGAAGCCGTAAAAGGCTTCTTTTTTTTCTGTATTTAGGTACATATAATTGCAGCGGAAAGCCAGCGATTGTTCTGCTAATTTGATATTATCGATCCCTATTATCGGCAAAAAAAGAAGACAATCAATTGTCTCCTCAAATAGCTTTTTTGATAAAATCTAACGTTCTTTCTAAAATTACCTGCTGGTCATTATCAAGAGTAGCAACATGGTAACTATCACTCAGTTGATGGATTTCTTTTGTTTCGGAAGTAATACCTTCATAAATGATTTGTGCATTATCTGGCGGTACCACATGATCTTCATTGGAAACAAAAATTAATGTAGGACATGTAACTTTTGATAGATTCTCCTTTACATCATCCATAAATCGTAAAATTTCTTTAATTGATTGGACAGGAGTCTTTTCATAAGCCAGTTCTTTCACTCCAGGCTTTTTAATATCGGATCCAATTGCATCTAAAAATCTGACTCCTTCTAATTGCCTCACCGGGTCCATTGCAGGAATATCCACAGCCGCATTTATCAGGACAATCGAACGAATCTCCGGATATTTTTCTGCCATATAAAGTGTCAGTGTACCTCCCATTGAAAGACCAGTAACAAAGATAGTATCACAACGCTGTTTTAACCATTCATATCCCTCTTCTATCGAGGAAATCCAATCCTGAAAGGTTGTCTTTTCCATATCTTCATAATGTGTACCATGCCCTTTAAGACGCGGTCCGCAAACCGTATAACCGGCTGCAGCATACGCCTCACCTAAAGGCCGCATGCTCTGGGTCGATCCTGTAAAACCATGAGATACTAAGATTCCCACTCGATTTCCTTCAAAGTAGAACGGTTCCGCACCTTCTAAAATAGGATAAGCTTCAGACATATTCATTCCTCCATTTTAGTTGACCTTCATAAAAAGAATTCGCTTTTATTCCGTTAAAACCTTCATTTTGAAAAAAAATATCCAAAGATATTAGTAACAGTGCCTCCTATTTCAAATAAACTTAATTACCTTTAATTGAGTGATAGAATGGCATTCATTTAGTTTACATAACATTATTATGTATTCTGTCCAAAAATCACGAGTTTCTTTTAATTTGAGTTCTCTTTCAGACGTACCCACTGTTAACTCAATCAATAAATCTAAGGAACGAGTCGGATATAACAATAAATATAACTGCCTATATAATACTAAAAGCAGTGAATTTCTTTTGGAAAAATCCACTGCTTTTCTATTTGTTTTCTATGTGCTTTACCTAAGCTGTTATGGTTATGGTGTAGGGCTTGCGGCTTTAGCCGTGCCAGTTTCAATTATCCTCTATTTCTATTTTCAAACTGATTGTACCAGTTATCAATCAGCCCATGCCAGTTATAGAAGAGAGTACTCCTTGGTGCACGTGCCACCTGACTAAAATCATCCTCGTCAAAAACATCCGCTCCGAGCATGTGTATAGCAGCATGAAGATTAGAATTTTGGATAAAACTGCCCAGTTCATCAGCCGAACCAAACGATGAAAGATTTCTAGTAATACGATTTTCAGCTTCATCTAAAGTTTTGCTCCATGCTGGATGCCTTTTAATTTCCATTGGAATCGAAGACCATGGTTCTACCCTGCGTGGGTTATACCCTTGCTGATGATACCAGCTTAAGGTTTTCTGTATAAAGTTACGATGAAAATCGAGGAATTCCATTCCACTTCCAGATTGTGATCGCATATCCATATGCATGTTATGCCATCTTAAGTGCTCATCAAGAAATTGCTCAGGGAAATTAGGTATAGTCGCCATTCGTAATCTCCTTTTTAATATAGCTATATTAAAAAAATGTAGCCTTTGATTGTGTACTTGTCCTAATTTCCTACTTTTCTTTTCTAACCGAGGATTTTATTTTAATCATATTGTGGGTTGAAACAAAAAATGCATTAATCCTTTTGGACCAATGCACCTAATCATACTCTTATTTAAATGACATTCCCTATGTCCTTCAAAGACAGCTTTTGGAGGTTATCAGAAAGCAAAATATACGCCTTTACTTTTTTCTTGAATTTTTTTACAACATCAATGCGATCGTTGTAAATAAACACAAACGTCCTAACGTCCTTCTTGCCTTTTTTCGTATCTATAACCAAGCGAGTTCCACTGTTTTCAGGGTTTAAATATAATCGCTCGTTCCCTGGCCAGATATAATTTCTTTCTAAAAATGCAGCGTTATTAAATTCATGAATAACTTGAATTTTGGCTTGCCCTTCCAAGCGTCTATCATCAATCGTAACCGTAACATCTTCGCTTTTAAGTTTTGAATGCACTTCAAATTTACTAATTAGCCATTCCACAACACCGGTTGGAAGACAAGTCATTAATATTTTAACTAAACTGATGAGAATTATAGAAACCACAACAGCCCATGTCATCATTAATCATCTCCATATCTTCAGTATTTATATTATAGCACTAGAGTGTTATATTGGGTACCCCCTGAGGTAAATGCTTCATCACAAAAACAGAACCTGTTGTAACTAGGTTCTGTTTTTACTGAACATTTTAAAACTACTATCTTAAGAGCGGCTTATTAATTCCGTTTTTTTTCTTTTTATTTGTATATCTGAAATCAAGAAGATGCTGCTCAAAATTACTAAAAGACCTACAACCATTCCTATGGTTATATGTTCATTTAGAAATAAAACTCCCCAAATCATACCGAACAAAGGAATCATGAATGTCACACTTACCGTTTTAGTTGGTCCTATGTTTTTAATTAAATAGTAATAAACAAGATAGCCCATTGCAGTACTTAAAAGGGCTACTCCCAAAACGGAAAATGAAACAATAGGAGTTACGGCAGATAGGGATTTAGGCAAATTTAATACGCTAAATGGAAGGATTATTAAGGAAGCACCCATTTGCTGTCCAAAGGCAACAGCTGCGGGAGGGACACTCTCAAAAGTTTTTTTAGCATACACACCGGCCAAACCATAAGAAAGCGTAGAAAATATCGAACAGAAAATAGCAGCAATGACCTTTAACGTAAGAGGAATGGGGCTCCAGCCAACCAATATAATTACTCCAATAATACCAATAAAAATACCTGCCCACTTTTTTATAGTTAACCTTTCATTCAGCCAGCCCCAGGCAACAAGTGCTGTAAATAAAGGAGTAAGGGAATTAATGATGGATAATAAAGAAGAATTCAATTGAAGCGAAGCTATTGCCACAAGTGTAAATGGAATTGCAGCATTCAATGCCCCCACAATTAGATATTGTTTCCATTTTTGCCTGAACAGGGTTGATTGTCCGATTAGAAATACGTAAATCAATAAACCAGCCGCAGCAAATGTAACACGGCCTTGGGCGGTAAGAAACGGACCAATTGCCGGTGATGCAATTCGAACAAATAAAAACGAGGAGCCCCATAAGGCGGCTAATGCAAACAAAGCTCCAATTTCTTTCGTTTTCATCAATTACACCTTCTAAAAAGTTATTGTTATTTGCCTAATACAATAATGTATTCCCTTCAGATAACAACGGTGTTTTAAAAGATGATCCCATATTAAAGAGCGGCCTAATTTAAGCCGCCCCATTTTAAAATCTTTTAGCTATCGACCTTTTATAAATCTGACATGCTCCTCTCTAATTAGGTTAATGAAATTTTCTCTCTCCTCATCCATACTGGTGATCATTTTTATATTTTTTTCACTGCTTAAAAATCGCTTCACTTTGCTATTTTGGTAGATGATGTATTCATATCTAAAATCTTTTTCCAATTCACAAAACCAGGGTTCTACCATTAATCTGTTAATATTCTTCTGGAATTTTGTTTCAAGAGCTCGTTCCGGGATGAAATGGCCAATGATTTCACCTGCGAGATCAACTAGCAATTCAACAATAAAACCGCTAATGGTAAATCACCCCCTACTTAAATTTGATTACCGTGAAATATTTTAAGAATAAAATCCCGTGTTGGCAGCCTGCAACCGATTATATGAACGAAGGAGAATATCAGTAATAATGGCTAACTGCATCTCCCATTTCTCGCGATTCTTTAAGGAGTTCTTTATTCTTCTATTTATTTAAGTTAGATTCCTCCCCCACCCTCCTGTTTTTGGTAATTTTCTTTCAAATAAGTAATTAATTTAGTAAAAAATGAAATCTTAAGAATTTCTTAAGGTTTGCCTGTTAGTATAAGGACCGTTGGAGGGATGAATTTGAAAAAGAATATAATCAGAATAACACTAGATTTACTAATGGCGATCACATTTGCTTTACTAATGAACCCTAGGGTCCTCAATGGACTGCCTTTTCATGAGATTGCCGGGCTTGTCATTGGAGTAGCCATCCTTACCCATATCGGCCTAAACTTCCGCTGGGTAATCCAGACTACTAAGAAAATTTTTAATCCTACTCTTCCTGGAAAAACACGTTTTAGTTATGCATTAAACATACTTTTACTAATTTCAATGGCAACTATTATCATTACAGGTATCCTTATTTCAAGAGTTGTCTTGCCTAGTCTTGCCATTGAAGGAAGCCGTGGCATTCGGGGACTCCATAACCTTTCATCTAATGTGACACTCGCTTTGGTTGGAATTCATATCGGTGTTCATTGGAAATGGATAATGGGAATATGCAAGAAAATGTTTAAGTTTAAAGAAGGAAAATGGAGAAAAGGAGCGATTGTTTCAGCCATACTCTCAATCGCTATCCTGGCAGGCGGAATCCAATGGTTTGCCTCCACTTCCTCTGCAGGTAACGGAAATGTAGAAGGAAAAAGATTCGAAGCAAATGGTGAGAGGCCAGTATTCCAGTCTAAGAATGATTCTGATTTCCAAGGGCCACCGCCTGGAGAATTTAATGGTAGGCATGAAGGATTTGACGGACGCGAACGACAAGAAGGCCGAGGCGGAGGAAGCCCCTTTCTCGTAATTTTGAACTATTTTGCGATTTTTGGTGTCCTTACTGTTGTAACCTATTATCTTGAAAAACGGATTTTACGTAAAAGAAAATTAGCTAAAAGTGCCTAATAACAAACGCCTGTATGGATACGGGCGTTTTTATTTGCCCAAAAAATCTCTTGCTTTATTTTTCTTCAAAGAGCTATAGATATTAACTCCACCATTCATTATCATTCTTTTCACGCAAAGAATTCTCTTACCTTACCTTTTTTCTGTCTGGATGAAGTACCGGTCACTAACCGTCCCTCTTCGTTACCTTTTTTCCTTCTGGATGAGGATTTCGGTCACTAACCGTCCCTCTTCGTTACCTTTTTTCCTTCTGGATGAGGATTTCGGTCACAAAGTTTACCCCATATTACTATTTGTCCTCTAAGCAGTACTTCAATTCCGCCAATTTTAATAATATTTCCGCCAAATTACGCCTCTATTCCGCCAATTTTATAGATATTTCCGCCAAACTACGCCTCAATTCCGCCAACTTTATAGAAAATCCCGCGAAACCACTCCTCTATTATGCCGAATCAAAAAGAGAGAGGGATTCTATGATATATACCCCTTAATTCGGACAGTCATATAAAAGAGCCTATATTGCTAATAGGTGGCCCCGGTATTGTACCGGG
>NZ_JBYTCJ010000047.1:0-24370 GCF_058790155.1 Neobacillus sp. FW104-15D2
AGGAGGCTCACCGCACGCCCCGCGGAAAGCGAAGCATCCTGGAGTGGAAAACAACCGGCCAATTTAACAACCGCCATTCTTTAAGGACTTTTTCAGTGGCCTCCAATCTAATCCGGCTGTTTTTAAATTCCTAGAACCTATAAAAACTTGAGCAGATAATATTTTGTAATAGCCAGGTATTCACGGCTATAAGATTTAGGAACTGCAATCCAAGGGGTTTCTGCCGGCAGTGGAGATACTTGAAGCTGGTCATCCTCGGCCATACTCATGGCCCGGTACATATGAAAGTCGTTAGTAACAATCAACCCTTTTTTAGCTTTAGAAGGAATCAGTTTTTTAGAAAAATCTAGATGTTCAGAGGTGGTAGTAGATTTATTCTCGAGGATAATTCTCGATTCTTCTATTCCCCTTTTCATTAACCCCTGTTTAATGGCCTCTGCTTCGGAGATTTTTTCTCCGCTTCCCTGTCCACCAGAAGCTATTGCAACCACATGGTCATGTTTTTTCAAATATTCCGCTGCAGTTTTTATACGGTATTTCAGAGCTAAAGAAGGAACCGTTCCTTTTACCCTTGCACCAAGAACAATCACATAATCAGCATCCTTTGGAACATCAGCCTCTTTGTATTGGTAAATTTTATATTGCAAAACTCCCACATATACAAGCCCGCATATAAACAATATACTTAGCCACTTTTTCATTTTATATCTTCCTCTAGCTTTTTCTCTAAAATGATTTTGGGCTCTCCAAAATCATCCGTATAGGTACCAATAATGTCAAAGCCATGCTTTAAATTTAAGATCAGCATATTTTTCCACTTATTTTTTGTTTGGACAATTTTATAAGCCTGGTCTCGCAAGCATGGATGCTGAACTTCGATAAGCTTTGAAGCGATTCCATGGTTCCTGCTGGCCTATCTACTCCGCCAATCCAAGCAGTTAAACTTCCTCTCGCTAAGTGCATAACTCTTTTTTATCCTGTAAACTTCCCATCTCTAAGGCCAATGTAAAGTAAGAGTTTGTTTATCTTTTAATCCAGGTATTTCCTTTACATTAAAAATAGACTGATGTAATCGAAGAATGTCCTCAATCACTTCTTACTCAAGTATGCTTGAAACAATTATTTTCCATATATTTCTCCTTTACAAGTTTAATATTATTGTAACTTCTATTAAATGAATGAACAATCCCTCTATTCTTGCAGCTTTAGTTAGTCGAAACTTTAGATAACCTAAAAACTTTTCGACAAAAACCAGGAAGTTTCACCCTCACAAAAAACTACTAAATAGATATTTAAACCTAGTATTTTTACTTATATTGTAATTAATCACCTGGTTCAAGACCTTTTGACCTGAAACTTGTCTCCTCTTTTGAAAAAAATGGAGAAATAGTCTCGTTGATAGAAAACAAATTATTCTGATATATTTGAAATGTAAAATTTTTAAAGGAGTGGATGTTATTGTTAAAAGTTCTTTCTAAGTCAGCTTTAGCTCTGGCAATGGCCGGAAGTATCGGTTTGGCAGGTCTACAAACTCACGATGCAACTGCAGTAAAAGCACAATCAAATTCTACATACGGACTGAGCCTGGCTCATTATGTGGGTGCCGCTCCTGAATTAGCGGATAAGGCAAAGCAATTGGGCAAAGACATTGAAAAAAACGATCCTGCAGAGAAAATTGCCAACCAGGACGCTAAATTTGAACAAGCGGGAAAAGCACAACTATCTACTAAAGCAGCAACAGGGGATGTTCCCGTACTTGTGATCTTGGCGAAGTTTAAAGATGGTGACGAGCCAAAGGGTGATCCAAAGGGACAAGTTCCAGCTAAATACTTTGATGATCTAATTTTTGGAGATCACTATAATCCTTACGAGCTCGATGAGTTTAAACAATATGCTGAATTTAATGGTGTAAAGGCACCGACCGACAGCACAATGCAAAACATTTACAAGGAATCAAGCTACGGTAAAGTTACCCTAGTGAAAAAAGATAATACCGACCTTGTTTGGGTTGAACTGCCAAAAGGCGCTTCCTATTATCTTGACCAGGATGGAAAATATGCAGAAAACGGAAAATATGTAAATGGAAATGTAAATGGCGATGCCCATAATGGTGAATTGGTTTCTGATCTTTTCAAAGCTGCTGATAGTGTAGTAGACTACTCAAAATATGCAGTTAAGGGGCAAGTTCCTAACGTTTTTATAGTTCATGAAGGAACAGGTGCTGAATTCAGTGGTGACCCTGCACAAATTTGGTCACATAAATGGAACGCTTTAAGTGCACTTTATTATGGAAAATATTATGAAACTGGTTTTGGTGCTGACGATATAAACCGTGATGGTATTGAATCAGATGAAGAATGGAATACTTGGTATGCACAATTCATACAAGATCATACTTATGACGGAGTATTAGTAAACAATTACAATATCCAACCAGAAATTGGCGGTAACGTTGCCGGATTTAATGCTGCGACTAGCGGATATGATCAAGCTTCAAAAACCGGTCCATACCCAGGACAGGCTGGCGTATTTGCGCATGAGTTTGGCCATGCACTTGGGCTTCCTGACTTATATGACACGGCCTACACATCTCAAGGTGATGGCAACTATTCTATGATGGCAGGCGGTTCATGGATGCGTTACCCTGACGCTGACCAATACTCTGGAAATTCACCAGTTAACTTTGATCCATATTCAAAAATGTTCCTTGGCTGGGCAACCCCAATGAATGTTACACCTGCAGATGGGGTAAAAGAAATAACTCTTAAGGCAGTTAACAAAGCAAACTCTAATGATGGCATTGTGAAAATGGAGGTTCCTGGCTCTAACGGTTCGGAGTACTTCCTATTTGAAAACGTTCAGCAAAAAGGCTTTAACAAAGGCTTAATTCGTGAAGGTAAAGATGCCCATGGTTTGGTTGCATGGCATGTAGACCAAAATGTTCTTAATAAGTACAGTACCCCTAATAACGTTGAAAACTGGATGAACAAGCGTTTCCAATCCAACCAGTCTATTACTTTAGCAAACGGAACAGTAATCTCTCATTATGGTTTGTCTGTTGTTCAAGCTGATGGTAAATATGACCTTGAGCATTACGTAAACCGCGGAGATGCTGGTGACTTCTTCAAAACAGGAAGCAGCCTTACTCCAGTAACAAGCAATGTCCATACTGGTTCCTACTACTTCTGGAAGGGCTATAGCTCAACTCCAGCCGATTCAGGAATCCATGTAACAGACATTAAGGAAAATGCGGACGGCTCAATCTCTGCAAAATTCTTCTATAACTTCAACAGCTCTGTGAAGTAATAATCTAGTTATGAAGGAGGCACATGAACTTGTGCCTCCTTTTAATGTTATCCTCTTCTAACTTCTTTGAATAATATTCTACTAAAGATATTCCAAATTTACTTTAGGCAGTTTTATTTGGAGTAGACAGGGTAAATACCTTCCTATAAACCAAATTCCATATTATCAGATTGACATGCTAATAAAATATGATATATTAATATAAAATGCTTTATCACTTAAAAGCGTTTAAGCGAAAAAATAAAAGTTAATATAAAATGCGTTGATGGAAACGCAGTAGTTTTTGTTTTTTGATTAAAGAGAGCTGGTGGCCGGTGAAAATCAGTACAAGAGCAGAAACGAATTACATTTCCTGAGCAGCTTTTTCTTTTAGATAAGGAAAGGACGGTATAGCCGTTATCTTAATGAGTGGCAAACAGTTTCTGTTTGCAATGAGGGTGGTACCGCGATTGTCCAATCGTCCCTGCTGATATATTTAGCAGGGACTTTTTTATTTTATAATGAGAGGAATTTCAGCATGGAGAATAACCATCAATTAAAAAAAGGATTATTGCCAAGGCATGTTCAATTTATTGCTTTGGCTGGAATGATTGGTACGGGAATTTTTAAAGGAAGTTCGGATACATTGAATCTTGCTGGCCCAAGTGTAGTTCTTGCATATTTAGCAGGAGGTTTGCTGCTATTTATTGTAATGGCTGCCCTCGGAGAAATGGCGATTGTTTATCCAAATTTAAATGTGCAGAATCTCGTCCATAAAGCCTTTGGATATAGAATTTCATTTATCGTTGGATGGCTGTACTGGATTAACTGGATTCTCGTTACCATTGTAGAACTGCTCGCAGCCGGAAGTTTTTTGCAGTATTGGCTCCCTTCCACTCCTTTATGGATTTTAAGTTTTATTTGTGCGGCGGTTATCATCGGCATTAACCTTTTTCAGGTGAAAAATTATGGAGAGATGGAATTTTGGTTCGCAGGAATTAAAATTTTGGCGCTTATCGCTTTTATCTTCTTGGGTGCTCTTATATTATTCGGGGTTCTTCCAAGCCAGGTTCATGATCCACTCTCAAACTATACAGCACATGGTGGATTTTTCCCCCACGGAATAAGCGGCACTTTGAGTGCTCTTTTAGTTGTTATGTTTTCATATGGCGGCGCTGAACTCATTGGGGTCACCGTTACCGAGGTAAAGAATTCTGAAAAAGTACTGCCAGGCATTATTAAAGGTGCTGTATGGAGGGTCATAATTTTTTATATCCTTCCTATCTTGATTATTTGTGGAATGATTCCATGGAACAAAGTCTCTTCAGCAGATAGTCCGTTTGTACAGGTATTTAGTATTACGGGACTTCCTGGAGCAGCCTCCATTATGAACTTTGTTCTATTAACAGCAGTATTGTCTGCAGCAAATTCAGGAATTTACGCTACATCAAGAACACTCTTTAGCATGGCCCAAAGCGGCGAGGCTCCAAAAAGCTTATTAAAAACAACAAGAAAAGGGATTCCACTTAATGGAATAATGATTACAAGTGTCTTTATTCTTGGAGGAGTAACATTAGCGTACCTTATCCCTGATCGAATTATCGGCTATATGATGTCCATTCCTGGATTTACGGTTATCTTAATTTGGTTGGCCATCGTTGCAGCACAAATTAAGCTTAGAAAGGGGTACAAAGCAAATCCGACTTTTCAATTAAAATGGTTCCCGATCACCAATATTATTGCTATCGTATCCCTGCTGTTTATTTTCATTTCATTTCTTTTCAATAAGGATAATATTATTGGTTCAACTGTTTGTGTTGCTACTGTTTTATTGTTAATCTTAATATCTTTCTTCCGAAAGTCAGGAAATGTCAGATAATAAATAAAGGATGGCGCAAATGCGCCATCCTTTTAATTTTCTGCTAATTTTTTTGTCATTGTTCTTTGTTGATCCGCATTTTGTTCAATAGAATCCTCAGCTGGTCTTGAACGTTTAATAAAAAATGCAAGGACAAGAGCTACACCGGCGATAAAGGTTGCTATTAAGAAGGAATAATTGATTCCATTTAAAAGCGCCTGGTTTGTGATGTGCTGTTTCATTTCTGCAATAGCTGCCGGACTTGGCGCCTTATGAGTTGTCTGAGCAGCTTCAGTCATTTTTTTCAAAGCAGCTGCGCCAAGCTCTTTACCTTTTGATTCTGCACGATTTGTCATTATTGTTACCATTAATGCTGTTCCAATTGCACCCGCTACCTGGTTTAGTGTGTTATTCATGGCCGTACCATGAGGATAAAATCTTCTCGGCAGCTGGTTCAAACCATTTGTTGAAACTGGCATCATGATCATAGACATCCCAAACATCCGAACAGAGTATAAAATGATTAGATGTGTATAAGTAGTGGTAAGAGAAAGCTTACTAAACTGGTAGGTAGTCACAGTCATTATAATTAGACCAATAATCGCAAGAATCCTTCCGCCTACTTTATCAAAAAGCCTTCCAGTAATTGGTGACATGAACGCCATTAATATAGCACCTGGCATTAAAAGTAAGCCAGCGTCCATCGGCGTGATTCCGCGAAGGTTTTGTACATAAATAGGTAAAAGCAGCATGCCAGAGAACATGGCCATATTAACTACCATCGTAATAACCGAAGATAAAGCAAACATAGGATATTTATAAATCCTAAAGTTTAGCAGCGGCGTTTCCATTTTGATCTGCCGGACTATAAATACAAGTAAGGAAATAACCCCAACAGTAATTGTTCCGTATACCAGAGGGCTGTCCCACCCTTTGCTTCCGGCAGAACTAAACCCATATAAAATACCGCCAAAACCAATGCTGGATAATAGAAGTGATAAAATATCCAAACGTAAATCTACTTTTGCCTTTTTATCCTTTATCATAAAAAATCCTACTAAAAGGATAATAAACGCAATAGGTGTGACAAAATGGAATAGCATTCTCCAATCATAATGTTCGATTATCCAGCCTGATAAAGTTGGTCCTATAGCTGGAGCAAACATAAGTATCAAACCAAAAACACCCATTGCTGCTCCCCTTTTCTCAATTGGGAAGCTTACAAGCATTACATTCATGAGCAGTGGCATTAAGATTGCAGAACCTGAAGCCTGAAGAAGCCTTCCCGTCAACAATAAAGGAAATACATGGGCAAAGCCCGCAACTATTGTACCAAACGTGAATAATCCCAGCGCAGCAAGGAATAATCGGCGGACCGTATACTTTTGAATTAAATAGGCAGTTGAAGGTATCAATATTCCATTAACAAGCATAAATCCCGTAGTCAGCCACTGTACAGTAGCCGCTTCTATCTTCAAATCCTTCATTATGGAAGGAAGCGCTATGTTTAATAACGTGTTATTTAAAAATGCAATAAAGGCTCCAATCATAAGAACCGCAATAATTCCATAAGGCGGACGATCAGCCTTTTTTACGTCTTCCATTCTTTATCCCCCTATATATAATTTAGTCTATAATTTCCATTACTCATTTCGCATAAAGATTATAATATACTAACGGTACAAATATTTCAACAGAAAAATTTCGCTTCCCTAAAAGGTTTGGTATAATCAGCGATATAGAGTAGCATGGTTATTATACAGTCAGTATAATTTGATTTTTCAGGTGATAAAATGAATGACAGAAAACAGCTTGTTGTAAACAAGGCTCGCGAATTATTTATTGATAAAGGTTTCCAGGCTACTTCCATTCAGGATATTTTGGATTACAGTGGAATTTCCAAAGGAACCTTCTATAACTATTTTTCATCCAAAAACGAGTTATTAATCGCCGTTTTTAAAAGTATAACGAAAATGATGGAACAGGAGCGAAATGACCTGCTCATAGGCCAGGATCCAGCCAACCTTGAAATCTTCGTTAAACAAATTGAATTACAATTAAACTCAAATAGGAAGCATAAGCTCCTTTCTCTTTTTGAAGAAGTTTTTGTTTCAAACGATCCGGAGCTAAGGCAATTTATCAAACGAAACCACTTAAGGCTCCTCCATTGGCTATATCAACGATTTATTGATTTGTTTGGAGAGAAAAAAAAAACCTTCTTACTGGATTGTTCTATAATGTTTATGGGAATACTTCAGCATAATCTTAAATATAGCACCATGGCAATGGGGAAAAGTACTAGTATCCATCAAATCACAAGGTATAGCGTAGATAGGATTGTTAAAATAGTAGAGGAAGTATCGTTAACGGGAGAGCAGCTTTTACAGCCCGAGTTATTGGAAGCCTGGCTTCCTCAAAGCAGCAAAAAAAATCAAATCTTCCAGGAGAAATTTAAAGAGGTCCTTCAGCCTTTAATTAAATCTTTGCAACATATTGACGAACAGGATAAGTACCTTGAGCTTTTAGAATTTATTCAGGATGAAGTTATAAAAACCAGGACACCAAGAAAGTTTTTGGTCCAAAGCGCCCTACACTCCTTGCAGTCTGCCAGTACCCTGTTAGGAGAAAAACAAGTAGCTAATTTCAGAAGTCTTGTTGATAGTTACCTAGAACCAATAAAGGAAAAAGAATAGTCTGCAGTTAGAAGTTTGCTTTTTGAAGTCTTTTTAAGTAAAGAAGCCAATGGAAGTGCAGACAACCCATACAAAAGAAGCCCAATCCGAGGATTGGGCTTTTCCATACTTATCCTATTATTTTTTCCCTTTAGAAATCCTGCCCAGGATAAAGGCTCCTGCAGCAAGACCGATGGCTGTGTTTGTCTTTTTATTAAATACCTGTTTCGCTACAAGATTTAAGTTTTGTGGTCTTTCTGCAAGTCGGCGCATGAAGTAACCGTACCAGTCTTTTCCGAAAGGAACATATGTACAGAAGTTATATCCTTCGCTTGCGAGTTTCAATTGCAGGTCTTTTCTGAAACCATAAAGCATTTGGAATTCAAATTTATCATTAGGAATATCATTCTTTTTCACAAATTCCTTCACATGATTGATAATGCGATGATCATGTGTGGCAATGGATGTGAACTTGCCATTTAACAAATGCCATTCAGTAAGTTTGAGGAAATTTTCATCAATTTCTTTTTTCTCCTGGTAAGCGATTTCAGCTGGCTCTTTATAAGCTCCTTTAACAATACGCAGGCGATAATTACTATATCTTTCAAGGAACTCCTGTGCTTCATGAAAATAAGCCTGAATAACTGTACCTACATTTTCATATTCAAATGACAGCGCATCCAAAAGATCGAATGAAGGCTGCAGATGTCCGTAATCTTCCATATCCAAATTAACAAAAATATCATATTGGTTTGCTCTGTTTACAATTTCTTTTAAGTTACTGAGGCAGAAACTATAATCAATATCCAATCCTAATTGGGTAGGTTTTAAGGAAATATGGGCATCCACTTTGTGTTCGTTAATGGCTTCGATCACTTTCAGGATTTGTTCTTTAGCTTCTGTTGCTTCTTCCTCTTTAAAAACAAATTCTCCTAAATTATCAACAGTACATGAAATCCCCTGAGCATTTAATTCTTTAATGCTTTTTATTACTTCTTCAATATTAGTTCCAGCAACAACGCTTTGTGCTCCCATTTTTAATCCATATTTTTTTGCAGCGCTGTTTAAAAATTGATTTTGGGACAAGCCAATGAAAAAGTCCTTCAACATAAACATTCTCCCCTAGTTTTTATATTTTTAGCTCTGTTAATTTGTACTGTTGATCTATTTAAAAAAAGAGGTCCAACCTACAAATTCGTTTAACATTGCCAATATTTTTAAAACCATTATAGCATACCTTTTGTAATATAAATATTTTTAAAAATTTTCTCAATATAGTTATTTCAACACAACAGTAGTGAAATATTAATGGAGAGCAAATTAAAGGACTTCCGGATTGGAAGCCCTTTAAGATCAATAACTTCTATAATATTTCTACTAAATTATTATTACTTTTGCCATGATTTCACCGGTAAGAATGAGAGTTTAATAGATAATGGAAATGCCAAAAGAAGCAGACAGACGATAAAACCAATAACTCCCTTCCAGCCAAAGTGGGACCAAAAAAAACCTCCAGCAGTTCCTGCAAGACTTGAACCACTGTAGTAAAAGAATAAATATAAGGAAGATGCCTGTGCCTTTTCTGTCTTAGCCCTTTTCCCTACCCAACTGCTGGCAATGGAGTGAGCACCAAAAAATCCAAATGTAAAAATAGCAATTCCTATAACTTTTACTAATAAAGGATCTGTAAGGGTGATGGCGGCTCCCGTAAGCATAATAATAAGACCTGTCCAAAGGACCTTTTGACGGCCAATTCTGTCTGATAAACGGCCCATCCAGGTAGAGCTAAATGTCCCGGTTAAATATACAATAAATATCCAGCCGACAATGGTTTGGCTTAGTTCGTAAGGCGGGGCAAGCAGCTGGAAACCGATATAATTATAAAGAGTTACAAAACTGCCCATTAAAATAAAGGCAATTCCATATAAACAAAGCAAAGCAGGATCCTTTAGGTGTCCTAAAAGAGATGCGAATAAATACTTGAATTTTAATGGCTTTGGGGTAAAATACTTGGACTTAGGCAGGTACAGCCAAAACCAGATACTGAGCGCAAGGCTTATAACACCAATACAGCCCATAGCGATTCGCCATGAAAAAAGGTCCGTAATTGATCCCGTGATGATGCGGCCTGCCATTCCGCCAATTGAGTTCCCGCTTATATAAATCCCCATTGCAGCACCGAGACTATTAGAATCTACTTCCTCACCCAGATACGCCATAGCGATAGCTGGAAGGCCAGCAAGTACAACCCCCTGCAGAATTCTAAATCCAATTAAAGAACCAAATGATGGACTTAAAGCAGTTATCATAACAATAAGTGATGAGATAATTAACGATGCAGCCATAACAATCTTTCGGCCCCAGGCTTCTGATAAAGAGCTTGTTAATAGCATGGAAACCGCAAGAGTAAAAGTGGTTACCGAAAGAGTCAGACTTCCAGTTGATGCAGATACATGAAACTCTTTCGAAAAAACCGGCATCAGCGGCTGTACATCATAAAGTATGGAAAAAGTAATAAATCCCCCGGCAAAAAGGGCGAAATTAGCTTTACGAAATTCTGTGGTGCCCTGTTGCAGCTTACTCAACGAAAAACCCTTCTTTCTTATCTTCGCTTCCCATTTACTTTACTCCTCAAAATCGTAAAACTCAAATGAAAAAAGCGATTTAAAAGGCACATTGCTCTAATGGAGAATACACCCTGAAAATAACTGTGGATCCATGTTACATCATTTATTTAAGGGCCAATTTTTTTGCAGTGATGTCTGCTAAACCAAGTTGTTTGAAATGTTATGAAATTTGCTGGACTTCTCGTGCACTGCTTATCAGGACTCTATTTCAATCTGGATCAGAAAAACGGGCTGGCAAGATCCGAGTGCGAGGCAGCGGATAGGGAACAGATTCCCTATTTTTTTAATCATCAATAAATCAGCACGAAACAAAAAGAAAAACCACAAGTTCTCTCACTTCTTGTGGTTTTTCTTTATTTATTTAGGATTTTTATTTCCTCTTCGGTGTCAGCCACGTTTTCCATATAGGTTTTACCCCATTCGTACATAGAATCCAGAATTGGCATTAAGCTTTCACCTTGCTTAGTCAGCGAGTATTCCACTTTTGGGGGTACAACTGGATATACCTTTCGGTCAACAATTAGGTCTTCCTCCAGTTCTCTCAATTGGTTAACAAGCATTCTTTGAGTTATTCCAGGAATAAGAGATTTGAGCTCTCCAAATCTTTTTGTCCCTTCTTTGCCCAGATGCCATAAAATCAACATTTTCCACTTACCTCCGATAACCGAAAGCGTCAATTCTTTTTCACAATTAAATGTTTTATTTCGCAAACGCAACAATGGATATCACCTCTAAATCACAGTGTAACACATAGTATACTTTTTGACACTATGTAAAATTAAAGTGCGTACTTACATTCAATTTCAATTCTGTATATAATTGCATATGTACCTTGGATAGTCTTCCCGAGAGTATTGCTTTTACAAGAGGGTAACTTAAAGCAGTACCCCAATTTTTCAGATAATGAGGAGTGAATATAAATGGAATTACAATTAGCATTAGATTTAGTTAATATTCCTGAAGCCATTGCTTTAGTGAAGGAAGTAGAAGAACATATTGACATCGTTGAAATAGGAACTCCAGTGGTAATCAATGAGGGCCTTCGTGCAGTAAAGGAAATGAAGGAAGCCTTTCCTGATTTAAAAGTACTTGCAGATCTTAAAATAATGGATGCAGCCGGATATGAAGTAATGAAAGCTTCCGAAGCAGGAGCAGATATTATCACTATTCTTGGACAGGCTGAGGATATGTCAATCAAAGGTGCAGTTGAAGAAGCTAAGAAGCAAGGCAAACAAATACTTGTTGACATGATTGCTGTAAAAGACCTTGCTGGACGAGCAAAAGAGGTAGATGAAATGGGCGTTGATTATATCTGTGTACACACCGGATACGATTTGCAAGCCGTTGGAAAAAACTCTTTTGATGATTTAAAAACCATTAAATCCGTTGTTAAGAATGCTAAAACAGCTATTGCTGGCGGCATAAAAATGGATACACTCGCTGAAGTGGTAGAGGTAAACCCTGATCTTGTTATTGTAGGCGGCGGCATTGCGAACCAGGATGACAAAAAAGCAGCAGCTGAAACAATGCAGCAAATGATCAAACAAGGTTAATTAAAATGAGGACTGTGCAATATTTATCTGAGATCATAGAAGAGCTTAAGCGAAGTGTTGAGTTAATTTCAGACGAAGAAGCAGAAAAACTGGTTAATGGGATATTGGAAGCGAAAAAGGTTTTTGTGGCTGGAGCAGGCAGGTCCGGATTTATGGCAAGGTCCTTTGCCATGCGAATGATGCATATGGGAATCGATGCTTATGTAATTGGTGAAACTATAACTTTAAACTTTGAGCCAGATGACATCCTAATAATAGGGTCGGGCTCCGGAGAAACCAAAAGCCTGGTTTCCATGGCTGAAAAAGCAAAAAGGATTGGTGGCAAAATTATAACAGTGACCATATTCTCTGATTCCACTATAGGAAAACTGGCGGATTTTACAATTAAGTTGCCTGGATCTCCTAAAGACCAAACCGAAGGAGATTATAAAACCATTCAGCCAATGGGATCTCTGTTTGAACAAACCCTGTTGCTATTCTATGATGCCATAATACTTAGGTTTATGGAGAAAAAAGGCCTGAATACAGAAAAAATGTATGGACGGCATGCTAATTTGGAGTAGGTTCTGATGGAAAGGCTGCAATTATTTGCAGTCTTTCTGTTGGTGTTTAAAACCTTGTTTTGATATTATTTATCATTATTAAGAAGGAGTGACAGCATGATGATTTCTTTAAAAGGAAAAAACGCATTAATCACCGGAGCTGGCCGTGGCATTGGACGTGCGACTGCGATTGCTTTAGCAAAAGAAGGCGTAAATGTGGGATTGGTCGGCTTAACCATGTCTAATCTAGAAAAAGTTGCTTCAGAGCTTGAACAGTATAATGTAACCATATCAGCTGCTACAGCTGATGTGTCTGATCTTGAAGCAGTAACCCACGCAGTTGAACATATTAAGTCTGATCTCGGTTCGATTGATATTCTAGTTAACAATGCAGGAACAGCAAAGTTTGGAGGCTTCCTTGACCTTTCCCCTGAAGAATGGGAAAAAATCATCCGGGTTAATTTAATGGGTGTTTACAATGTAACTAGAGCAGTCCTTCCAGACATGATTGAGAGACAGTCTGGGGATATTATGAATGTCTCTTCCACCGCTGGACAAAAGGGAGCACCGTTAACAAGTGCCTATAGCGCATCCAAATTCGCGGTACTAGGTCTTACGGAATCCCTTATGATGGAAGTCAGAAAGCATAATATCAGGGTAACGGCTTTAACCCCTAGCACTGTTGCCACCGATTTGGCTATCGAAACAAACCTTATTTCAGGTAATCCGGAAAACGTCATGCAGCCAGAAGATTTGGCTGATTTAATTGTAGCAGGATTAAAATTGAATCCTAGAGTTGTTCTTAAGACAGCGGGATTGTGGACAAACAACCCTAAATAATATCCAAAAAGCAGGAGCCAGGTGGTTCCTGCTTTTTTTATCGGAAAGTATGTAAGTGTGTAGGGAATTGGTTTTTCAAAAAGGGAAGGCTGCCGTCACCGGCAGCCTTCATGATGAAATTACTTTTTTAAATCCACTTTTTCCTGCTTAATTTCTTTAACCTCTTCCACTATTTCTTTTCTTATATCTTCTGTTATATCCTCAGTAGCTTTTTTAAATTCTCTTAAGGATTTACCCACTGCACGACCAATTTCAGGCAACTTGTTTGGGCCGAAAACAATGAGTGCAACAACAAGGATTAAAATGACTCCTGGCATTCCAATATTAGATAACATAATTTCATCTCCTGTTGAGATATTTCATAAAGGTATGACCATTATAACGAAAATAAGGGATACTTTCATTAAAATTTGATGAAGGAAATATTAATTACAACCAGTTCAATTAAATTTGTTATCAGTACTTTTTTTTCTAATAAAATAGTCTTATAACAAATTTTAATATACGGATCTTTTTTTCGATTTTAAAAAAATAAATAATATAACAGGAAGGATTTCACTATGCTCATAGTGTAAATTAATAATATAGCAGTAAATCCTTCCGAGAAACTAACCTATAGGAGAGTGTATAAGAATGGAAACGACCTATAACCTCAGTCAAGAAATGAAGGAATTTATCAAGACAAATAGGGATAGATTTGAAGAAAAGTTGCTTTCTGAAGCAGTTAATGTTGCTTCAAACATTAGTGATATTTTAAAAAAGGGCAATATAGACCTCTTAAAAAACGCCGAAAAACTGATCCTTTATGTGGTTGAGCAACAGGATGCGGAATTGACCGAGTTTGCTAACCGAGAAGGCATCGCCTGGGCTGAGCATTCATTAACACTTTCATTCAAATTGGAATGGGTGCAGGCAATTAGACGTACATTATGGCATTTCCTTTATCAGCTTGACCGCGCAAAGAATCTTATGACGAAACGCGAAGAGTACTACGACCTTGAAAAAATGATTAATGACCGGGTCGATAAATTCCTCAATACCTTTTTCCTAAGTTACTCAACCTATAAGGATGAGATGCTAAACAACCAAAGAAAATTAGTTGAGCATTTGTCGGTACCAATAATTCCGGTTAGCCCTTCCGTATCTGTCTTGCCTCTGATTGGCACAATTGATTCCTATCGTATACAGACCATTGAGGAAAAGGTTTTGTTTGAAATCGCCACTTTAAGAGTCCAGACACTAGTTATGGATCTTTCCGGCATTGCAACAATGGATATGGATGTTATCGATCATTTTCAAAAAGTATTAACAGGAGTTTCTATGATGGGATGCAAAGCTGTACTTACCGGCCTCCGCCCAGAGCTTGTCAGAAAAATGGTCCATGCGGGAATCCGCTTTGATAAGAAAGCAGAAACCCAAGGTACACTTCAGGAAACATTAAAAAAATATCTATTAATTGAACAAAACAATTAAGTCAAGATTACATAATGGAAAAACCCATTCCTCAAAAAAGCAGGTGCTTTTCCTTCGTACGATAATATAGCTGACGAAGCCTTTCTTGCATTTCCGTCGGTGTCAGAATTTATGGTTATAAACGCTGATTACCTAAAAATAACCTTTCCCATGTTGGGGAAGGTTATTTTTAGGTATTGCACATTTCAAGAAAATTACATTTGATACATTTCTGTTCATAACTGGTTCGTGGGAAATAATCAATATACACCGGGATATTTTCTTCTTCATCTATAAGGTACTTGCCCATTTCTAGACAACTATGCTGATATCCAAAAACGGACCAGTAATATACTGGTCCGTTAAGATTATTTATTTTGCTTTTTCGATACAACATCAGTTATATATGATGTTACATCTTTAATTTGCTGGTCTGTTAAAAGGTCCCCAAAGGCTGGCATCACTGTTCCGCCTTTTTTAACCCTTTCCATTACTTTTTGCGGATCCTTAGCTATATCACTTTGCTGAAGGTTAGGTCCGTTATGTCCCCCAGCACCTTGTTCCCCGTGACATGCCAGACAGTTTCCTTTAAATACCTTTTCACCATCATCAGGATTTCCCTTTGCAGTTGAAGTGTCTTTACCTTTATCTTTGTTATCATTTTTCTTGGCCTTATTATTGGTAACCGTCCCTGATTTGATTTTTCCGTCAAGGGAGAAGGTCCATAAAGAGTCTCCATGCTTAGAACCAGCCAGGGAATTTCCCGCTACAAGAACAGAAATATATTCTTTTCCATCAACTTCATATGCAACAGGCGGCGCATTTACCCCAGCGTCTGTTTTAAATTCCCATACCTGTTTGCCTGTTTTCGCATTGTAAGCTATTAATCTTCCATCATTATGACCGACAAATACCAGGCCGCCTTTAGTAGTTAAAAGGCCGCTGTATGCGGTCGCATTCCATTTATCCTGCCAGGCAATTTTGTTAGTCTTAACATCAATAGCCGTCACTGTACCTTTTAAAGGTGCATCCTGTAGCGGCTGGATGATACTTCCCCAATAAGTGTCTCCAGGTTTGTATTTTTCTAGACTTCTAGTAAAAGTAGAATACTGGTCAGAACCTAAAACGTAGAAATAACCGGTGTCAGGACTAAATGCTGATGGCGGCCAGTTAGCTCCACCAAATGTAGATGGCTTAACGAGAAGCGCTTTCTCCCAATAAGGAGTAAAGATCTTACCGAAATCCCCCTTATAACCTTTAACTTCCTTTTTAAGCTGCTCTTCTGTTACTTCTTGCGGCACAAACGCATCACCTTTAGGAATAGGCTGGGTTGGAGAAGTATTTTGACGCGGCTCCTGCGGAACTGGTTTTTCATCAATACCCACTAAAGGTTTACCATTTGTCCTATCGAGGATATATACCCATCCTGTTTTACCAGCCTGGCCAAGTGCCTTTCTGGTCTTTCCATCCTTTTTCACATCGAACAGGATAACCGGGTTTGGTGCATCCAGATCCCAAAGATCATGATGAACCTCTTGGAAATGCCATTTATATTTACCGGTTTCAGCGTCAATGGCAACAATAGAGGAAGTAAATAAGTTATCCCCTTTTCGATTACTTCCGTCCAAATCTGGCGCTGCATTCCCAGTCGAAAAATATAGCAGCCCTAAGTCAGGGTCAACCGCTGGTGTTTGCCAAACCGGCGCCCCTCCATGTTTCCAAGAATCATTATCACTCGGCCATGTTTCATGGCCTTTTTCTCCTGGGCCGGGAATTGTATAGAATCTCCACAATTCCTTGCCATCTTTTGCATTGAAGGCAGTCAACCTGCCCCGAATTCCATATTCACCGCCCGCAACTCCAGTGTATACCTTTCCTTTATAATAAAGTGGTGCATTTGTGATGGTATAGCCTTTCTTCGCGTCATCGACTTTTGTTGACCAAACTTCTTTACCTGTTTTTTGGTCAAGAGCTACTAATCTTGCGTCCAACAAGCCGACAAAAACCTTGCCATCGCCAATTGCAACACCACGGCTTGTCCATCCGCAGCAAACTGTATCAAGATCTGCAATATCAGGTTTATAAGTCCATAATTTATCGCCATTCTTAACATCAATGGCAGAAACCTGGTCAGCACCTGTAATGACATACATGACACCTTTATAAACAACCGGAGTAGCCTCACCCGAATATTTAAACTCAAGACCAGAATTTAAATGAGTGACCCATTTTCCCTTTAGATTTTTGATGTTGGAAGTATTAATTTCCTTTAATGAAGAATATCGCTGGTTTGAAATATTCCCCCCATTAGCAATCCAGTTTTTCTCCGGGACCGCTGTTAATTGTTTTGCTGTAAATTTTGGAGCAACGCTTGCCACAGTCTTCTTTTTTGGATTGTCTTTCTCTTTGGAAGCAGTTATTTTATGACTCTCTTTTTCCTTATTAACTTTTTCATTACTATCAGCTGTTGTTAAAAAGAAATAAAATAGAACGGAAACGATAATAAGCGCAGAAAATCCTGCAATAACACCCCAATTACTTTCTGATTTCAATCCTCTCCACCTGCTTTCCTTTAAATTTATTGGGTGATTTTTAAGTCCTCACTTCTCTATTCCACCCTTTTTTAAAAGTAAACAAAATGTAATGTTTGAAATTATTAAGATTAGATGAGAAACAACTTCATCAGTTGTTAAAGCCTGTGAAACTCATTAACGGTATTGATTAAGATAAGATAAAAAGGTTATCCCAAGTTTGAGATAACCTTATAAAATCTTATTTTATTTTTTAGATATTTACAGAGGAACTGCTTTCTTTTGAGATTGATGGATTGGCCGAGCTTCTTAAAATCAGTCCCGCAGTGATTACTCCCAACAAGATTGCAACTATTATTGTTAGAAATGCCCCACCAACAGCAGGTTTTACTACCATTAAAAATAATATGGCAATTGTTAACATTGTCATAATTAGGACCGAGGTCCATAGTACCTTGTTTCTTACCTTCCCTAGTAAATCAATTGAAGGGAAGCTTTCCGTTTCAGATTTTATCGCCTCTGCAATCTCTTTTAATTTTCTTAAATTAATGGCTGGTCCCATAACAGTCATAACAATCAATGCTGCTAGTGAAATGTTGACCCAGGCTAGTTTCCACCCCCATGTGGAGAAAGCCAAATATAAGCCAGGTACCAAAATAAAAATGACACTGAATGGGAGCAAGCCATCTATCTTTACCGCTAAGGAGGACCAAACACGTAAAGACTCCACCTTTTTGGCATGCAGCATTCCAATCATCGCAGTAAGGGTAATACCCACTGCTACAAACATAGTCACTACACCGAAGATATGAAAAAATAAAACTAAGTTATACAACATTGCCCAAAACCCTACTTTCTACCTATTTTTATAATTTATTTTATCTGAATTTTTAATATATAGGTAGTGTTATTTTGAATTTTTTCTATATCCAATGCCATTTCTTTAAACCAAAGCTTAATTTTCCCCTATTATTACGTCGTTTAGTTCTAATAATCAAAGCCGCTCAGCCTTATTTATATTCCGATATACCTATTAGTCTTGGCTGCCTTTCCATTTATTAATAGCATGATAAATATCCTATGTTTTCCCCTTTATCTTACATTTGTTATTTTTACAAGTTTATCCGAAAACATAATAATAGATAGATTTTTACACTTCCTATAGTTGAGGATTCAAGTAAAATTAAAGAAGTACTTAACAACCCTTGGGCTGAAGAAGTAAGAGCCATGATGCGGAAAAAATCCAATAAGGAGTATTATTAAATTTTAAGAATTAAAGTTAAAATAATAATATTTCAAAGTAAAAAGACTAGTTTCAAATTAAGAAACTAGTCTTTTTTTTGGTTAACTACTTATAGAGTAAGATTTTACCTACAGTTCGATCAGAGCTTTGACCAACAACTCGGACCTTTAATCCGAACTTAGGAATATTACGGCCTACGTCAGGATCTTGAGTGTTGCTATAATCCTGGCTGTCGTCAAAGACAGCATTGTATTGAGTAAAGTTATCTTTAAGGTAGAAAGATGGATCTCCGATTGTTACATTGCTGCCTTTATTTAAACTGAACGCTGCATCATGCATTTGATAGCTATTTGAGCCAATAACTCTGCTTCCAGGATAATAGTCCGCTTTGTCCTGCCAGAAGTTGTTATGCTGATCGGCATCTACAACCCCCAAGAAGCCGTCACCAGGGTGGAAACCAGGTCCAACCCAGTTGTTGTCATAGGCATTATCAACGTACCAAACTACTAAACCTTGATCATAAGAAAGCATTGTCCCTTTACGATTTACATTTGCTAAGCCTGAATCAGAGCCGTTATGAGTTCTCCATTCCAGCAAATAATATTGGCTTGTTTGTTTTGATCCCGTTGACTTATCAAAACCTTTTAAAGAAAACGGTGTTGTTCCTTCGGCGTCATCAGAAAGAATTGATTTTCCATCAGCAGTAACATTTACATCATCAACGTAGAAGCCAGGTAACGCTAAACCACCATCCGTGTCATAGTTAAAGCTTAATGTAACTTTTTCACCAGTAAATTGGGATAAATCAAATACTGCATCTTTCCAGCCCTTTGAATTACCAGTTATTCCGTTGCCCGGATTTGATCCTTGAGGATCCTCATTGGTAGTGATGTTTCCTTGTACAGTTTTTCCATCGACTTGAACGGTTGCATAATCATAATCTTGCTCAATTGAATACCAAGTCTTAAATGTTAATTGAGCTGACTTCGCATTCGTTAAATCCACAGTAGTGGTCATCTTATTACTTAAGCCATTTCCACTGCCGCTGAAGTATTCTGTTTTTCCACTTGCAGGCTTGTTGATCACAGTCACTTTATCAGGAAGATTAACTTTCAATACGTCATTATTTGTACCTTTAGAACTTGCTTCATCAAGTAGTAATTCTGTGCCTTTTGAAGATACCTCACTCAAGTTAACTTCGCTTCCAGTCTGCCAGTTTGGTGTGAAGTTATCTGTAGTCATTGATTGTTGTAGGTACTCTTTATCATAAGGGCTGAATCCGGACGGTTCAGTTCCAGGGATTTTACCTGTCCAGCTGCCGCTTGACATGATAGACCAATAGCTTACTGGTTCACCTGATCCACTGTAGATGGTGTCGTATTCATCAGGTAAACCAAGATTGTGACCGAACTCATGTGCAAAAACGCCGGCAGCTCCATCCTCAGGCTCAACTGTATACGCAAGACCTGTTAATGCCCCACCCCAGTAATTTACTTTTGCACTAGTATTCGGAATAGTATAAGGATTTCCTAAATCCCAGCTGTGAGACCAAATGGCGTCAGAACCTACTTTTCCACCACCGGCTTCTTCACCTACACCAGAATGTATAACCATTAAGTGATCGATAATACCGTCTGGTTCCCGTATATTTCCGTCATCATCAATATCATAAGGATCCTCCTGGTCATACTTATTTAAATCTCCAACCTCTGGATCTTTTGCAGCATCAGCAAGAGCCTCACGGATTAACGCTCTAGGATTGTTGTCGTTAGCTAGAACATTACCCTTGTCATCAACTACTTGACCGCCATAATAATCAGAATTATGATTAGCTGTATACCAGCCGGCTACCTCTCCATCAACAGTATAGCTGCCTCCGGATTGTGCTTCATAAAATTGCTTCATGGATATTTTCTTTTGTCCATCCGGACCAACATATCCCTCTTTACCAAAGATCATATCCTGATAGTGTTGATGGGAGTATGCATCAGTTCCACTATAATACATATCAGTTTCATCTTTAGTTAATTGTCCATGTGGAACATCCGGAAAGTCAATTAATAGTACCAATACATCATCTTTTCGTTCTTGTCCATTCCAAGTTTCCTTTTGAACTGGATCTACTGTATTCTTATTTGCCTGTCCTAACTTATTTCCTTTTCCTGCTTTAATTCCGTTACTATCCATTTGCGCTTTAACTTGGTCTTTGATTTTAGCCTGTTTCTTGGCAAATGAACTGTTATCTTTGTTGGAGGAAGAAGCTAACGCAAGCTTATGTAAATACGCTTGTAATGCTTTATCTGCTTCGGCTGCTGTAGCATCTTTTGCGATTGTTCCTTTTTTCTTTAACATCTCAATTAAACGTTCATCATTTGCGATAGCTAAATCAACAGGTGCTGACTCTTTTCCAGAAGCCTTTAGTACTGGTGAGGATAAATTCCCATGACTTACTACCCCTGGTACAAATGCACTAAATGCTAACCCAGCAGATAATAGTGGCATGCCTATTCTTTTTTTCCACTTCAAATACTATCACCCCTATAAAGTCTATAAAACTAACAATGAATATTTTAAAAATTCAATCATTTTTAGTTTCATAGTCAATTATACTCCGGGTAATGAAATAATCAATATAAACTTCTGAATATTTCAAGTAATTAGTATTATTTCTTTTTTCCTATAATGTTCTCTCTTTCAACATAAAAACAAGACGAGAGTTAGATCTCCCGTCTTGAATACTTTATTTGCTCAAATGCAAACTGAAGTGAGTTTATTTCATTTTGGATTGCCGGAAATCCTTCAATTTCTGGAATAGTTCTTATAGGGGGCGATATTTGACGATCTGCTGCATTGGCGATTGTTTCAAAAATCAACATTAGCTGAGATAATTGCTGATCAGATAGAGCCGGCCGATTAGCCATTTTTGCACTTTTTCCAAGCAGGTATTCTAATTGTTCCAGTGAAAAAATAATTGGCCAGTAATATTCCATAGCACCTTTGTCTAATGGAATCTCACCTGCAGCAGTACTATACAGTGTTTTTAAGTTCGTTAAATTAGTTCTCACTTTGTTCCGCTCTCTGCTTTTTTCAGGGTCAAAACCTCTTCCCTGATCAGAAAACAGAATAAACAGAAACTGTCCCTGACTCCTTATTGTTTTCGATAATAAATGCGGTAAACGGCTGGAAGCCGAACGTCTTCCAATTAACACGACTCCAATTAAACCAATCAGACTGCCGATAACCACATCCAACAGTCTGGCTGTTGCAAAATAGGAAAAGGTAAAGTTTCCTTTGCTTACACTTTCAGCCATAAGTAATGCATTCGGAGTAAAGAACAAGGCTGCAAGCCCATAATTTTTTACAATAAAAAGTTCTGTTATAAAGGTTAAAAGAAGAACAAACAGAGCAATAACATATCCAGTCGGATGTGTTGCTAAAACCAAACTGGCAATTAATATTCCAAGAATTGTACCTATACCTCTTTGAATCGCCCGGTGATAGGTTGCCACTATTGTTGCTCCAGACATAACTGCTACACAGGATAACGGTACCCAATAGGAACGCTGAAAACCAAACTGATAAGCAATAATAGCAGCAATAATGATAACAATTCCAAACCTTAAAGCAGAAATAAATACAATTGAGTTTTTATCAAAAGCACCCAGAAAAACTGTTTTAATTGAAGTCCTAGATATCCCGATAACTTTATTTATTTTTGTTATTGGTTCATTTAACACAGCATCAGCTTCAAAAACCTTAGAGAATAGCCCTGCAACTGGCCTACTTATATTTTCAGGCTGGAGAATTAATTTTAAATCGTTGTCCATTCTATCTACTTGATTCAATCTGTTTGCAATTTCTCTGATGGATTCCCCTATCTCAGACGGAAGCTTGGATTGGTTATTCGGAAATTTTTCAAGTATGTACATAAATATGGAATTTGCATGTTCATTTAATATATAAAGCCTCTTAAACTTGTCAGTTGTTCTCCATGAAATATACCCGGCATTAAGATTGTCTTCTGCATCCTTAAGGGCTGACATTACCCGTTGTCTAGCTCCATGATATTTCTCAGTTCCCACGGAGTCAACGAACGAAGCTAGGGCAAAAAATTCTCTTTTTACCATGTCTTTTTCCGGACCATGCGGATTGGAGAACCATCCCAACATGGCAATTATCCACGATAAAACTCCTCCCAAGAAAGCAAGACCTGCACGTAATAGAGCAAGTTCTGGATGAACCGGCATTCCGGTTGTCATTGCGAAAACTAAAACGAAAAAGATAGCAGAAGGCCCAATAATTTTTAACGCACCAAAAATAAAAATAGCTGCAGCACCAATGACTCCCATAAGTATTGCTGTAGCAAATGGATAAGGAGCTGCCAAGGTCCCTAATCCTGTGACAAAAGAAATGCCTAACACTACAAAGAACAGCTTTTTCGCTCTTTGAGCATAGGGAATATTAAATACATAAAGATAAGTAAAACCGCCCAGCCCTGCTAAAAGTCCATACTGAAAATTCCCCAATAATAATCCAATAAAAATGGGAAGCGATGCAGCTAATCCTGCACAGAATGCCTTTACCCAGGGGAATGGTTTATTATTAACCATCAAAGCTTGTCTTAATAAAGAGGGCGAAGATTTTGATTGTCTATTGTTTTGTATCATGCTGATTACCCCTTTTTCAAACTGCAGCCCTTCGACCCTTAAATCCCAGGCCCTATATAAAGGTTATATCTACTTTATTCTAAATTCAACCTTTTAGGGTTCAAACCAAATATCTTAAACGTGAATCTATATTCAAAAAGGCATAATCCCAATAGAATTATGCCCTTATTAGCAGAAGGATAATATTTTCAGTGAAAATCAAATGAATTAAAAATCTTTCCTCTAATTTTATTTTGAACGCAGTATTAGGAAAGAGAGAATTACTTTTGAGCATTTTTATTAGTGCATGTAAAAGAAAGGATTAGTCAATTTGTTTCCACAATTGTATTTTTTTCCATACTTTCATAACCTGCTTGAAGTCTAATCTTTCTAGGCTATTGCCTGTCACCAGCCCGTTTTAAGACTGAATGCAGGCCAGCAACAATCGCAATCAAAATGATAAAAGTATAAAAATTAAAAAATAATGTATTTGTGTATTGATTAAGCCATGGGAACCTGTATATCCTTGATGTCTTATGAGCAGGTGTGCCCCCTAGTTGAGCACTCAAATTCAAAACATAGTTGTATTCAAGATAACAAAATAAGAGCAGAAGAAATAATGAACACACAGAAATATACTTCAAGGTTTTTGGCCTCAGCTCCACATTGTCTAAATCCGACCAGAGTTTAAAAGCAAATAATAGAATAATGATAATGGCAGGAATGATAAATAAAATACCCAAATTTCCGTTGCCTGAAATAGTCTTTGGACTCATGGTAACTAATTTAATAACGTATAAAGAGATGAGACTTAAAAGCAGTAAAATCTTTGTGCTTAAGGACAATAATTTCATGCTCTTCCCTTCTCTCCTTCTAATATGTGTTTTCCTTAAATAAAGGGCTCTTAAAAAGGTGATATTACTGCATGATTAATGTTCTATTCGACTGCCAATCTATCTATCTCTTTAAAAACATTTTATTTCTTTGACGTTGATAGTTTTCAGAAGCAGAAATTTGTCCAATAAAAAACAGAGAAGACTTTTCCGAGGCTACTGAAAATCTTCCGATTTTATAGTCCTACTGAGAAAATACAATTGAAAAAAGCCGGGTTTATTCCATAT
>NZ_JBYTCJ010000048.1:0-23877 GCF_058790155.1 Neobacillus sp. FW104-15D2
TTTTTTCTGAGGAACACAAAAACCCCGAATAAGGGGCACTTTTTTAATCGTGTCCGTTATTCGGGGTATGGATCATTATGGAGCACTCTTCGCTTAGATGATATTCAATTTATTTAGAAATTGCAGTGTCCGCTTATTCTTCGTATTTCCAAAGACTTCGTCTGGTGTTCCCATTTCTGCAACTACTCCCTGATCCATGAAAATGACCTTGTCAGCAACATCCCTCGCGAATTGCATTTCATGGGTAACAACTGCCATCGTCATACCTTCTTCAGCAAGGTCCTTCATTACCCGGAGCACTTCCCCTACTAATTCAGGATCCAAAGCAGAAGTTGGTTCATCAAATAACAGGACGGCTGGCTCCATTGCCATTGCACGTGCAATGCCAATTCGCTGCTGCTGTCCGCCGGAAAGCTGGTGGGGATACATGTCTGCGCGGTCCCTCAGTCCTACCTTTTCCAGAAGATCCATTGCCCGTTTCCGAACTTCCTCTTTGGGCTTCCTAAGGACTGTAATAGGCCCTTCCATAATGTTCTGCAGTGCTGTTAGATGCGGAAATAAATTATAGTTTTGAAAAACCATTCCTGTCTGCTTTCTTAATGCAGCTATATCTGCTCCTCTTAATTTCTGCCCGGAAAAATCAATCTGATGATTTCCAATGGAAATAGAACCTCCATCTGGAGTTTCAAGCAAATTGAGGCATCGTAAAAGAGTAGTTTTACCTGAACCAGAAGGTCCGATAATAACAGCCGTTTTTCCTTTTTCAATGGTTAGATCGATACCCTTGAGGACTTCAAGCTCACCGAACCGTTTTTGTAAATTAGTTAATGTAATCATGCAAGTCCCCCCTTACTTGGCAACCATACGATCATAACGCTGTTCAAGCTTTGATTGTAATAATGAAAGTACTGTACTAAAAATCAAATAAATGAAGGCCACTTCAATATAAAGCCAAAGAGGTTCATAGGTAACGGCAGCTATTTGCTGTCCCTTTTGGAACAATTCTGTAACTGTTATTGTAGCCGCTAACGATGTATCCTTCACCAGGCTTATAAAAGAGTTTCCAAGCGGCGGAAGGGAAACACGTACAGCCTGAGGCAATATTACTCTTCTCATCGCCTGGGACTTCGTCATGCTGATTGAATAGGCAGCTTCCCATTGCCCTTTTGGAATAGAAAGAATGGCTGCCCGGATAATCTCGGAGCTATATGCCCCTTTGTTCAATGTAAAGGCAATTACAGCGGCTGGGAAAGGATTTAGTGTTATTCCGATGCTTGGAAATCCGTAGAATAATATAAAAATTTGTACAAGCAGCGGCGTTCCCCTAAAGATCCAGACATAAAATCTGGCTGCTGCTTCAAGCGGTTTAATGTCGGAAAGCCGGGCCATGGCGACTAGGAATGCTAAAATAAGGCCCAGAACAAATGTAATTAAGGTGAGCGGAATAGTAAAATACAAGCCCGCCTTTAAAATAGGAAAAAAGGAATCGCTAAGGATTCCTATAATTCGTTGAGTTCTTTCATCTGCAAACAATTGGATCAATTCCTTTACTTAGAAACATCAGTTCCAAACCATTTTTTAGAGATCTTCAGGTATGTTCCGTCTTTCTTCATGTCACCAAGAGCCTTGTTTACTTCAGAAACGAATTCTTTGCTGCCTTTACGGAATAGGAAGGCATTTTCTGTTGCATGAGGTTCAGAATATACTGTTTTAATAGGAAGCTCCGGACGCTGTTTTTTCAAATCAAGGTATGACAAGTTGTCATTAAGGGTTGCATCAATACGGCCAGAAGTCAGAAGGTCGATTGCTTGGTTAAATCCTTCAACAACTGTGTTTGTTGCTCCATGGTCTTCAGCTATTTTACGGTAGTTGCTGTCAAGTGATTGTCCAACTTTTTTACCCTTCAAATCATCAAGTGACTTAATATCTTTGTTGTCATTTTTTACAATAAGAACTGCCTTTGAAGCAATATAAGGATCAGACATATCGTATTTTTGAAGACGTTCCGGACGGATCGCTACTTCGTTCGATACCATGTCATAACGTTTTGCATCAAGGCCGGCAATCATTCCGTCCCATTTTGTTTCAACAAATTTCGGCTTAATTTTAAGGCGTTTGAAAACTTCTTCTGCTATTTCAATGTCAAATCCAGTTAATTTACCGGCTTTATCATGAAAAGTAAAAGGTGCATAAGTTCCTTCCGTTCCAATTGTTACTTCGCCCTTATCTTTTACCTGCTCTAGCATGTTCTTACCTGCAGTTTTTTCCTTGTCTTTTGAAGTACCGCATGCTGCCAATGAAAGCACTAAAGCTGCAGTAAAAATAATAGTTAATAGTTTTTTCATGTTGTTATCCCCCACTATTTTTATCGGATTAATTATAATAACAAATTTTAGAATAAAACAGAATGATACGATTGTCAATCAATTGTTTTTCCACAATAACTTCTTCCAAAAAATTGTTATTTTCCTTATTTTGATTCAAATCACCTCAAGAATATACAAGTCCTTTTAAAATAATTATAAGGTACAAAAATAATGAGGAAAAACTGGTCCGTTGCATTCGATCATGGAGATTATAAGAAGGATAAAGAATTGGTCATGAGAGAAGCGCACCTGGCTGTTAAGGAAAAAGCTAAAGGCTAAAGGCTAAAGGCTATACATAAAGATTGTTACTCCCTCGGTTTTGGTAAATCCAGATGACTATAAAACGAGTAATAATCTTTGATAATGAACGATACAAAATTTTACATCCATGCGAATGTGGAGGTTTTGTTTTAAGAATAGATTTATCCGATATAAAAAGCGCTCCTCCCCAGAGGAACGCTTTATAAACACCAACGCATATTACTTGGCATGTGTTTCTTTTATTGTTGAAACAGATAATGCACCAATTATGAGAAAAACTCCTGATATTAGGATCATTGCCGGCAGCGACGATCCAACCGCTGGAAACAATACGAAACTTAAACAAGAAGCTACGATTTGCGGTAAACAAATACTGCCATTAAAGAGGCCTAAGTACCTTCCCATATTCTCCCCTGATATCGCATTGGTCACCATCGTGAACGGGAAGGTATTCATTCCAGCCCAGGAGATGCCTATTAATATAAATGAAAAAATCAATACCCATTGATTATGAACGAAGAAGACTGAGCCAAAGCCAATTCCTCCCAGTAATAAGCTTACTGCATATCCCAGTTTCCCCTTTTCGTTTGACACGCGAGACAAGACAAGTGACCAAAGAACTGCTGCAATAGATTGCACAGCTGATAAAATACCAAACCAGTTCCCGGCTGTTTGATATTCTGAGCTAGCTGGTTCAGCCGTATGCCAAACATTTGAAGCAACTGCCCCTGTACCATAAGTCCAAAGATATTGGAAACCCATCCAGCAGAAAAATTGAACAAGGGTAACCGCCCAAAAAACTTTTGGAGCGTTGCGAAGAAGCTTAAAACTATTTGCTCTTTCTTTTTTGGCATGTTTTGTAATACCGTGATAAGCAGCAAATTCAGCTGGTGAATATTCTCTAACTTTAAATACCGTAAATAGGCTGCAAATAATTAATATGATGGCTCCAACATAAAATGAAATAACCACTGATGGGGGTACTGTTCCTTTTGGCGAAGTATTCGCCACACCCAAAATAGTTAAAACAAAAGGGAAAACACTCGCAAGCACAGCCCCGCTGTTTGCTAAGAAACTTTGAATGGAGTAAGCAAAACTTTTTTGCTCTTCGTTGACCATGTCACCAACCATCATTTTGAACGGCTGCATTGCTACATTCGATGACAGGTCCATAAATAGAATCGTAACGGCACCAAAAGTAAGTGCCGCCATTGAACTAAAACCAAAACTTCCTGCGTTTGGCAGGAGGCACATGACAATTACAGCAACTATGGCACCTATGATTAAATACGGTATGCGACGGCCGAGTTTCGGTATCCAGGTACGATCAGATAAATACCCTATTAACGGCTGGACAACCAGTCCTGCCAGTGGCGGCAGGATAAAAAAGAAACCTAATTTAGTTGGATCGGCACCAATCGTTTGGAATATACGACCCATATTAGAGCTTTGTAAAGAAAATGCCATTTGCACACCCAAAAAACCGAAACTAATCATCCAAATCGTACTTAGCGGGAGATTTGGCAAGTTCTGTTTTGAGACTTTTTCACTTGTTTTATTTTCTATAGCCATAATTTCCTCCTATAATTCAACATTGATAGATATTATGTTTAGATAATATTAAAGATTCAACCTCTTACTCTTGCTCCATTTAAGCTTTTATAAGCAGTCACTTTTTTTTCAATCTGCCTCTAGTAAAACCTTCTTTTAGGAGAAGTAATACATTGTAATAGGGGGAAATAACCTTTTTCTCCCACATAATAGCTGCCAAGCAATTTACCAATCACCTACCTTTTATTTACCCCCAATACTATATTCCTAAAACATTTCAAAAATAAAAGCCAAGGATTACCTCCTCAGCTTTTCTGCTTTCTATAAATCTAACTTGGTATTTTACCTTTTATTAGTCTGTTTCTCTATATCCTCTCTAACTGCCAATAAAAAAAAGAACCTTCAATCTATAAAGATCAAAGATTCTTAGTTTTATTTTTATTCATTATAGAAACGATGAAAAAGGTTACTTGAATTTTTTTTTAGATAACTTTGTTCCTACTTCCAAAAAATTAATTATAGACTAGCTCTTTTTCTATTAGACCTAGCGACTGCGCTGTTGAAGTATGAATTTTTTGGAAAAGCTCCGGATTATTCGAAAGTGACACTCCATAAGAAGGAATCATTTCTTGTATTTTTGGTTCCCATGCCTTTACATGTTGCGGGAAGCATTTTTTTATTACTTGAAGCATGACGGAAACCGCAGTAGAGGCACCCGGAGAAGCTCCGAGTAAAGCTGCAATCGAACCATCAGCGGCACTTACAACTTCTGTGCCAAATTGTAGTGTTCCTTTCCCCCCTGCTTCAGTATCTTTGATAACCTGCACACGCTGCCCGGCTACCACGATATCCCATTCCTCACTTTTAGCATTCGGAATAAACTCGCGTAATTCTTCCATACGCTTTTCTTTCGACAACATCACTTGCTCGATCAGGTATTTTGTTAATGGAATGTTTTTTGCACCAGCCGCCAGCATGGTTAAGACATTGTTCGGTTTTACGGAACTTAACAAATCAAACATTGAACCGGTTTTTAAAAACTTTGGTGAGAAACCGGCAAACGGTCCAAACAGCAGTGTTTTTTTGTCTTCAATAAATCTTGTATCTAGATGCGGAACAGACATTGGTGGCGCACCAACTTTAGCTTTACCGTATACTTTTGCATGATGCTGCGCTACCACTTCCGGATTGTTACATACCATAAATAGTCCGCTTACCGGGAATCCTCCGATATGTTTTGATTCAGGAATACCGGTTTTTTGCAGTAAGGTAAGACTTCCGCCTCCTCCGCCGATAAAGACGAATTTTGCAGTATGATATTCGGTTTTACCGCTTTCGATATCATTTACTTTAACTTCCCACAAGCCTTCGCTAGTACGTTCAATATTTTCTACACTGTGCTTGTAATTGATCTCGACGTTTTGGCTCTTTAAGTGCTCAAACAACATGCGTGTTAAGGCACCAAAGTTGACATCCGTGCCGGAGTCAATTTTAGTGGCTGCTATTGGCTCATTTAATTTTCGGCCTTCCATAATAAGCGGGATCCATTCAAGCAGTTTTTCATGGTCCTCGGAATATTCCATCCCTTGAAACAGAGGATTTTCCGAAAGCACATTAAAACGTTTTTTCAAAAAGGAGACATCTTTTTCCCCTTGTACTAAACTCATATGAGGAATTGGCATGATAAATTCCTGAGGATTTCGTATCAAATTGCTGTTTACAAGATAAGACCAAAACTGTCTTGAAACCTGGAATTGTTCATTAATGCTTATAGCTTTGCTAATATCAATAGAACCGTCCGGTTTTTCGACTGTGTAGTTTAGCTCACATAGTGCAGAATGCCCCGTTCCTGCATTATTCCACTCGTTAGAGCTTTCCTCTCCTGCGCTGGCTAGTTTCTCAAACACTTGTATTTCCCATTCTGGTGTTAACTCTTTTAGTAAAGATCCCAAAGTCGCGCTCATTATTCCTGCGCCAATTAAGATAACGTCTGTTTTATGCTGTAACTTGCTCATGATATCCTTCCTTATCCCCTATATTTGAAAAAAGAGTAGGCGCTTTCATAAATAGTCAGGCGCCACCCAGGAACATACCTTTTGTATCAACTTTTACCACATCATAAACTATTATAATCATTTTTATATTACTATATCTACTATTCTAATTATTATAAACTATTTCAAGTTGTTAAAAAAGTGAAAAGTCCTTTATTAAGGCACAATGAATCATAAAAGCCCTGCCCTCTAATACATTTTTTTTGAAAAAGGTATTGTTTTCCGTTGGTGTAACCTATATCCGACATACTTAAATCGTAGAGAATAATAGTTTTTTAGAATATTTTTAAAGTAGGATAAAAACTTCTTTGAAGAGGATAGGGAAATCATGCATTCTAACCTAAGAAAGTAAATCTTCCCCCTGCATCTGTGATTCTTATCACACCATAACATAATGAAAACCATTATCATTGGATTGTAATGTTTCCTACTAAAACTGCAATTTTAATATGGAGTGATAATAATGAATCAAGCAATGCAAACAGTTGAAGGTTGGTATTGTTTACATGACTTTCGGTTAATAGATTGGGCAAAATGGAAATCAGCTTCCCCAGCAGTCCGTGAACGCGCTCTTTTTGAATTTAAAAACCTATTAAATAAATGGGAGAAGATTGAGGAAAATCATAATGGAAGCCACACAGTCTATACAGTAGTTGGCCATAAAGCAGATCTCCTATTGATGTTTTTACGCCCAACAATGAAAGAACTTAATGAGGTTGAAACAGAATTCAATAAAACCATTTTGGCTGATTATACAAAACCTGCCTATTCTTACGTTTCAGTCATTGAAAAAAGCAGCTACTCTCCGATGTCAGCAAATCTCTATGACGATCCAGCGATGAAAGCCAAACTTTACCCTGTTATCCCAAAGAAAGAATATGTATGTTTTTACCCAATGAGCAAACTGCGGGGGGATCAAACAAACTGGTTTATGCTTCCTAAGGAAGAACGAAAAAGGCTGATGTTCGAACATATTGATACTGGTAAACCTTATACGGAGCAGGTAAAACGCATTATAACAGGATCTGTAGGTTTCGATGATTATGAATGGGGCGTTTCATTATTTTGCGATGATGCCTTGCAATTTAAAAATTTAATCTATGAAACAAGATTTGATGAAGTTAGTGCTGTTTATGGGATATTTGGATCCTTTTTCATTGGGAATCTTTTAAAAACAGATAGAATGAATCAGTTCTTTCATATAAATTAGGAAAACAGCCTGTTAAGGAGAATTTATTTCCCCAACATTAGAAAACACTCGCCAAGTCCTTTTGGCATATACCCTATTTTTTCTTATGCGTTCAGAATTTATGGATAAAAGTTCTGATTAGCTAAAAAAGTCCCCTAAAATAAGGGGACTTTTTCCTTTGAAAAGATTATCAAACTATTTCTACACGGGGTTCTACGGTAACCTCAACATTGTTTCTTAAAGTTTGCGAGATGAAGCATGCTTTTTCTGCACGAACTGCAACTTCTAATAGCTTTTCCAGGGTGACCTCTGAACCATTTTTCAAATACATAACAGGTCTATGTATGATTTGTTTAAATTTTAGTCTTCCTTCTTCCCGATTGACTGTTCCTTCTGAATTTACTTCCAGCTTTTCGAGTTCTATTTTACGGTTTCCAAGCATGGCTCCAAGTGTGATCATATAACAATTGTTCGCAGCTGATATAAGCAATTCCTCAGGATTTGAACCAATTCCAGGTCCCTCCATACCCGCTGGTGCTGACACAGTAAGATCCAGTCCCCCTGCTGATTGAATTTTACCTGTGCCATTGCGGTCTCCCTTCCAGTCGCCTTTTACTGTAAAATGAAAAGTTTCCATGAAGCATTCCCCCAATAATTGTCTTGTTATTTACTGTTTTGACTTAAATTTTTTCTTAAAACCCTTCCAAGAATATTTCGATAAATAAATCCTAAAACCTTTTTTTAAAAAGCATAGCTTTTTTGTTTTTTGATATGATTATATAAAAAGTTACCGCTTTCAATTATCTTTACATGTTGCAGGCAATTTAACTGTAAAAAGAGGTGAAAAAAATGGACGAATTGGATCACAATATATTAAAAATTTTAACGGAAAATGCGAAGATCAGCTGGAAAGAACTTGGGGAAATAGTTCATATGACCGGGCAGGCAGTTGGCAACAGAATCAGGAGATTGGAAGATGAAGGTGTGATAACAGGTTACAGGATCACAGTTGATAACAATAAAACTGGCTATCCTTTAACTTGTTTTATAACTTCCTTTCTAAAGAACCATCAGCATAACAGTTTTATCAAAATGATTAAAGAAAGAGATGAAATTGTTGAGCTTCACAGAACGAGCGGAGAGGGCTGTTACATACTGAAAGGACATTTTCGTACTCACCAGGATTTGAATAAATTTCTTGAGGAACTACTTATATTTGCAAATTACAAGCTTGCCCTTTCTATCGATAAAATTATATAGTCAGAGTTAATCATTCTACCATCGTTCTTTCTCTAATAACTATAATTCTGAGAAAAACTTAGCATTCGCCAAGTCCTTTGCGGGAGGCCTTAGTTTTGCTTATGCGTTCAGAAATTATAGATGTAGATTCTGATTAGCTAAAAAAACAGCCTCCTGATAAAGATTTCAGGAGGCCGAAACCTGTGGTAAGAAAATTAGACATCTATAAAGTTAATTTTAAAAAAACCCAAGTAAATTTGAACGCCAATTTCGATCCAAAATAAAATAAGCAAACTGCTTTCAATATGAAAACCAAATGATGCAATACCTTTCATCAGCTTATTTAAATAATAATAGGAATTTAATAAACTTATCTTACCATTTCATAATCTATTTATTTGGAGGAATCCTAATGAAAATTCAATTGATCCGACATGCAACACATGTTATTTTCTACAACGGTAAAACATTGCTTCTAGACCCTATGCTTAGTGAGAAAGGGACACTTGCTTCTGTCCCAAATTCTCCAAATGAATATAGGTCTAATCCTTTGACTGTTTTACCGGTAGAAATTTCTTCTTTACTCAACGCAGACGCGATTATGGTTACCCATACTCATCGGGATCACTTTGATGATGCAGCTGCAGAAATTCTGCCTAAGGACCTGCCTCTTTTCTGCCAGCCAGAGGATAAGGAATTTATTAAAGAAAAAGGTTTCACAAACATTACCCCAATTTCTGATACCTTCATTTGGGAAGGTATCCAGTTTTACCGGACAACCGGAGAACACGGAAAGGGTGACATTGGTAAAAAAATGGGGCCTGTATCGGGATTCGTATTGAAGTCGGAAGGTGAACCTACTTTATATATTATTGGAGATAGTGTTTGGTATGAAGAGATTCAAGCTGCTTTCACCAATTTTTCTCCGGAGGTTGCGATTGTATTTGCAGGTGAAGCTCGGTTCAACGAAGGAGAGCCTATAACAATGGGTCTTAAAGATATAGATAGTATAGTAACTCAATTTCCAAATACTAATTTACTAATTTCCCATTTAGAGTCCTGGAACCACTGCGTTTTAACCCGGAATCAAGTATTGAACTATATCCAGTCTAAAAATATACAGTACAAGGCTGCTGTCCCGTTAGATGGGGAAAGTCTTACCTATCAGCTGGCTAGTGAATGAGGTTCTGATAGTGAAAATCTTTTACCTTTTAAAAAAAAGGTGTGATTCTTTTAAATAAATCAGTCAGACCTATCCCCCCCTATTGCTTTTCTCTTAACACACTTTCTAAATTCAATCCTTTTTTCATCTCAAAAAAAAGCAGGTGCTCCACTTAGAAGACACCTGCTTTTTCCCGGATTAATTGGTTTCCACACTTGGAAACTTTGTTTTTTGAATATGAATTAGTCGTAAGGATAAGCCCACTCCAGCAGCAAGAAGACCAATTGTCAGGCCAATCCAGTATCCCGGAGCGCCAAGTCCTGAATAATGGGCAAGAATATAGCCGACAGGCAGGCAAATGAGCCAGTATGCGATTAATGTCATGATAAAGGCAAGGTTCACGTCCTTATATCCCCTTAAAGCAGCCTGAGCTGTCGCCTGAATGGCGTCTGAAATCTGGAAGAACAGAGCATAAATCAAAAAATGTGCAGTAAGGTTTATAACTGCTGCCTTATTTGAATAAAATCCAGCTACCTCAAAACGGAACAGGACAACAAACAAACCGGTTACTATAGCAATCAGAATAGCCAGTACCACTCCCAGCCAGCTGTATGTTTTAGCATCACTATAGCGTTTTGCCCCTACCTCGAAGCCAACTAGGACAGTTTGTGCCATTGAGATACTCATGGGAATCATATACAAGAAAGAGACAATATTTAAAGCAGACTGATAGGCCGCAATGGTTGTTATATTGAACTTACTTATTAAAATGGTTACGACAGCAAACATGCTTGTTTCAAAGAAAATAGACAACCCCATTGGTACACCGATGTTCATAATCTCTCTTAGCTCTTTAAATGAAAACTCCTTAAAATGTGATCTCCTGACATAAAAAGAAAAAGGATCCTGTTTTCGGATAATATAGGCCGTAATACCGCAAATCACCCAATAGGTAAAGGAGGTAGCATATCCCGCTCCTGCCCCGCCCAGTTTAGGAAACCCCCAATTCCCAAAGATCAATACGTAATTTAAAAAGAAATTTACTGGCAGCGAGGACAGTAATATTACCATGACAACCCTTGTCTTTCCAAGGGCATAAATAAACGAACGAAGTACATTGAAAATAAATAAAGGTAAAATACCAAAGCTCAGTCCCACTAGATAGCCATGGGCTGTGTGATGAACACTTGCCGGGAGGTTCATTTTGACTAAAATCGGGTCCAGCAAAAAAATTCCGAGAACAATTACTACCACAGCAATTATGATTCCAAGATAAATACCATGCGTTACAACAGACGAAACTTCCTTATTCTTCTTTTCTCCAAAACGCTGGGCTGCAATTGGTGAAACAGCAAGCAATATTCCGCTCAGCCCGGTAAAGATAGGATTCCAAATGGACGAGCCAATTGCTACTCCTGCAAGATCAGAAGGATTATATTTTCCAGACATAATCGTATTGAAAAACACCATCGAAAACATCCCCAGCTGGGTTATCAGTATGGGAATAAGAAGAATAACAATTTGTTTTATTTTTTCTTTCAGGGTAAAAGTTTGGTACATCAGCATACTCCTTGTTTCTAAAAAAATCATCACCATTTTCATTATAGGGGAAGAACAGCCAGTTTACATTAAGAAAAGCGCTAGCCGCCAAATCCTTTTTGCGGATGCCCTAGTTTCTCTTGTCACGCTCAAAACGGCACATCCTTGAAGTTTTCTTCGTGCGAGGCAAACCTAACGAAGCTTTCCTTGTCCTGTGCCTTTCGCCAGACTAGGACTTCCTCGGAAAAGCTGGTACTTTTCCTTCGTGCGATGAAGCTGCTGCCGAAGCCTTCCTTGTCCTGTGCCTTTCCCCAGACTAGGACTTCCTCGGAAAAGCTGGTGCTTTTCCTTCGTGCGATGAAGCTGCTGCAGAAGCCTTCCTTGCCCTTTCCGTCGTTCGTTTAAAATTTATGGATATAAATTCGGATTAGCAAATAAAAAGCCGTGAAAAAGGTTCACGGCCCTGGATTACTTTTTAGCTGTTTCAATTAATGCTTTTAAAGCATTTGTAAAACCCTTCACCTTCTGGTCCTGATACACGGTTACTGGAACACCTAAAAATCCAAGCTGTTCCACTTCCTTTTGATATTCTGGACTGATAGACACATTCCTTTCCTCGAAAGGAATGCCTTCTTCGGCGAGGACTTTTTTGACCATTTCGCATTCAATGCAGTCATTTGTTGAATATACAATTACGTTCATGGTGAGATGTTTCCCTACTTTCCTTTACCACATCACTGGCTTGGCTACCATGAACCAGAGCATTACCATTAATAAAATGATATAGATCCATACTGCACGGTTCAGCTTACGAAGCGGCGCTTCTTTATCATTGGCCTCTTTGAATTTCCGCATTGTCGGAGAAAATGCCCGTGCGAGAAAAAACAGTGAACTTACCATAATAAGTACCGTTATGACAATCCAGGAGGTCTTCCACGTCCAGGCACTCGTCCATACAAGCAAAATTCCAGAGACAACAAGGACATGTCCGGCATGCTTGGCACATTGAACAGCAAAACGAAACGCATCCAAATAGGCATTTTGGACATCAGAATGAGCTGCCTTCATTTTTCTCAGCATCGGTAGAAGAACAAAAAATGGACCGATCGACAAAATTACACTTGATATATGTAAATAGAGCAGAATCTTATGAAGTATATCCACGGAATTACCTATTAAGCTTCAACAGGACGAAATTCGTGAACCCATACCTTCATCTGTGGAACCCATGGCATTCCCGGATGAATAGAAAGAATGGATTGCTTATAATCCTCCAGGCTAGCAAAGCCTTCCTGGCGGGCATTTTCTTCAGTTAATTCTCCAAGGGATTGGGAATAAACGTTCTCTACTACAAAGTCCTTGCCTTGAAGCGTCATGATTTCACCAACATCTGCATAACGTCCGTTACGGCGAGTAGCTGTTTTTTCTCCTTTTAATACCTTTTCCACATCCGCTGGAAGCGTCACAAGACGATCAACCGAGCAGGTTTTTGGAGGCAATGCTGTATTATTGTTTTCGTTTGTCATATTAATACCCCTTTTACTAATGTAATCGTTTTAACTTTATCATAGAATTCATTCCTGTGGCACTTTTATTGCTTCTCAACACTTTCTGCCAGTTTGAAGAGAAAAGCATAAATTAACTCGTACGCTTCACCAATGGTCATCGTTTCGCTAAAGCCTTCTATTGCTTCCAAATTAAAATTCAGGTTCCAGATTGCATCTTCAAATACCAGATCAAAATCCGTTTCACCATTCTTTAATTCATTTTCTAAATATCCTCGAATAGCGGAAGAGTATTTTTTCTGCAGCCTTAAACCAAGCATAACATCATAGTTTTCGAATAAATCGTCCGTTTCAAGTGAAATAGCATCAACGCCAATTAATTCAAACCACTCGGATTCCATATACAAAAACTCATTTTTATGCTGGCGGAAATAACTAATTGGAAGTTTAAGAAAATCTGCTGACTCCTCTGCTAAAAGGCTTTCGAGTTCCTTTTCGCTGCGTTCTATATAAGAACCTTTAAAACGGGCAGATGCATCCGCTAAGGAAAGCTTGTCCTCAAGTCCCTCGAACATACTGTTTTTTTTCAGGTACTCTTGTTCTTCTTTAAAAAGTATTGCCTGTCCCTTTTTTAACCTTTCAGCATATTGTTCCATTTGTGCTTTTAACATTGTTAATCTCCTCTATTTAAGAATGACATTAATAGTATGCCCTAATATTGGAATTAAGAAAAGCCGGAGGCAAATCAAAAAGGCCCTGGCAAACGCTGGGCCCACTCGCTTATATGTAAAAATATTATCTTCCCGCCTTTATTTCTTCTAGTTTTGCAGCGATTGCGGCGGTCATTTCTTCCCCTGTTTTAGGAACGGAGTTTTTCATGACTGCATTCATCATGGCTGCGATCGGACCTGCAGCCTTCATATCAAGGGAGCCAATCATTTTTGTTCGGCTTTTTCCCAGCGATTCAGCTTGAAAGTAACCTTCACCAGTGATATTTTCTGTGACTCCGTTTAGGGTAAATGTAACCTTCTCCGGCTCGATCCATTCTTTAATCGTAATCAAAAGAGTAACTTTTTTCTTAATGATTCCAATCTCCTGCTTGAACACCCATTCCGATTGGTGTTCACTTATTTTTTTATGAGTGATGTACCCTGGAACCAATGGTGCCCAATTGTCCATATCCTTCACAAAATTCCAGATTTCCCGAATGGGTAAATCCATAATGATTTCTGTTTTACCGCTCGGCATATTCTTTCCTCCTCACTCTTAAAACAAAAATAAATCTTCCTATATAGGAAGACCTATTCCAAAATATATGCTGTTTAGAGGTTTTTAGAAGGAAATTACTTTTCTTTAAGCGGGTCTTTCTCCTCGGACATTTCCATTCCATATGCAAGTCTGTTAGACACTGTATTCTTGTTTTGATTTGCATCAGGCATTGAACGAAGGAGCAATCGGTGGACAAAGTATTCCCCTGCTGTAATAATCACAGCTGAAATAATACTTCCCCATGCAATTTGCAAATAGCTGTCGAGAAGCACACTCCCAAAAATCCAAACAATCGTGTAAGAAAGTAGAAAATCTGCGATAAGAGCATTTTTATTTCCAACACGCTGCAGGAGTATCCTGTCTCCTGCAAAATAAGAAACCACTGTCATAAGCACGCTGAACGAAACGATATCTGTCAATGTCGCATTAAAAAACAAGTCCAGCCCTACCGCAAAAGCAACCAAACATGTAACAAATTTCATCATTATAGCCATTAAATTATTCATTTTTATTGCCTCCTCACCTATCATTTTAGGCAATAAAAAAAATTCCATTCATCCACCTTCAAACCTGCCGAAAAAACTACAAGAAAACATGTAAAATCACTATACCAAAGAAAACAAATGCCATGCCGTAATGAAATCTTCTTCTCTTTCCAGTGGCCTTTCGGTGTCTTAATAGACCACTATATAAAAGAACAGCCAGTATGATCAAAGACAAAACCCCGGTTTCTGTCTTCCATATCCAGAAATCTTCACGACGGGCATAAGCCATGATCACTGCATGGACACCGATCAGCAAGCTGGCAGTGGTAGCAATTGGAATGTGATATTTCATCATTTTTTTAGAGATTTTTGCAAGTTTAACTTTTACATCTCTAATCGTACTTTTTCTAATAAGCAAAAAAACAAAGTACATATTCAGGTTAATTAAATACAGCATAAAAGCGGCCTGAGCTATTATTTTTCCGATCAAAACATAGCTGCTGTCATAACCCTTTGAAAAGGCCCATACTGCTATTATCACCACGACTGTGACATTTACGGCGATCCATCTGGCTATCATCGGCAACCTCCCATTTTTCCTTTAAGCTATACTTCGGCTATGTTAAGATTAGTTTAACAATTGATTATAGGAAGTGCCAGATATGACTAAAAGCGTTGTCCTTACAGGATTTATGGGGTCAGGGAAAACAACGGTAGGCAAAATAGCTGCAAAAAAGCTTTCATGGCCGTTTATTGATGCCGACCATGAAATTGAACAGGAATTTGGGATGCCTGCAACAGAAATTTTTAAAACCCTGGGTGAAGCTGTATTTCGACAGGAGGAGAAAAATTTAATTACCAAGTTTTCTGCTAAGGAATCAACAGTTATCTCCTTAGGAGGCGGGGCTTTTTTACAAAGCGAAATTCGAGATGTCTGCATGGCTAACTGTACCGTAATATATCTCGATATATCCTGGGAAGTATGGAAAAACAGGATGCCTTTTCTAATTAGCACCCGGCCTGTTCTACAAGACCTGACTGTTCCGCAAATGGAAGAATTATATTACAAGCGGAAAGAGTTTTATACCCATTACCACTTCAGAATTAGCATGGATTCACTTGATGCTGAAGAAGCGGGCAGCAAAATTGCTGCTTTAATTAGAAAATAGGAATCTCCTCTCCTTTTTGGAAGGGCCTAATTTATTTTAAGGGGCAGTGACGGTTGGATTCCCGTTTTGCAATTAAGCACATAGAAAATTGGTTGGCTTTTCTGCCTTCCGGTTTTTGTGAGGCAATATGCCTGTTTTTATATCCCTTACAAAAACAATAACGAGAATTTTCCAAAAATTGCTTTACATACATTTTCACTAGGTCTATGATAAAAACAAATGAATAGCGGATTGACTACTAGGGGTGCCTATAATGGGCTGAGAGAAAAACTTTGTTTTTTAACCCTTTGGACCTGATCTGGTTTGTACCAGCGTGGGAAAGTAGCGGAGTATTTTTCTATTACTTACGTTGCCAGGTCCATAGTGGATCTGGCTTTTTATTTATATACTTTAGAGGAGGATTCTTATCATGCGAAAAACACAGAAACTAACAATTGCAGCAATGCTGGTAGCCATTGGGACACTAACAAGTAACGTTTTTTACATCCCGCTCGGTTTTGTAAAGGTATTTCCTATCCAGCATTTTATCAATGTGCTGTCGGCTGTCCTTTTAGGCCCTTTTTATGCTGTATTACAGGCTTTTTGTGTTTCTCTTTTGAGAAATCTTATGGGAACAGGGTCAGTCTTTGCCTTTCCGGGAAGCATGATTGGCGCTTTGCTTGCTGCAATTTTGTTTAGAAAAACAAATAAACTAATATTTGCTGTCTGCGGTGAGGTCATTGGAACAGGAATCCTGGGCGCGATGGCGTGCTATCCGATTTCAACACTTTTACTCGGACAAAAAGCTACCTTGTTCGGATTAATCCCTGCATTTATATCCAGCTCTTTTGTCGGAGCTGCGATTGGCTATATTCTTTTAAAGGTATTTATGAAAAGAACCATTTTTCAGCAGGATGTTTCAATTAAACAAGTAAAATAAAGGGCAAAAGGCTGTCCGGAATGCGGCCAGCCTTTTAAGTTTTTTAAGATTTGTTTTGTTGATTTCCTCTCCCGGCGGTCGCTTTCCGTGGGAGTCTCACGCACAAATTAAGGAATTTATCAGTAATGAGCTTTAACAGAGACTTTTTTAGGTGAATTTTATTAAAAATATAGTTTTTTAATGTCAAATTATGAATTTTTTCAAACTTTTGCCTGTACTCATTCATGTAATTCAAGAATTCTTTCGAGTAATGCACGAATTCCTCCAAGTTATGCCCGAATTCTCCCGAGTAATGCACGAATTCTCTCAAGTAATGCACGAATTCCAAAGGAAATGCCCGAGAATACCAAGGATTGCACAAGTTACAGCTAGAATGCACAACACCGATCAGTTATGCCAATCTCTGCCACCTCTACTTCAGGAACATGGGATTTTTTTTCACGTCCTGCCAGTACTCGGTTTGCTCGAGAGACCCTGCCATTTGATATAATAAATCCTCTCTTCCTCCTGCAGCCATGAATTGGACGCCTATGGGAAGGCCATCAGCGGTCATATGCAAAGGAACTGACATGGAGGGCTGGCCAGTTAGATTCGCAAGTTGGGTAAACGGTGTCCGTTTCAGGCTATTCTCGACAATGGTATCCACTATCCCCGCCTTCTTCACTAGCCCTCCAAGCCCAAATCGCCCAACCATACTGATCAGCCTTTTTTCAGAAGGGCTGGGATCAAGTTCACCAATCCTTGATGCAGGGAACGCAGTGGCAGGAGTAACATAAAAATCGTATTCCTCATGAAAGCTTTCCATTGCATATGATGCGATATCCCATTCCCGAAGGCTCAATACCCATTCTTCAGCAGAGGTTACTTTTCCAAGCAGCCCAAGCAGCCAGGTGGCTGGTTCAACATCCATCCGGGTTACCTTGCGGCCGATTGTTTCCTCCATGCCAGCCAGTGCGGCGGATACCTCACCAAAATACATAGTAATATAGCTTTTAGCAATCTTTTGACCATCAACCGGAGCATTCTTTTCTATTACTTCGTGACCCATTCCCTCAAGCAATCTAGCTGTCTTTAATACTGCCTCTTTGCATTCAGGGTGAACCTCAGTCCCAATCGGAGAAAGGACTGAAAAGGCGATTTTCATTGGGCGGTCAAACTCCTTATTCATTCTTTCCAGATAGGAATGCTCAAACGGCGGAGCATGGAAGGCAGCACCTTTTTCATGCCCTTTTAATAAATCAAGCATATAGGCACTATCACGGACTGTCCTGGTTAACACATGGTCGGCCGACGCCCCCTGCCAGTGCCTCCCTAGTCTTTTACCAACAGGGGTTCTTCCTCTGGACGGTTTTAATCCAAACAGCCCTGTAAAGGCAGCAGGAATCCGAATCGACCCTCCTCCATCATTTGCTCCTGCAATAGGTACCATTCCCGAGGCAACAGCCGCAGCTGATCCGCCGCTTGAACCTCCAGGTGTATGTTCCGTATTCCAGGGATTTCTTGACGGGCCGTAATGTACTGGCTCTGTAATACCCATTAATGCTAACTCTGGTACATTGGTCACTCCTAGAAACCTTGTTCCGGTACCTCTCATTCTTGAAACAAATTCAGAATCCTCTTTTGCGATATATCCACGTAATGAGCGTGAACCCGAGGTAATTGGTTCTCCTTTTATTTCCTGTATGATATCCTTTAAAAGAATTGGCACTCCACCAAATGGTGTATCACTCTCGGATTCCACTTTTTGATGTTCGTATGTTTTATGAATAACAGCATTTAATTCAGGATTTATTCTTTCTATTTTCGAAGTTGCTGCCTCCATGACCTCCTCTTTCTTCACTTCCTTTTTTTTAATCAGCTCGGCAAGTCCCATTCCGTCAAAAAGTTCATATTGAAACACAGTCACTTTCCCCACCCCTTTGTATTCCTATTCTAAAAATTCAGTTAATTATTTCGTGATAAAAACCCGCAATAAAGCGGGCGTTTAAATACTTTCGATCGCTTGCCTCACATTGGCATAAACCTCAAAGGATGTGAAGTTAATCCCTTCCCCTATTACACGCTGTGCAAGATCTGGTCTTATGCCGGTAAAAATAATCCTAATTCCAAGCAAACGAAGTACATCATATATCATAAAAATATGTCTAGCTATATTGGTATCAATGTTACCAATGCCTGAAAAATCGAGAATCAAGCATTCGACGTGTTGTTTTGCTATTTTAGGAACTACTTTATCTAATAAATGTTTTGCTCTGTCTATATCAATTGAACCAATTAGGGGCAATACAGCAATTCCCTCATGAAGAGGCACAATTGGCGAGGAAAGCTCATTTATTTCTGCCTGTGTGTTTTTAACGAATTCGTCATGGGATCGCTCATAAGCAAAAACGGTTTCATTTATGCTTATATCGAGCATGTGATTTACTCTTTTGAGGAGCATGACTACTTCTTTTGTATTTAAATCAAACTTAACCCCAAGTTCCATCATAAAATCAGAAAAAACCATCCGGGTATCTGGATAACGAATCAGAATAGACGAAATTTTCCCGCCCCGAGAAGCTGCAGCCTGGCCGTTTTGCTTGCTCCAGTCCGTTAACTCTTCAGGTACAGAACCTTCCTCGCAATTAATGGAGTCAGCAAGGAATTCAAAAAACTCTACATACATCTTTTTAGCTTGATCAATATCTTCTTTTGGTACATCAAACCCAAATTTATGAATGATCTGGTCAACAATCTCATCAGCTAAGTTCCTTTTGTTTTCCTTTAAGTATTCAACGAGAGTTGATACAGCGTTCATTATTCTGCCACGTCCCTATTTAGAAATTAATTATTGTGCTGGACATTATATCAACTCTTATAATATATCTTTTATAAAAAAATTTCTAATCTGAATCTGTTTTAAAAAGAAATTTTATCCTTCTTTTTGCTGCTGGGTTCTTTTAGCCGAACGAAGAATATCTTCCATCGGGAATACACGTCCAAATTCATCCTTGTAAACAAGGTGCTTTCTTTCAAATTTAGTAGGACAGTCAATTCCTGCAGCAGCTGCCAGATTATACAGTCCTTCCCGGAGAGAAGCCAGGTAATTGCAGACTCGGTAAAACTTTTCATCGACTACAAGGGCATCCTGAAGTTTTTTATCTGTTGTAGCAACCCCTGCTGGGCATTTATTAGTATGGCAGACTTGGGCCATAATACACCCGACACTTATCATCATACCGCGCGCAATATTCACAAGGTCTGCCCCCATCGCAAGTGCTATCGCAATTTTATCCGGAGTAATAAGTTTTCCAGAAGCAATAAGCTTTACCCGGTCTCTTACCCCGTATTGCTTCAGCATTTCATCAACGACTGGCAAAGCTGATTTAATTGGCAGTCCTACTGCATCTGCAAGCTCCTGAAACGTTGCCCCTGTTCCGCCTTCACCGCCATCAATGGTAATAAAATCGGGTCCCTTTCCGCTTTCCTTCATGTAGGAAATCATATTTTCCAAGGCATCCAAATCGCCAATTACTATCTTGATTCCAACTGGTTTTCCTCCGATGCTTCGTAACTGCTCAATAAAGTCAAACATGGTTGGAGTATCACCAAACTCGTAGAAACGGTTTGGGCTGTTGATTGTTTTTCCCGGCTCTACCAGGCGGATTCTTGCAATTTCCTCTGTTACCTTTTCACCTTCAACGTGCCCTCCGCGTGTTTTAGCACCCTGTGCAAGCTTTAATTCAAACGCCTTGATAACATCCATTTCACTTTTTCGTTTAAATTCTTCCCAGGAAAATTCACCATTGGGTTTTCGTACACCGAACAGGTCCGGACCAATTTGCATAATAATATCAGGGTTTCCCTTCAAATGGTGGTCGGACAGTCCGCCTTCTCCGGTATTCATCCAGGTACCCCCTGCAAGTGCAAGGCCTTTAGAGAGAGCGGTAATTGCATTTTCCCCTAGCGCACCGTAGCTCATGGCAGACTGGCCGATAAGCCCCCTAACCTGAAATGGTTTTCTGCAGGTTTTCCCACCGAGCACTACCACTTCGTCTTCGGGCAAATAGTATGGATCAATAAGCTTTTCCTCGCTATGTTCTTTTCTAGTTAAAAGATTATCTCCATCTACCTTGTACACTCTCGTTTTTATCTTTTGAGAGTTATCGACCTTCATTTCGTCCCTGAGTTTTGGAAAAAGAGTGTTACGTATATACATTCCTGCCTGTTCAAAGTCTCTGACCGATCCAAAGCCTATTAATCTCTGATGATATTTACCTGCTTTTACAACGTCCTGGTACTCTTTTCTGGAAAATGGCTTTCCTTCATTATCATTATTAAATAGATACTGTCTTAACTCAGGACCAATTTTTTCAGTTATATATCTTACCTTCCCTATCACTGGGAAATTTCTCAGAATAGAATGCTGCTTTTGTCTGTCATCCTTAAAGTAAAGATAGATTCCCAGCACGACCGGCACAATAACAATGACGGCAATAAATATAAAAAGTGCGATAACCAGATAATCTGTTAAATGCAATTTTTCTCGCCCCGCTTTCTAAATTTCTCCCAATGCCACCACAATTTCCTTCTCTCCTGCTGTTACACTAATCGTTTCATTAAAAACATTTTCGATTTCAATGGCTTCTACCAGTACAGCCGCAATGTCTTCTCGGGGAATTTCATCCCTTTCACCCATCCCGGCTTCAGATACCAAAATTTTTCCTGTTCCTGGCTGATCTGTCAGCTTCCCTGGTAAAATAACGGTATAATTCAATCCGGAATCCCTTAAGTACTCATCAGCTTTATGCTTTCCTCCAATTCTTGAAGGACCTCCGGGTTCTTCTGTATTTTCATGTGCCTTAACTGCACTTAGCATAATAAAGCGTTGTACCCCGTTCTCCTTTGCTTTCTTCACCGTTTCTTCCAAACCATCATGGTCTATAAGCACTGTTTTATCACTTTGTGCTTTTTGGTTAACATCAGACAAGTAAATAACCGTGCAGCCTCCCTCAAAGAAATCATCCATCCTCATTTCTTCATAAACGGCTGACTCATCAGCTCCACGGTTTTTAGCTTCTTCCATTTGCATCCCTTTCCCAACAACTGCTAGGGATTGGTATTTCTTTTGCTTTAGTTTTTTGATAACATGCTCCCCTACTTCGCCATGCGCACCAAACACAACCACCTTCATAGAATCGCCTCCTTCTTTTATCTACACCTTTCCACTGCATATTTTTTTAAAACCAAAGAATGATACTTTTGTTATTTCTATAAAAACTATATATAGCTAAGTATCCTGATTAAGAACTCCCCATATATTTAATAATGGTTAAGGAATATTCCAATCAAAGGGGAGCTAAGCTTGATTTGTATATGCGAGGAATTGGATTGCAGTAAGTACGGACTTTCAGGAAAAGTAGCTATTTTGGAAAATAAGCAAAGCATTCTTACATCCTTCGGCTTAAAAAATGAACGATGGCTTCAGCTTCTCGGTATCGATCCTAGATTGTTAACTGTTTTTTATCATTCACAGGATTCCAGGTATGATTGGTTTATTGTTGTATACGATTATTCCGCTTTCTGCAAAGACCCGGATATAAAGGAAGCCATTCTCTGGCATGAACTGGGGCATATCCAATATCCTGTTCAAGCAGGTGTGAATGATTTGGACAGTGAAATCAAATGCGATGAACTTGCGGTAAAACAAGGTTTTCAATCAGGGCTTGAAAAAGTTCTCGATCTTACCCTTGAAATGGCAAGACATCTTAATCATGAAATACTGCAGCAAATGACCACAGCAAGAAAATTAAAAATAACGGGTTAAAAAAATTCACAATTTACTGAAAGCAATTAATGGAATTATTTCGAAAAACGTAGTATCTTGTATTTGATGAGACGAAAAACTTCACATTCGCCAAGTCCTTTGGCGGATGCCCTAGTTTTTCTTATTCGTTCAGAATTTAAGGATATAAATTCTGATAGCTAAGAAAACTCGGCTATTTTCTGCCGAAGTTTTCTTAAACATTATAAAGGGAGTGGATTGGATGGAATATCGTCGCTTGGGAAAAACAGGTTTAAAGGTTAGTGAAATCAGTCTTGGCAGCTGGCTTACATACGGCGGTTATGTCGAAGAACAAAATGCGGTTGCTTCGATTGATAAAGCATTTGACCTTGGCATCAATTTTATTGATACTGCAAATGTTTATGTTCGAGGGGAAGCAGAAATTGTTGTGGGTAAAGCTCTAAAAAATTATGCCCGTGACTCTTATGTATTGGCTACAAAGGTATTCTGGCCAATGGGCGATGGTCCTAATGACAGAGGCCTTTCAAGAAAGCATGTAATTGAACAATGTAACGCAAGCTTGAAGCGGCTGAACACGGATTATGTAGACATTTATTATTGCCACCGCTACGACCCTGAAACTCCTTTAGAAGAAACGCTTCGTGCCCTTGATGACCTTGTTAGACAGGGTAAGGTTTTATATGTGGGTGTGAGTGAATGGACAGCGGAACAGATTTCAGAAGCTGTACATATAGCAGATAAGAGACTTCTAGACCGAATTGTAGTAAATCAGCCTCAATACAGCATGCTTAACCGCTATATTGAAAAAGAAGTGCTGCCAGTCAGCGAAAAGCATGGCATTGGGCAGGTTGTTTTCTCTCCGCTTGCACAGGGAGTGCTCACTGGTAAATACCAAAAAGGTGCAGAGGCACCAGCTGGAAGCCGTGCCAAACAGAAGAATCTTGGTTCCTTGTTTGGACTTTTAAACGACGAGAATCTTGATAAAGTGGAAAATTTAAAAGGTGTTGCAGCTGAAAACAACTTAAGCCTTTCACAGCTCGCATTAGCTTGGATTCTCCGTCAGCCGGGAGTAGCAAGTGCTCTTGTTGGAGCAAGCCGTCCTGAGCAGCTTGAAGAAAACGTAAAAGCAGCTGGCGTTAAACTAAGCCAGGATACAATCAACCAAATTGAAGACATTTTAAGATAATTTTTCGAAAAAAATTCGTCATTCGCCAATTTTCTTTTGGCGGCTGACTAGTTTTTTTATGCGTTTAATAATTTATGAAAATATAATCTTATTACCTCAATAAGGAACAGGCCTTCCAAAGGAGGCCACTGAAAAAGTCCTTAAAGGATGGCGGTTGTTAAATTGGCCGGTTGTTTTCCACTCCAGGATGCTTCGCTT
>NZ_JBYTCJ010000049.1:0-23480 GCF_058790155.1 Neobacillus sp. FW104-15D2
AATGGCTAGTTCTTACTCGGCGGGAATCCCACCCGCTATATGATACGACCTAGGCTCGGCCGCACACCTGCCCCGTTAGGCATACATGAAGCGCAAAGATCAGCGCTTCACCACAGAGAATGAAAATGGGTTAGAACCGTCAATACTGATTCTACGGCTGGGAGAGGAAGGTCGCTTAACTATGGTGCGTTAGAGAGCCCATCCGTTAGTCTGACTCCACCGACTTCGGTGCACCACTGATTGTCGCTCCCTTACGGGAAGCACACATGGTAGATTAATCCTATTCTGGTTGATGCACCAGCCTCTAATCATAACGATTGCCGTAGAAAGGATGTTTTCAATGGATGTAGTCATTGAAAGAGCATGCGGTATGGATGTTCATAAGGACAATATTACTGCATGTATCATGACACCAGAAGGAAAGGAGATTCAAACGTTTTCCACTAAATCTGTGTTTCTATTACAGTTGGTCGACTGGATTAAACAGCATAATTGTACCCACTTCTTGGGAGAACTTGCCCTGTTATTACCACTACTTTTTCTTAACAGCAAAAACAAACCGCAATTTACATGCATCTAATTTTGTCGATTATTTCTCGGGAAATTGTTGAAATTTGAAAAATGGATTCGAATGTTGGAACTTAGGGATTTCTGTTTTTTATTTGTTTGACACCTGATTATTTTAAACGAGACTTAAGAAAAGGAGTCAAATCCTTTTCTAATGGCACTAATTTTTAGTAGTGAGTATCAATCTTTAGCATCAGTTATATTAGTTGAATTTCCAATACTAGAATTTATAATATGTTGATCATGCTGGAGTCGCGGGATCCGTTGTTTTTAGCTAATCCATATCGTTTGTTAGTTGGACATCGCTTCATATGTGGGAGTGAGATCATTGGATTAACACCATAAAAATTGCCTTTACATTGTTTGGGAGGGTGAAATTGTCTTATGTATCGGGGTAATGCTAACTCTGCTACATTGGATCTTTCTAATCTTCCCTTTTATTGAAACATAAGGTATTTGCTGTATCGCCTAAGGGCTTTTCCATATCGTGTAACACTTATAGAGGTTTCGATGTCCGATGGAATATAGATAGGCCATTCACCATCTTTAATCATTCATATTCGTTCCGCTCTAGGTTTTGACTATGCTTTTGGATACAGCATCCTCACTTCTTCCACTTCCTTGGTACAGGATGCTCATTCATACGAATGTATGTCCAGTCGCATTTTCAACTTCCTTTCTATTTCAGATGAAGGTTCTATGGATCTATTTGCATGTTATATCGCCCAGCGATACGAAATACAAAAAAACTTGAGCTGTGAACTTTCAACAAGGACATATCGCTTGTCAATTGGCCATTCATATTAGGTGTTACTGGTGGTTCATTAGTTAGCACCATTAATATCTCATTAAATAGTTTGGGATTTGGGATAATTCATCATATGAATCCGAGTGTCGCTAAATCTGTTTCATTTAATCGTTCTTATCTTCCTTCTGTAATACACAAGGCCTTTAGCTGTATCGCCTTGGGGCCTGTCCATATCGCGTAACGCTATAAGTGCTTCGCTTTCGGATGGAATACAGATAGGCCAAGCTATTTTTAAAAAATCAATTCGTTTCTCTCAAGATTTTTTACAAACTTTACAACAGCGAGGCATCCCCACTTCCTTTGAAAGGAATGCTCATTCATACGTATGTATATCATGTTTGCATATAGAACTCTGCTTTTCTTTCAAGTTAAGGTATCGAATTTATTACAAATCATATCGCCTACTGATACACAGCACAAAAAAGCCGATCATTCCTCAAGCAACTCTATCAGGGACTGACTCTTGTTTTTTAATGAGGTTCACAAAATAAACTCCCATTTTATTGAATTGCCTTTTTTGCTTGATTTAAGGTTGTGTAATTGTTTAGATGTATGCCGCTTAAAAATCTCCTGGAATTAAATTGAGCCTTCGTTTAGCTTCGGTAGATCGCCGATACATTGGTACCGCCGTGTTCTTACAAGCAAGTACCAAATCCTGTTAAGTTGAAAAACTCTTTCTTAGTTCTATGTTTCAAATATGCTACTCAAATATTTCAATATGATTTATTAAGTTGGGTGAATCGCGACTCCAATACTTTTATTCTCATTTTATTTTTAGCAAAAAACCTTAACAGCAACTACTTCCGGAATATGGAGATAAGTCCTCCCCATTTTACTTTACGTTTTTGTACCGTTTCCTCTAAGCGTTTATTAAAATCATTTTGTGAATTCCATTCTTTTTTCTGTTCGTCCCGCATACTTTGTATTTCTTTTTGCAAGAGCTCACTTCTTTGTTTTTCTTGCTGAAGCAATGTTTCGTAATGGATATTTTGTTGTTCAGTTAATTTTTCAATTTTAGCATTAGTTCTTTGTGCTGAATTTCCAATACTTGAACTTATAACATGATGGTCTTGCTGGAGTTGGGAAACCTTTGTTTTTAACTGTGACATATCGTTTGTCAGTTGAACATTCATTTCACGTGTTGCTGCAAGTTCATTGACTAAAAACATTAAGACTTCTTTTAATTGATTTGGGTCGTGTGGTAAATTTTCATATGTATCGTTTACCGCTATCTCTGTTTCATTGGATACTTCTAATCTATCTTTTTGTTGTTCCACAAGATCTTTAGCTGTATCGTCTAGGGGCTTGTCCGTATCGCGTAACGCTATAAGCGCTCCTATGTCAGATTGAACAAAGATACGTCGGTCGCCATCCTTCAAAAACTCATATCCATTCCGCTCTAAAATTTGGCCATACTTTCGAACTGTGGGAGTTGCAATTCCCACTTCTTCTGCCACCTCCTTGGAAGAGAAAGCCCGTTCATTTGGTTGTATATCGTTCCGCATATCGCACCTCCGCTTCTTCAATATGAAGGTTTTTAAACTTATTTGCAAGAGTCATATCGCCCAAACCTATCCTAGTGCGGTGAATGTTGGTATGGTATTTCATAATCTATCCTTATCGTTGGACCATGCAGCCTGCCCCACTCCATAATATAAATCATACTCACACCTCTCTTTGATTGAAGTGACTGTAGAAGTAAATAGGCATACGGACATTAACACAACTATAACATTTATGCACATATGACTAATAAAAAAGAAAAGGCCTCGCATCAGTTGAGTAAACTGATGAAAGGCCTTCTCTAATAAAGTGAGCTTTTAGTTTGTGAAATGCACATTTTTTTACTCCATGAGCAAAAGTATGAACATTCTTAAAAACCTCTAATATCAAGGCTTTATGATGTTTATTACATCATGCCGCCCATATAGTTTTATGCTGTAACATTTTTAACCGCATTAGAAGAAAGTCGCATAGAATCAGCACTCTGCAGGTGCTGAGTGTAACATCTTTAACCTAGATTTACTGTGATTTATTGTACTTCGTTAGCAAAATGTTAGCATGTTGTTAGCCAGTCAATGATGAAATCACTTGATGACTCATATAACAAAAGCGATGCAAATTTTATATGCATCGCTATTTGTTACAAACTCCACATGAGTTGAGTGTATGTGGCAACACAAGAGATGTTGGGTGAGTTTACACTTATCAAAATTTAAATATACTTTTTAACCGTTCAATAAAGCTCTTTGGTTTAGCTGATGTTTCGATATAGCTCCTTAGAGATTCATTATCATTTTTTACTACTTCATTGATTTGCTTTTGATTCAAAGGCCCTGCCCATACCACTTGATCCTTGGTAATAAAATAATGGGACTGACAATTATGATTCCAATTACCGATTGAAGGAGAAAGAGAAACAGTTTCACCATCATATGTTAATTTCCACCTTGCTGGAGACAAACTTGTTACGATAATTGAACCGCAGCCACAAGCGCATCTATGTTTTGCAACATCATACTCAATTGAAATGTATAGAACATTTTCTTCAATTTCTACTTCAGGGGGCATAGTTTCAACAAATTTATGTTTAATGAATGATCTCCTCCTCATCAATTACAAAAATTGAGTTGAAGGAGATTTCCTCTGTAAGATAGAACTTCATCATTTTTTTCCAAGCTATAATACCTAGAATAGCATTTAAAGCATTTAACTCAGAAATTTGGATATTTCGAGTATAGATATCTTCTTCCGAAAGTGGTCCCATTGCTATTTTATCTAGGTTGGAATAATTGTCCGGCGTAATAAGAGTTTTTCTTATCGAACCTCTTAAGGAATTTCCTACAACACTTATCCCCATCCCTAAATCTACAAATGGTATTTTCGATCCCACTAGATAATCAATTATAACTTTCTTAGCCTCAGATTTATCTATGGATATAAAAACAAAATCATGACCTTCTAGCAGGGATACATTTGATTCATCTAGATATAGCTCATTATCAATTATTCCTGTACGTAGTGCCTCATATTTTTCTTTAAAATATGAAACTTTACTTGGCCTACCTTTAAGTTCCTCCAATGCCATTGCCCCGGGAATTCTAAAAGCATTATGGTTTAACATTATATCTCCATCAAATAAAGAAATTTGTTTCACTGGAGTTTTGGAAACAAAATCTAAAACAAAAGAACCTGTTCCCCCTAATCCCACTATTGCTATTTTTTGCTCTTTTAAACTCTCTAAATGGGATAAACCAGCCCGGGCTGAAAAGGTATCGATATATTTAAATACGTTGTTATCAGTGTAATATTCAAAATTAAAACCTTGTGCAGAAATGCCAGGGTCTATTGACTTTGCAGGCGCTGATAATAAATCTATATATCGGGTAATCTTGGAGTAAAAATCAGGGTAGTTTCCAGTCTCTGGTCTTGAAGAAAAATAGAATGTTCCAATTATTTCAGGGGATAAGTGATGTTGTTGAGGACTATTCACAAATGTTGTATTTTCTTTCCCAAATTGATCGCAAGGATGTTCTCCCACAAACCATACTGTATGGTCCTGAGGCTGTATTGTTTTTTCCCCAGATAGAGTCAATGGGCAATAAATTGTGCCCGACAAAATTTCTCTGTTTTTATTTACATAAGGGATTCCACTCACTACTAGGTGACCGTTTACAATAGAAATATTGTACTTTTCATCCCTTAGCTTTCTTAAATCATCATTATGATCTATTAGTTGAGTCGACATTTATACGCAATCCTTCTTTCATATCAATCTCATCTCCGAAAGAATACTGCTGTTTATGTTTGCCGCCATCATCATTTTTCCTTGTGGAATACATAGTATATGATTTCTGTGATTCATCGTAACTTCCATAAGCGAGTACAATTACTTCCTGAAATGAATATTTCCTGTTTTCTACCTCTTTTGGCTCCCCATTAATATGTACAGTAATGATTTTACTCATACAAGACACCTCTCCTTTTTTACTAGATTATTCCACTTTATTATAACACAAATTATTCTATTATTCTCATATTTTGTATTTTATTGTATTATTTTCTCAATTTTTAGGGATTAACTTGTAAGGTACTAATCATCAAATCCTCATACAAGAAATCCATTATATTACGTATTAAAGAAAACCTAGTCCCCAATGCCTAATAAATTTCACTAGTTAAATGTTGCACTTTATTTCCCAAAAGGTTGTATTAACCACAGAGTTAAATCCCCTAAAGGGTCAGAGATGCTACCTCTGTCTAAACGCTGTCGTTATCCGGACTCGACAATAAAATTCGGCGAAAAGAATAAGTAACCGTGGGAGCGCCCTTAAGTCACGTTAAATAAGAGGTTGGTGAGCTGAGCCGATGCAGAAAATCAGCGTAGCAATCATTAGACAAGGTCTTTCTGCTGTTTACGACCGGATTGTGAGACTTAGAGAAGCGGGAACGGCTTCTTGCAGTAACGGTTCGGTGGAGTTTCGATTGGTTACGGCCAGTGGTACTTACCATAATGCATGCGGGCGAAACTGTATGTGCTATAAAAGCTAGTGGTAAGGTGAAGAGATTCAGGTACTAAACAGCAGCGTCATCAAGTTCCCAGCTTTATACTAAAGCATGTACGCTAGTATCACTTCCTCTGTACACGAGTCTAATAATAAATCGTGTTACAGGGGAGGGTACAATTCGTAGTCAGTAGCCCGCATAACCTAAAGCATATATCAATAAAAAAGGCACCCAACTAACTGGCGCCAATTATTACATACATTTGATTTCTTAATCTATCCCATAACATTTAAGTAAAATGTAGCATCGCCTCAGACTAGTCAAATGTCTAATGAACTCACCAGATTAGTACTATTCATTAGTTCGTTTAGAATATATCAAGTCTAGATCTTTGCATTTAGATAAGTTTTTAAATAAACTAGCAAGCATTGAATCAGGGTATTCCGCCTCTGCCATGGATATCAAATCGATGAGTATATCTGATGTATATTGTTTAATTGTTTCCTTTTCGGTATCAGTTAACATTATTCCATCAGAACGTTCAATATCTTTTGTTTTCTGATAAACTAAATGAGTAATAAATCGGTTTCCGTGAATTGCATATAATCTCTCTCTACCACTAAGCTCTTTTTCTTTTAGGGATAACTCTCCCTCAACTACCCTCAAAATTTGTACTTGTCTCCAAAGCTCCAAACTATCTACTCCGCTATTAAAAAGGATTTTGTAAGGAGCCCTATTAATGTCATCCCATAGTTTCCCGATTTCCCTTTTAGCTTGCACTGCTAAATCAATATCAGTTTGGTTACATGCTCTAGCAACTGTTGCCTCCACAATATCAAAACTGTTTTGTGTGTCTATTATACTCTCACCTGATTTGTAAATATAAGTAATACCATGTAAATTAAGCTCATCTTTTATACGTTCCTGCTCAGGATCCAATGAAACGAAATCTCTTTTTTCAATTTTATTTTGAGTATTTGTATTTCTAGTTACTTCTCTTTCGAAATTTTCAGGACTATCTTTCAATTGGATAAACCTAATTGACACATTGGCCATCCCCACTTGTTCGGGATAGTTCCTTGCAGCTTGCGCAATTGACCCCGCAGTCTGTGCACCATTAACAATTTTTAAGTCTTCAATTTCAAATATTCCATAGGCCCGTGTATTACCGCCTAAAGGTTTCTTTTTGATAGTAGAACATAATGCAGTAATACCATTATTGTAATACCAAAATTTTTCTGGCTCTTCTTTTAGAGTTTTTACAATATTGTCATTTACATCTGTATCTCCCAAGAACAACCGGATATTTGGAGAAAATAAACTAGGATAATGTTCTTCCCACCACATCGCAATATCACTTGCTGCCACCTGACCATAATATGCCTTAAAGGGTTCTTCATTTTCACCCCAGTTTGATAAAGCAACCTCAACATTGATGGGTTCACCCTGGGCACCTTTAGCTATCATATTATAAAGGTTTGCCTGTTTTAGAGATTTAAAACTAACAAACTCTGAGGAATCATTAAGGTCCATTAGAAAAGATTTTACGTCTTCATTGATATTAGCTGCTAGTTCTGCCTGACCAGTATAAGAAAGAACAACCATAAATTTTGTATTTGCATCTCTCAATGCGATATCAATTTCTTCTTTACGTTTTTGTACTTTTTCATTGAACCTTTCATACCTAGGTACAATCAGGTCACGTATACCTAAGAAAAATTTTTGTATATCTCCTCGATCCACACTTCCAGTGCCATCTTGTCTCCATTTTGTTTGTACAAGATAAAGAACCTTTTCTTTTTGATTGTAATAAAGAGCATCTATTCCATTGTCACCATAGCCATCAGTGACACAATTCCCCGCTTCTTCAGAACTTATATCGCATAACATCTTGATAGAAAAAGCCGCTAGTGCTCTCGTCAAAAAAACGGTTTCTTGTTCTTGGGCTGACTTATCCTTGTAATCAGAAATATCAATTAAGCCATTAAACTCATTCTGTAAGTAACTCTTTATTATTCCTACGTGAAACATACTCATTGTAATAGCACCCCTTCTTAGGAAATTATATTAGTTTTTGTAAAAATATGTTGCATGTATATCCAAAAAGCAGAACTTTTGAAATTATTAATTTAATCCAATTAATAACCTTTATTTTTTTATTTCTATTGACAAATCTCCTCTAATGGTTATGTTCCTTATGCCGGTGGATGGACTACCGAACATTTTAATATAATTGGAGGAATATACACCATGAAACCAACTCAAAAAAACACTTTAGAAAGTAAGATTCGAAACAATACACAGGCTGCAATCCAGCGCTTGCGAAACAGGGGGATGCTTTCATGAGCGCCAATCCCTCCTCTTTAATAAACAAATTAAGAAAACCTTTGGAGAAAGGAACCCTCTCACCTTTTTTATTTGAGAGCTTTAAAGAGTACCAGAGTCAAAGGAGGCCTAAAAATGAAAATACATCAAATATCCAATGACTCTTTCCCTGGCCGGAACCGTGGAATTATAACAGTTTTAATTAAAAAAGGCGGCCAAGAAGGGAATGTTCAGCTCTCTTTTGACCTTTTCGAGGAAGAGCCTTTGAAAGAATAGCGGAATAATTTCTGCCTCTGCCTGAGAAAGATAACGGGTGGAGGTGATTACAATTAGACGCCGCATAAAATTAGGGTCAATTCCCGAGCAAAATCCGGTTTCAAATGTGTGGATTCAACACTTAATAGCGCGCCTCCTAATCGGGGAGCTTAATATCCCACACAGACTGCAGGCAAAATTGCTATATGAATTATCCAGAGAAAGAAAGGACGTTAATTAGATGAATGTTATTAACAGCCAGAAAACGCACGTTTTCTTCCGGCGAGTAAGTACAGCAGGACAAGATATCATAACACAGGAGGCTGCAGACCTCCCTTTCCGCGAGAAACTGCCGCACGATGAAATATTGATTATCAATGAAATAGCAACTTCCGCAAACAAAAAAGCAATCAGTGAAAGACCAGAGATGCAACGGCTCATTTCATTGATAAAAGATAATAAAGTTCACAGTATCTATGCCTTTGACCGGAGTCGCCTTTTTCGTGATTTTTACGAGGGAATGGAGTTTAATGACTTGCGCGCTAAGTATAATGTCCAAGTGATTTACACATCAGTGGGGAACGGAAACATGCCGGCAAGTGATGACGTTTTTGTAGAAGGATTACTGAGCATGTTTAGTGACATTGAGGGGAAAAACATCGCTCGCAGAAGCCGGGAGGCAAGATTAAGATATCCGGCGAAAAAATTTGGTTACCAAAAACAAAAAGAGACAAAGCGCTTTTTACATGACTCGTCCAAACAGGAAATCGTCCAACAGTACTTTGCTGCTCTTAAGGAAATTGGTTCCATTGATGATTTATATAAGGTCACGAAGGAGTATCGGAAAAGATTCAAAAAAACAGACGAACAATTAATTTCCCTGGCTACGGATCCATTTTATGCGGGATATGACCTAGAAAAGGGGACCAACAAGCTCCATCATGTCACCCCTTATATTTCTATTGAGGAATTTTTACAACTTCAGAGAAGCAAAGGAGAAATTTTTCACGCTTTTCTTGAACGAAAAAAATCGCTGAAGGTCCAAAACGTTTACACTCCCCAATGCGGTTACTGCCGGAAGCCTCTCATTTACAAAGTTGAAGAAGAGTCTAACAGCGCATATTATTCTTGTTCTGCAAATTTACATCCCAAAGTCGTTGTGTCGTTTTCAGATGTTTCTAAGTTAATCCGGGGCGTTTTAAATCACATTTTTCAAAACTTTGATAAAGAAAAGTTAATTACTCATTCCATCAATTGTTACAGGGCAATCAAAAAGAACCTGGAAAATGAAATGAATAGGGTTGACCAAAATCTCAATGAAGTCATAGAGGAATTAGTCCTGGAATCCGATGATTATTCTTCCACTTGGAAAGATGACCCTAGATATAAACGAAAACAACAATTGAAACAGGAGTACAAAAACTGCCTGGAACAAATCAGAGAAAACCAAAACGCTCTCCAGAAAAATAAATCTGTCATCAAGTTAATTGAAGGTGCACTAATCAACCAATCTAATGTGAATCCATCAATGCTCTGTGACATGCTCATAAATGGAATCTGGATTTATGGAGATCAAGTTGAGGTAGATATTTTTTACTTTGATTACCTGCATGAAATGGAGAAGGAAATTATTTTGGAAGGAGAAGAGACAGCATGACTTTAGCATTCGGTTATATCCGCCGTTCCTCTTATAAACAACAGGAAAACAATAGTGTTGAAATACAGAAAGCCCATATTTTGGAGTATGCCCGGAAGAAAGGACTGAGTGTCCCTGAGGATTTTATCATTATCGAGGATGTTACGAGCGCATATAACAAACGAGCTAATCAACGAAAAGAACTAATGCGACTCAAAGAATTGATGATGGAAACAAAGATTCCTTCTGTAATCTTTTATGAAGAATCCCGAATGGACCGGACAGCTTATACATTTGTATTGGACTTCTATCGGCCTTTAAAGGAAGTAATACCTGACATTCTAGTATATACAACTAATTCAGATGATCCTTTTAATCCAGATAATGAAAAAAACAAAATCGCTCTTTTACTTTACCGACAAGAATCAGAAATAAAATCAAACCGCGCAGTCGGGAATTTGATTGCCCATTTGGAAGCCGACGAAAAGACACGGCCAGGCTCCAAAGTTCCCTTTGGATATAAACAGGTTAATAAAAAGCTTATTCCTAATGAGGATGCTGAAATTGTCAGCTTTATCTACTACCTTCATAGTTGGGGAGTATCAATGGGAAAGATATCAACCATTCTGAACGAAGCCGAAATACCTTCTCCATCTGGCAAAGCATGGAGACCTAGCACGATAGAGAACATTTTAAAGAACCCTATTTATACCGGAACGCTGAAATGGGATATTCAAAAATCAAATATTGAAAGGAAATATGAATTCCAGGATTTCCATGAACCCTTGATTGATAGCTTCCTCAAACAAATTAGTGATATTAATAATCAGCTTCAAAAAAGTTCCGGACGCCTGGATACCCCTTTCCTCTTTTTAAATAAACTAACCTGCGCGGACTGTGGCGAGAAACTGGCCAACCAAAACGGTTCGACCAAAAGGAACGGCATTTCATATCTATACCAATATTATGTATGCCGGAACTGTGACTACAAACTAGCCATCGATGAATTACATGAAAAACTTTTACCCCAGACTTTCAAACATGTCCAATCTTTTATGACTGCGCCAACCATAAAAATAACATCAGAAGAATACCTTACAATATTCCAACAAGGCATTAAAAAAAATATAGCCAAATTAAAAAACTCTATTGACAAAGCTCGATCAAAGGGTTGTATTGCAAAAGAACAAGGTGATAAGGAGCTAGAAGAAATAGCTGCCTCTTTGGAACAAAGGTACAAAGCAACCATTGATGACCTTGTTTCCTACTCAAAAACAGTTGATGAATTGAAAGGAGCGCTAGATTTGGATGTCTTTTATCATCGCTTCAATCAAATACTAGATGTTTCGCTGGCCATTACAGAAAAAAGGCTAATCATCCTCTACTTTGTGGATGAAGTTCTAATAACACCGGAAAAGCCTCCAAAGCTTAGCTTTTGCGAAAACTTATTTGAACAATTACTTCCAATGGACAAATTCCAGAAACATAGAGGAACTCCAATGGACAAACTACCGAAACCTATTTCACCAACCGGGTTACAAAATAACGACATTACTTAAAAGCCCTGTTTACAGGGCTTTCCATTAAGAAATGTTCGGTAGTTCATCCGGATTGGTATACCAATTTGGATGAATAACAGAAACTGATATCCATAGTATGGATAAAAAACCGAAATATATACAAAAAAGCAATTTGGAGGGGTTTACGATGAATACATCAAAACAATATACAACTTGGGAATCTCTACCCGATACACTAACGGCAGCTCATATTGCGCAATTCCTTGGCATCTCCAGAAAAACAGTCTATGAACTATTCAAACTTGATATAGAGCACGGTGGCATCCCCAACTTCGAAATCGGCTCTTCCAAACGTGTGGAGAAATCGGACTTGGAGATGTGGATTGCTGACCAAAAGCAGAAAAAAAGTTCTAGCCGCGCAGTTTGAACGTAGAAGAGGCTAGTAAATAGACAAACGTATCCTCTCTGCGGGCAATGGAAATAATAGATAACCATTGCAAGAACATTTCACCAAGAAAAGAGGTTTAAGGAACATGAAAGGACATTTTTTTCGAAGAGGCTGCACATGTAACAAGAAACGTTGCTCTTGCGGATCTACTTGGAGCTTAGTAATTGATATCGGTAGAGACCCAGCAACCGGGAAAAGAAAACAAAAGACGAAAGGGGGGTTTCATACTAAGCAAGAAGCTGAGGCAGCCGCTGCCGAATTTATATACGAACTTAATCAAGGCACTTATGTAAAAGAAAAGAATGTCGTATTTAAAGATTTCGCAAGCGATTGGCTTCTTATGTATAGCGAAAAGAATAACGTAAAGCCTGGCACGATTCGTATCCGGCAGCACGAGATTAACAAGCTATTGCCGTATTTCTCTCTTTTAAAGCTAAAGGACATCACAGCTAAAAGGTATCAGGATGCTTTGAATGATCTCAAAGAGAAAGGATATGCCGATAACACGTTGGACGGTGTGCATCGCACTGGCAGGATGATTTTTAAGAAAGCCATCGAGATGCGATTTATTAAAAATGACCCGACGGAGTTTGCTTACCTGAAGAAAGACAGAAAAACCATTGAGGAATTAGAGGAACAAGAAATCCCTAAATACATGGAAAAGGAAGAGCTAGCTTTATTCTTGAAAACAGCCGCTACTAAAGGTTTGGATTTAGATTATCTAATCTTTCTCACCCTTTCCTACACAGGGGTCCGAGCGGGTGAGTTAGTAGCCCTCAAGTGGAAGGACATTAACTTTGATGAGCAAACCATCAGCATCACGAAAACCTATTACAACCCAACAAATAACACGCTGGAGTATCAATTAGTGCCGCCTAAGACGAGGAAATCTAAACGAGCCATCGTAGTAGATGAAGAAGTCATTGCAGCTCTTAAGAAGCATATGCTACTGCAGAAGAAAGTGCAGGAGTACTATGGAGAAACCTATCTTAATGAAGGATTCATTTTCGCCAAGAAAGAGAAACAACCAGGCTACCCTATTTTCATCAAGACCGTGGAAAATAGAATGGCGCGGCTGCTGAAGCTGGCAGGCTTAAATCCAGATCTCACTCCCCACTCTCTGCGCCATACACATACGTCATTGTTAGCAGAAGCAAAGGTAGGCTTAGAAGAGATTATGGAACGTCTAGGTCATTGTGACGACGAAACAACAAAAAACGTCTATCTGCACGTAACGAAAGAAATGAAAAAAGAGGCTTCCCACAAGTTTGCACAACTCATGAGAAACCTCTAATTTTAGGTGAGAAATGTTAGCAAGATGTTAGCATTCCGCTCCCCTCTTACATAAAACCCTCATGTATCAAGGGGTTTGGGCGCTAATTACATCATGCCGCCCATTCCACCCATGCCGCCCATGTCAGGCATACCCATGCCTGCACCAGCTGGTTCTGGCTTGTCAGCAACAACTGCTTCAGTTGTTAAGAACATAGCAGCAACAGATGCTGCGTTTTGAAGAGCTGAACGAGTAACTTTAGTAGGGTCAACGATACCGGCTTCGATCATGTTTACCCAAGCGCCAGTTGCAGCGTTAAAGCCTGTTCCAACTTCTTCACGCTTTAAGCGCTCAACGATTACAGAGCCTTCAAGGCCAGCGTTGTGAGCGATTGTGCGTACAGGCTCTTCCATTGCACGAAGAACGATGTTGATACCAGTAGCTTCGTCACCTTCAGCCTGGATTTCAGCAACCTTGCTGTATACGTTAAGAAGGGCAACACCACCGCCAGATACGATACCTTCTTCAACTGCAGCACGAGTTGAGTTCAAAGCATCTTCAATGCGAAGCTTGCGCTCTTTTAATTCAGTTTCAGTAGCGGCACCAACTTTGATTACTGCTACACCGCCAGCTAATTTAGCAAGGCGCTCTTGTAATTTTTCACGATCAAATTCAGAAGTAGTTTCTTCTAATTGAACGCGGATTTGATTTACACGACCAGAAATTTGTGCAGAATCTCCAGCACCTTCAACGATCGTTGTATTTTCTTTTGTAACAACAACTTTAGAAGCACGTCCCAAAGAAGTGATTGTCGCAGATTTAAGTTCACGGCCTAGCTCTTCAGTGATTACTTCGCCGCCAGTTAATGCAGCGATATCCTCAAGCATAGCCTTACGGCGGTCGCCGAATCCAGGAGCTTTAACAGCTACTGCATTGAAAGTACCGCGAAGTTTGTTAACTACTAAAGTAGCAAGAGCTTCACCTTCAACATCTTCAGCAATCAGCAATAATGGCTTGCCTTGCTGTACAACCTGCTCAAGCACAGGAAGGATTTCCTGGATGCTGGAGATCTTCTTGTCAGTGATTAGGATATATGGATTTTCAAGAACAGCTTCCATTTTGTCGGAATCAGTTACCATGTAAGGAGAAGCATAGCCACGGTCAAACTGCATACCTTCTACTACATCCAATTCAGTTGTAAAGCCTTTAGACTCTTCAATTGTAATAACACCGTCGTTGCCAACGCGCTCCATTGCTTCAGCAATCAATTGGCCAACTTCTTCGTCAGCAGATGAGATTGCAGCAACCTGTGCGATAGAAGATTTGCTTTCAATTGGCTTGGAAATGGATTTTAATTCTTGAACAGCTGCAATAACAGCTCTTTCGATACCTTTGCGGATTCCCATTGGGTTTGCGCCTGCTGTTACGTTCTTCAAGCCTTCGCGAATCATAGCTTGAGCAAGAACTGTAGCAGTAGTAGTACCGTCACCAGCTACATCGTTAGTTTTGCTGGCAACTTCTGCTACAAGCTTTGCACCCATGTTTTCAAATGCATCTTCTAATTCGATTTCTTTAGCAATCGTTACACCGTCGTTAGTAATAAGCGGTGAACCGAATTTTTTCTCAAGAACCACGTTACGTCCTTTCGGTCCAAGAGTAACTTTTACTGCATTTGCCAATGCGTCAACACCACGAAGCATTGCGCGGCGGGCATCTTCACTAAACATAATCTCTTTAGCCATAGTTCAAAAACCTCCTGTATTTTAAATTATTTATCAGGTCCGGCAGTATTATTTAACTGCCATCTTCACATGATTACTCGCCAATTACAGCAAGAATATCACTTTCACGTACGATTAAGTATTCAGTTCCTTGGTATTTTACCTCAGTACCGGCATATTTTGAGAAGATAATGCGGTCACCTTCAGAAACATCAAGAGCAACACGTTCGCCATTATCGAGAACACGTCCAGTTCCAACCGCTATAACTTTTCCTTCTTGCGGCTTTTCTTTAGCTGAATCCGGTAAAACGATACCGCTTGCAGTTTTTTCTTCTGATGCAACAAGCTCAATGATAATACGATCACCTAGTGGCTTTAACAAATCAAACAACCTCCTCAAATTTTTTATGTAGTTGATTTATTAGCACTCTATCACGTTGAGTGCTAACACAATTATTATAATAATGAATCCACTAACCTTTTGCAAGCAGGAGATATAAAAAAACCCAAAAAATTTTTCTCTTTTTCAACCTTACCATTATGGCTAAGGTCACGCAGTTTTGCCCATCCTAAGTACCTTCTGATTGAAAGAAATCGCCTTTTATGAGTAGAATGAGGAATAGTGCAGAAATTAATTTAAGAGCCTGAAAGGGAGATTATATATTGAAAAAGGAATATTGGATTATTTTAATTGTATATATCGCCATGCAGCTGTCGAGTTTCGTCGGAATTCCGCTTGTCACCCATATACTCGAAGCTTCGGGTAACAGTACTTTAGAATCGCAGCGGCTTGCTATACCGTATTGGCTGCTTATAAGCTTTACAGCTGCCTTTTTAATTACATTGTTTTTATTGCGAAAAGAAAGAATGTCGCCTGAATTTGCCCGAGGCCGTACTTCTGTCGGCAGCTCGGTGGCATGGGCTATCGGCGGTGTTTTTCTTGCTCTTTTTGCCCAATCAATTGCCGCAAGCATTGAAAGACTTCTGGGAATTAATATGGGATCTGAAAACACCCAGGCTATTTTAAAATTAATTCAGGCTTTTCCTTTAGTGTTGGTTATCAGTTCCATTATCGGACCTATCCTTGAGGAGATAGTGTTTCGAAAAATTATCTTTGGCAGCTTATATAAGCGCTTTAACTTTTTCATATCCGCTTTGATTAGTTCTGTCGTCTTTGCGCTTGCCCATATGGAGCCGGTTCACATTTTACTGTACGCTTCAATGGGATTTACCTTTGCTTTTCTATATGTCAGAACGAAAAATATCTTTGTATCCATGTTCGCTCACGTGGCGATGAATACTTTTGTCGTATTAGTCCAATCTGTTTATAAAGACCAAATCGAAAGAATGATGCAGGACGCTGACAAAATTCAAAGCTTTATTGGAGGATTTTTATGAGACAGTCACCTTTGTTTTCGGGCATCATTTATTTCCTGCTCGGCGTTCTGTTCACTTATTTTGCCATTCAGGATGTTCAGGACGATGGATGGGGATTTTTTACCTACCTGCTTGTTCTGCTGGCCACATTTGATGTAGCCTCAGGCCTTAAGATGGTAGGTTTTCATTTTAGGATTAAAAAGCATACAAAAAGGTGAGTTCCGGAATTGGAACTCACCTTTTTATTTTTTAGGCTGTGTTAAAAAAGCAGCGCTGATTGTAACGCATGAAAGGAGACTCCAGCGGGAAAATTGGATCAGGTGGACCCCACAGGAGCTGAAGTTTGCCGAACCGCTCGCGGAAAGCGAGTGTCTTGGAGCGAAAATCTAAAAATAAGTTTATCGCCTTTTTTAAAGTGCTTCTTCTTCTGAAGGATAATGCTTCAGAAAGTATATTAATGATTGCAGCTCAACAGCAAGGTCTATATGGTGCACTCTTATTGTAGGCGGCACGTGCAAACGGGCAGGTGTAAAGTTTAAAATCCCTTTAACGTCTGCCTTAATAAGTCTGTCTGTTACCGGCTGGGCTGCAGGAGCGGGAACGGTTAAGATCACAATTTGTATTTTTTCAGATTTTAGGTATTTTTCAATGTCATCCATATGGTAGACGGGAACATCACCAATTTTGGAACCCACTCTTTCGGGGCTAATATCAAAGCCAATTTGAATTTTGGTGTTGTTATTTTTCAAGAAATTATAATTCAATAAAGCCGTTCCCAAATTTCCGACACCAATAAGTGCGACTTTTGTCAATTCATCCTGATCCAGTGTTTTTCTAAAGAAGGTCAATAAGTAATTAACATTATAGCCATACCCCTTTTTTCCGAGCGCTCCAAAATAAGAAAAATCCCGTCGAATAGTGGCTGAATCAACTTTTACTGCGTCACTCAATTCTGCTGAAGACACCCTCTGCTTTCCTGATGTATGGAGATGATTGAGAAAGCGATAATAGAGCGGCAGTCTTTTGGCCGTTGCCTGTGGTATTTTTATGGTCTCATTGCTCATGTTTCTTTCCTCTCTCCTCTAATGAATTATAGTTCCGTTCTTTTGAAATCGCCATTCTTCCCTCCGGTTTTTTCAACCAGATAAGTTGGCCCAATGACCATCCCTTTATCAACTGCTTTGCACATATCATAAACGGTCAGTGCACACACAGAGGCGGCTGTTAACGCTTCCATTTCAACACCTGTTTGTCCCTTTGTTTTCACTGCCGCAGAAATATTTAATTTATACTCATCCTGGCCTTCCTCTTCCCATGAAAAGGTTACATTTACACCTGTAAGCGAAATAGGGTGGCACATAGGGATGATGTCCCATGTTTTTTTGGCTGACATAACAGCTGCTACCTGGGCTACAGCCAGCACATCGCCTTTTTTCATTTCCTGGTTGGTAATCTTGTTATAGATTTCTCTGCTAACTTTTATACTCGAGTGGGCATGTGCAGTTCGTGCTGTTTCCGGCTTACTGCTGACATCGACCATTTTTGCCCTGCCTTCATCATTAAAATGTGTAAATTCAGCCATTATAAAAACCCCTCTCATCAAAATAATACACTATTTTTCCCATATTGTGTGTGAACTTTGTATTATTCTTCACATATGTTTATTTGGTTTTTATTGTTTTTATATATTAATCTGCTTAATATTTTCGCTTCCATTCTTTTAAATTCCTTTTGCATGATTCACTTTATTGCCGGTGTACCTCTAATCGGTTAAACTTATCGTAAGTACTGAGGTGAATAAAATGATTTTATTACAGGTTAATCAGCTGGAAAAAAACTATGGCGCTGAGCTTATTTTATCGAATATAAAACTGGAACTGCAAACCAGGGACCGTGTTGCTTTGGTAGGACGGAACGGAGCAGGAAAATCTACACTGTTAAAGATTATCGCCGGCCACCTTTCCTATGACGGTGGTGAAATTATAAAACCAAAGGATGCCACGATTGGGTACTTGGCACAGAATACTGGACTTGAATCCAATTTATCCATTTGGGAAGAAATGCTGTCAGTTTTTGAGGATCTTCGTAAAATGGAGAAAACCATACGCGAGCTGGAGGTCAAGATGTCTGACCCCGATGCATTCTCAGACTCTGACCGATATGAAAGAATTTTGCGGGAATATGACTCTTTACAGGTGAAGTTCAAGGAACTTGGAGGCTATCAATATGAAGCCGATATTCGATCTGTCCTGCATGGGCTTAATTTCCAATCCTTTGACCACTCTACTACTGTCTCTTCATTAAGCGGTGGCCAAAAAACAAGATTGGCACTTGGTAAGCTATTATTAAAAAAGCCGGATATTTTAATACTGGACGAACCTACCAACCATCTTGACATTGATACTTTAACTTGGCTTGAGCAATATCTTCAGGGCTATGAAGGAGCCATTCTGATTGTTTCCCATGACCGTTATTTCCTTGATAAGGTGGTTAATCAGGTTTATGAGCTTTCCCGCCGCCAGATTCAAAGATTTCCCGGAAACTATAGTTCTTATTTAAAACAAAAAGCGGAGAACCTTGAACGGGACATAAAGCAATATGAAAAGCAGCAGGATGAAATTTCTAAGCTTCAGGATTTCATTCAAAGAAACCTTGCGCGTGCTTCCACCACGAAAAGAGCGCAGAGCCGCCGAAAAACACTCGAAAGAATGGATAGAATGGACAGGCCTTTAGGTGATGAAAAGTCTGCAGCTTTTTCTTTTGATATTGAGAAGCAAAGCGGAAATGACGTTATTACCCTCCAGGATGTAGCAGTAGGATATTCTGGAAAAAAGGTATCTGAAAATATTTCATTCCGGATCACACGGGGAGAGAGCATTGCTCTTGTCGGGCCTAATGGAATCGGAAAATCCACTCTTTTAAAAACGATTGTTAAAAAGCTGCCTTCCCTTTCCGGCAGTTTTCAATATGGTTCCAACCTTACCATTGGGTATTATGATCAGGAGCAGGCTGAATTAACAAGCAATAAAAGGGTCCTGAACGAATTATGGGATGACTATCCTCTCAAAAGCGAAAAGGAAATTCGAACGGTACTGGGGAACTTCCTATTTTCGGGCGATGATGTTCTTAAAATTGTATCGACCTTAAGCGGCGGTGAAAAGGCACGTCTTGCCCTTTCAAAGCTTATGATGCAAAAAGCTAATTTGCTTATCCTTGATGAACCGACAAACCACCTTGATTTGGACAGCAAAGAGGTTCTTGAGAATGCACTTGTGGAATACCCGGGAACAATCTTATTTGTTTCCCATGACCGATACTTCATTAATAGAATTGGTACTAGAGTTCTGGAGTTAAACCCATCAGGTGCCGTTGATTATCTTGGTGACTATGACTATTTTGTCGAAAAGAAACAGGAATTGGCTGAAATAGAAGCGGAAAGCTCTTCTCTTGATTTAAACAGCAAAATAACGGTCTCTGAAACACAAGAAAAAACTTCTTACCAACTAGATAAAGAAGCTAAAAAGCTTGAACGCCAGCGAAAGCGGAAGCTGGAGGAAGTCGAGCAAAAAATAGAAGAGCTTGAAAATGAAATACAGCAATATGAGGAGCAACTATGTGATCCAGTTGTTTTTCAGGATCATGAAAAGGTCCATCAAATCAATCAAAAAAATGAACAGGCAAAACTTCTACTTGAAGAAACAATGGATGAGTGGGCCGAGCTGGCAGAATGAAATACTGAAACTGACAGTAAACGTATGATTAAAAGCAACTCTATTATCTGGTAAACACCGGTTCAAAAGCCGGTGTTTTTTTTATCCACAAAGTTATTCACAAAGAAAAGAGCCTACTTACAACACATTTGAAGTTTTTCCACATTATCCACAGAATAAGCTAAACTTATCCACATTATCCACAGAATCATGGTCATTGGTCCACATTTACTTAAAAATTCGAAAAATGATTTTCTGTTTATCCACAATAATTCTTTTTTTCCATAGTTTAAGTTTAACTTCATTGTTGATAATTGCTAATATCAACATTTAAATCAACGGCGTCTTACACAAAAAAGCAGTGTATCTTATGAATACACTGCTCCTACATTAATTATAAATATCAATATCCAGACCTGGATTAGCATTCAGTGCTAAGTCAGCCCTTTTTCCTTTTTCGAATAATATACTTCCTGCTGCCCCTATCATTGCAGCATTATCCGTACATAGAGCCAAAGGAGGGATGACCAGTTCAATATCCGTTAGTTCGCTAAACGCCTTTTCTAAAGCAGCTCTTAGGCCTTTATTGGCTGCTACTCCGCCAGCAAGCAATACCTGATGAACTTTATATTCTTTTACTGCCCTTAATGTCTTCGTAACAAGGACATCTATTACGCTCTCCTGAAAGCTGGCAGCAAGATCTTTGGGTTCAATGATCTCCCCTCGCTGTTCCGCATTATGAACAGTATTAATGACAGCTGACTTTAAACCGCTGAAGCTGAAATCGTATGAACCTTCCTCCAGCCAGGCTCTCGGCAAATCAATGGTGGGAGAACCTTCCTGTGCCATTCTGTCGATGTGGGGCCCTCCCGGATATGGCATATGAAGGGTCCGGGCCACTTTATCATAAGCTTCTCCGGCCGCGTCATCTCTTGTTTCTCCAATTACTTCAAAATGCCCATGCTCTTTCATATAAACAAGTTCAGTATGGCCACCGGATACCACTAGAGATAAGAGAGGGAACTTCATTTCTGTTACCAGGCGGTTTGCATAAATATGGCCTGCAATATGGTGAACGGGAACAAGCGGCAGGTTATTCGCAAAGGCTAATGCCTTCGCTGCGTTTACACCAATCAGGAGCGCTCCTACGAGCCCTGGCCCTTCCGTGACAGCTATTGCATCCAAGTCTGCCATTTGTATACCTGCCTGGTTTATAGCCTCCTCCAGGACAACTGTGATCTGCTCGACATGGTGTCTCGATGCTATTTCCGGTACAACTCCGCCAAACCGTTTGTGGCTTTCAATTTGAGATGCTACTACATTAGCCACAATTTCCCGGCCATTTTTGATGATTGCGACTGCCGTTTCATCACAGCTAGTTTCCATACCCATAATTAATTGATCTTTTTTCATAAATTCACCCACATTACTAAAGCATCTTCCTGATTATCCGTATAATAATTTTTTCTTATTCCGCCATTTTGAAATCCCATTTTCCGGTAAAGTGACAGTGCAACGTGATTTGTTACCCTAGCTTCAAGAGTCATTGTCTTAGCGCCTTTTTCTCTTGCAACGTTCATTAAACACATCATGAGGGCTTCACCCAGTTTCATTCCTCTGAACTCCGGTAAAATGGCTACGTTGGTTACATGTGCTTCATCAATTACAATCCAAACTCCACAGTAACCAACGATATTTCCGTCCATTTCCAATACTATATAAACAGCAAACTTGTTTTGAAATAGTTCATTGTAAAAAGCTTCCTTGCTCCAGGGTATACTAAAAGAAAGCTCTTCAATCCTGTGAACTTGCTCAATATCCTTTTCCTGCATAAAACGAAAAGAAAATGTATTATCCATTTTTAAAATCCTATCCCTAATTAGTTTTTCTATTTTTCTCTAACCAACTGGCTTCCGCCTCCGCCAGGCGAATATAGTTAGGAACAAAGCTGTGTATATCCTCGGAGGGCCTGTTTCTCCCCAGTAATGCAAGCTCAGACGGCCGTGGGTTATGTTCTGTCATTTCAGCAAATTGGGCCTGATCGCCAAGAATCTCTTCAATTAGCGGGCGGTGAATATGAAGATCAGTTCCAATAAAAAGAATTTGTTCTTTTCGGTTCTTTAAGCTCTCCGCAAATTCAGCCATCAGGGCTAATTGGTCCTTTTCAATTTGCTTTAATTGTCCCTCTTCACCTTTAAATAAAGCCGTATAAACTTGTCCCCTTCGGGCATCAAATAAAGGTGCTACAAGACCATTGAAATATCTCGCTGCTCCTGAGGCTAAAACTTCAAGACTTGAAACTCCTGAAAGAGGAACATTAAGTGACCAGGCCATGGTTTTGGCAATCGTTACTCCAATTCGTACGCCAGTATAAGAGCCGGGACCTTTAGCCACTACAATTTTTTCTATATCTGCCGGCTTCCAGTCACAGTCTTTCATTAGTGTTTGAATGGCTGGCATAATCCTTATAGAATGATTTTTTTTGGAGTATGTAATATATTCGCCAAGTATCTTATCATTATCAGCTAACGCCACTCCTAAAGCATAATTAGATGTATCTATTGCTAATATTTTCATAAAAAAATCTCCCTGCATAATTGCTCATATCGGTTCCCCTTAGGTTCCAATACTACCCTTCGCCCTTGCTCTAAATCATGATAAAGATAAATGGTCAGCCGTTCAGCGGGAAGCTGGTCATCAATCAAATGGGCCCATTCCACTACAGTAACTCCATCACCTTCAAAGTACTCATCAAAACCAAGATCCTCATATGCATTTTCGACACGATAAACATCCATATGATAAAGCGGCATTCTCCCATTGTATTCCTTGATAATAGTAAAAGTTGGGCTGTTGACCGTTTTTTTTATATCCAGCCCTCTCGCAAGCCCTTTTGTAAAAGTAGTTTTCCCTGCCCCTAGGTCACCCTCCAGAGCTATCACATCACCGGGCTGAAGATGCTCAGCAAGTCTGAACGCAAATTCACCTGTTTCCTCCGGACTGCTGGATTGAAATTCATAAGTACTCATTTAATCACCTTTTTATAAGATAAGGATTCCCTCATTTAATTATTAATCAGTCTTGCACAAATGGTTCAAAAAAACCTTAGGAACTACTCCTAAGGTTACCTAGTCTATTTGTAGTTTACATGATTTTTTTCATTTCAGCAAAAAAGGCAGGTTATCTCTTCGTTTCTTCTATTTTAACAAAATCACCATGCTCCTATTAGGACAAACTTAGATTCCTTCTTTATTTTAGCCAAAATGCAAAAAAGCGAAACAAAAGTTTCGCTTTTTTCAAGATTGCGGGGGCAGGATTTGAACCTGCGACCTTC
>NZ_JBYTCJ010000050.1:0-22988 GCF_058790155.1 Neobacillus sp. FW104-15D2
AATATGGAATAAACCTGGCTTTTTTCAATTGTATTTTCTCAGTAGGACTATAAAATCGGAAGATTTTCAGTAGCCTCGCTAGCAGCCGAAGCGTTTTTTACTTTATATCAGAATGGCTCTAAGCCTTCTGGTTTTCATAGAATCTTGCTTCAATAAACTCATTAACCTTTTTTACAAAAGTACCTGGACTGAAGGGCTTTAACATATAGTCGTTTGCCCCTATCTGGATGGCTTCCTTTTCTTCCTGCCCTCCGCCCTTTACGGAAAGAATAAAAACAGGCGTATCCTTTACCGCCCGTAATTCCTGCAGAACAGAAATCCCATCTTTTCCAGGCATTAAGACATCTAAAATGATTAAATCATAGTCGGAAGATAATGCTTTTTTTAATGTATCATCACCATTATCCGTTTCTTCAATCAAATAATTTTCGCGCCGAAAGTACATGCTTAATAAACTGCGCAGAACTTCTTCATCCTCTGCGATTAATATTCTTGGCTGAATACCCGGCACCCCCCATATTTTTATGCTATCTACTATTATCTTAATCTAGGATTGGAAGATTATTCAATTGCCAAAGTTGAAATATTTTCGACTTTTTTCGCTATAGATTGCGGTATTGGGCATGCCTTTTCCTTTGGAGAAATTCCTCAATTGTTCCTGATCCAAAAAGGACTCCCGATACAATAAAGAGCAAGCCCCATAAGTGATGAGGTGTTATTTTTTCACCTAAAAGGAGGGCAGAACCCACTAAAGAGAAAAAGGTAGTTAAGTTTAAAAAGATAGATGCTTCCGCAGGTCCTAATTTTCCGATCGAATAATTATAAAGCATATGTCCCAATGCTGTAGCAATAATAGCTGAGCCTAAAAACGCGAGCCAAATACTAAAACTCAGATTTGGTATTTCCTTTAAAGCGCCTGGCTCCTGTACCAAACTTATTATAAATAGTACAACGGAGCCGAATACAAGCATATACCCTGTTAACAATCTAGGATCCAGTGTCTTTGCAGCTTTACTAATCAAAATAAAGCTTAGTGCCTGAGACATAATTGAGATGAACACAAATAAGTCCCCAATCGACAAATCTGAAAAACCCTTCCCGCCTGAAAGAACCGTTAACAGGACTCCAACACTCCCGAAGAAAAAGCCCATTGAACGAATAAAGGTAGGCGTTCTGCGTAAAATAACAGTCGATAAAATCGCCGTCAACAGCGGGCCTGCGCCTAAAATGAGTCCCCCGTTGGTTGCCGAAGTATAGCTTAAACCAGTCGATAAAAAATAATGGTGACTCACAACATTCAGGAGTCCGCCCAGTATAATGTACTTTAATTCCTCTCTGGTTGGTTTCCTGACAATTTTCATGAAGAACAGGATGATAAACACGGTTACTCCTGCCGTAAATATTCGAAGAGAAGTAATTGTTACAGGCTTAGCGTGGGTTACGAGAATTTTAAGGACGGCTACATTAAAACCCCAAGAAATCATGACGCACATAATCATTATGTAAATTTTTAAATTTTTCAAGATAATGCCTCTCTCTGGTGAAATTTAATAATTAGAGTATAACATTACGAAACACGAAATATATTCAAAAAAGCCTAAATAATCAGCGTAAATTTTTCACAGAGGAATTTAAGAAAAATACCCCCTTTTTTAAGTTAGCTGGGTGTATTATTATTGGGTAAAAGCAATTTATTTAAAGGGGAAGTTTGAATGGTACTTATCCGGGACGCGGTTATTCAAGATCTGCCAGCTATGTTAGACATCTACAATTATGCAATTGTTAACCTTAATGCAACCTTTGATTTGGAGGAACAGACACTCGACCAGCGCAAGGTCTGGTTTAATAAATACGGTGGTTCCCATCCCCTTATAGTTGCCGAATCTGCCGGAGAAGTAGCCGGATACTGCAGCCTTTCTCCATTTAGTCCAAAAGAGGCTTATTCAAAAACTGCAGAGGTATCCATTTACATTTCAGAGAAGCATCAGGGAAAAGGAATGGGCCGCACTCTATTAACTGAAATTCTGGAAAGAGCCAAACAGCTTGATTTCCACAGTATTATTGCCATAATAACTTCCGGTAACGAAAGCAGTGTAAAGCTACATGAGAAATTTGGCTTCACTTTTATCGGACGCCTTCAAGAAGTGGGTTATAAATTTGACCAGTGGCAGGATGTAGATTATTTTCAGCTTCTTTTAAATAAGTAACCGGGCCTATCTGCTTAGACAAAGGTCGATTACGAAGGTGAAATAAATGGCATTTAATTACTAGTATCGGGCAAAGTTAGCTCTAGAAGGCATATGGTAAAATCGGACTTTAGCTAAGATTGGGTTCCTCTAGAAAGTTGGGTATTAACTTTTAAAAACCTGCTCATTTACCAATAAAAGACCCTTTTTAACCAAAAATGCAGGTTTCTTTTCAAAATCCATACTAAAAGAGGCTGGCCCGCGGGCCAGTCTCTTTTTCCTTACGACTCTACTTTACTGCCAAATTTGCCTTCCTGATATTCACGGTAGGCCTGGCGGATTTCGTCCATGGAATTCATAACGAATGGACCGTATGCCACAACCTCTTCCCTAATTGGCTTTCCAGAATATACGAGGACTTTGGAACGCTCATTGCCTTTTAAGAGAAGCTCACTTGTCCCCTGTCCTTCTTCGTTAAAGGTTAGGGTTGCTGCTCCTGTTTTTCTAATGGTGTCACCCTCCCTTCCAACTTCCACTTCACCACTCAAAACGTATATAAAAGCGTTGTGGTTTTCAGGAAGCAGATGAGTGAAGCTTGCACCTTTTTGAAGCGAAATCTCAGCGAGTGTAAAAGGAACTAGCGGTTCAAGCGGCCCTTTCACTCCCCCTGCCTCTCCTGCATAAAGCTTCATTTGACCACCTTCAAATGAAACAGAAGGAGCCTCATTATAGTATATATTTTGGTAGGACGTATTCGTTGATTTCAATTCTTTTGGAAGGTTAAGCCATAGCTGAAGACTATGGACGATATCATTTCCGACTGCCTCTTCCGCATGTCTTGCCCCAGAACCGGCGTTCATGTACTGAACATCCCCGGACTCAAGAACATCATGGCCGCCATGATTATCAATGTGCTCAAGCCTTCCATCTATAATGTAAGTAATCGTTTGAAAACCTCGGTGCGGATGGTCGCCAAAGGTTCCCCGCTTAAACCAATCCTCAGCCATTAAGATAAAAGGATCCAGCTCTCTCCAGCGCTCCGGATTTAATACTAATCCAGCCTGAATATGCGGATAGCCTCTTTCCTCGTATTGTACGGTCCATTTCGTTTTTACTTCTCTTTGAAAATTGACCACAAAGCTTGCCCCCTTTGTATTTCTAAGTTTCTTAATCAATTTAACTTATATTTACAAAAAAATCACTTTCCCTGACTGAATATAAAAAGGGAAACATCATCTGATGCCTCCCTTTTCCTTATTTTGAAGTAACAGCAGGTATGAACTGCCCTTCCACCTGATCAGGCGGCAATGGTTGGCTGTAAAAATAACCCTGTCCTATTCTGCATCCATTTGCCTTTAAAAACAGAACTTGTTTCTTTGTCTCTATTCCCTCAGCAATGACCTGGAATTGCAAATTATGACCCATGTCTATTATGGTTTTTACCATGGCCCCCTGGTTAGAATGCTGGATAATGTCATCCACAAAAGATTTATCAATTTTGATACTATCGATTGGAAGATGTTTTAAATAGCTAAGCGAAGAATACCCAGTACCAAAGTCATCAATTGAAATTTTTACGCCAATTTTCTTTAATTGGTCGAGAATAAGGGTTGATCTTTCAATATTTTGCATGATGCTTTCAGTAATTTCTAATTCTAGATAATGAGGGTCCAGCCCGGTTTCGGAAAGAATCCTTGTCACTGATTCTACGAAGTCATCCTCCTGGAACTGGCGGACGGATATATTTACAGCAACAGGAATTTTGCTAATTCCCTTTTCCTGCCATTCCTTCATCTGCTCGCATGCTTTTTTGAGCACCCATTTTCCTAGCGGAACAATAAGCCCTGTTTCTTCAGCAAGAGGAATAAATTGACCAGGAGAAATAAAGCCCCGCTCCGGATGCACCCAGCGTACTAGTGCTTCCATTCCTATAATGTCCCCAGTCTCCAGTTCAATCTGAGGCTGGTAGAATAAAACAAACTGATTTTGATCAAGCGCTTTTCTTATACCGTGCTCCAATTCCATCTTATGAGATGAGACCCCATGCAGCAGAGAGGTATAAAATTGATAAGTATTTTTCCCGCGTTCTTTTGCCAAATACATGGCGGTATCAGCATTTTTAATTAAAGCCTCTTCATCATTTCCGTCACCCGGGAACAAGCTGATTCCAATACTAGGTGTTACAAAAAACTCCTGATCGTCTATGTCCAGAGGAAATGAAAATTCTGCGAGAATACGTTCCGTCACTTTTATGACTTCCTGCCTGTCCGCATTTTCCACCAGGATTAAAAATTCATCCCCGCCTTGCCGAGAGACGATTCCATCCTGCTGTACAGCATTTTTCAGCCGCTTTGCGACTATTTGTAAAATATGGTCACCAATGGTATGCCCTTTTGTATCATTAATAATTTTAAAGCGATCCAAATCTAGAAATAAGACTGCCAGTTTGGTCCCTTCCCCCCGGTTTATTGCATCGTTAAGGTGTTTCCTAAACATATTTCGGTTTGGAAGGCCCGTCAGCCCATCATAATAAGCCATATACTCAATCATTTTTTCTGCCTTTTTACGCTCTGAAATATCTCTTCCAACAATTTGCCTTGCCACTCTTCCTTCATAAAGAATTGGCATGGCAGTCATTTCAACTTCTATACCCTTTCCATCAGGGCTTTCCATGTTAAATTCAAACTGCATCTTATCTTCAAAGTTATCTTCAATCGTTAATTCCTTGTTTTTAACTTCATTCAGAATATCCTGAGGAATCAAATGAGAGATGGGTTTTCCAAACAGTTCTTCCGAGTCTGACGCTCCAAATAGACGGCAGCCCGCTTCATTTATGTAATCAATTTTCCCTCTGCTATATACAGCTATGATATCAGGTGACATTTCAACGATACTGCGATACCTTTCCTCGCTTTCTCTCTTGTCTGTAATATCAAATAGAACACTGTTAAAATCGATAAGGTTGCCTTTCTCGTCCAGGAGCGGAATCCCTCTGTCCTGTATCCAGCGCACTTCGCCATCTGGCCGGATGATTCTATATACACTTGTCACCGCTTTTCCTTCAGCAAGTACTTTCTTCCGTTCAGTTAATACAGGAAGGTCATCAGGATGGATAACCTTTTTCCAAAGCAAATGATCCTGATAAAAATCGTTCATCGAGTACCCATATAATTTTTCAATACCTGGTGAAATTAAGAGGTTATTCGTCGGATCTTGCGACCAAATGGCAACATCCAGAGTATCAAATATATTCTTAAGCCTTCTCCTGTTTCTCTGGAGCTCTGATGAAGTTTTGTTAATTCCCTTCAGCATTAAATAAACCAGAGATGTAGAAAGCAAAAGCACCGAAATATCGATCAAAAAGGCAGTTGTCCTTTTCAAACTAAAAAAGGTGGATACCAATTCATCAAAAATCTCAGCTATGACGATAAATCCTAATATAATTGTCACATTATACTTTTGAATTTGATTCTTTACTTTCATCTAAAATGTCCCCCAGCTGCAGGTAACGTCAATTTTCAGTCTATTTCGACCATTTACTCTAACATATCAGAAAATCTTATTTCCGACAATGTAAGTTATCACTCTTAATATGGACTTTTACTAAAAAAACAAGGCTTTGTTAATCTTGCCTGTTGATTTCCGCTTTCGGCGCTATGCACCTGCGGGGTCTCCCTTGGACCGCTTTTCCCGCAGGACATTGAATACCTCCCTTGAAATTGCCCACGCACGAAGGAAATGCGATAGCGTTTCCGAGGAGTCTCGCGCCTTTTGCTTCAATCAAATTAGGGAAAAATCAACTTTGAGCTTTAATACCAGAGCCAAAACAAAAAAGCATCCGTATTTACCCATGGATGCTTTTAAGAAAGTTAAGATGTAAACTTAAACGAGTGTTATTTGATTTCTCCCCTGATTTTTTGATTCGTATAGTCCCATATCGGCCCTTCCAAGCATAGCATCGGTTGTTTCTCCAGGTTGAAAATCAGTTACCCCAAAACTCGCAGTTTGTCTGCTGCCAACTGCGAATTCGTGTTTGCTGATTGTTTTCCTCAAGCCCTCAGCCCATTCTGCAGCCTTTTCCAAAGGACCATTAAAAATGATAAGAAACTCTTCTCCACCCCAACGGCCAAAAAAGGCCGTTTTCGGAAGAAATTCCTTAATAAGCTGGGCAAACTCTTTTAATACATTGTCCCCAGCCTTGTGGCCAAATTCATCATTTACCATTTTAAAATGGTCGATGTCAAAAAAGATAATAGAAAAAGTGGTTCCTTGTCTGGTCGCCTTTTCCGCGTGTGTATCAAGCCAAAGATCAATCTGACTGCGGTTTGCTATCCCGGTTAAGGTATCAACTGACGCATTTCTTTTTAAAAGCTCAATCTCTCCATGCATTTTAAATACCTTTTGAAAAAAGAAGAGTATAACGATATAAACAATATTAGCTATATAATATTGTGCTAATGGCACTAAATAATAAGCTGGGATATGATTAAGATTTTGCATGCCAAAACTAAGAGTTACCGCAAAGATAATTAGCGAATAAATTAAACCCAATTTCGATTGCAGGGTAAGGAAAAACAGAATAAATACTAATGGAGTCCAGATTACCGCAATCCCCAATGCGCCCGGTTTCCCCATTGCCATAAAGTGATAAATAGAATCATAAACAGAAGCTATATGAGCCAAACTGATGATTGCCAGATTCATATATTCGATTGCACGAAAGAAAAGGTTTTGGAAAATCATATACCAGCTTACAAGCATGATCCAGAAAAGAATAGGTGTTACCATTTCGTTAAACTGACTGCTGGCTGCGGGATTAGGGTGGACAATACTAAAGATAATTAAAGCCAAAATAATAAATGGGATGATCCAGAGATAAATGCTTCTTTTTAAGTTATCCAGTGACTCCATAACGATTCCCACCTTTTAATTAGGAAAACTTGGCATTCGCCAAGCCTTTTTGGCGGATGCCTTAGTTTTGCTTATGCGTTCAGAATTTATGGATATAAATACTGATTAGCTAAATAAAAAAGCTAATCTAAAAGATTAGCCGAAAATAAACATCCTATGATCGGCAACTGGCTGGCTTTGTCGTTTGACTTTAGCCCCTTTAGCTTTGCGTCCTTACCTTTCGATAAGTTTGCCATTTCTTTTAATTTTTGGGTATTTAGTCCTATGTACTCATTCTATTATATAAAAATAGACATTTCAATAGGGCATATAGTTATAGATTCCTAAAATTTTCACAAGACACTTAATCAATCAGTACGAGCCTATTTGTTTGTGTTTTCCTGTCTTGATATGATGAAGGGACAAAATGGTGAACGGAGGCATTTTTTTGAAAAAGGCAGTTAAAGTGGTTGCAGCCCCGATAGAGAATGAGGATGGGGAAATATTTTGTGCACTTAGGTCCCCAAAAATGTCTATGCCAAACATGTGGGAACTCCCGGGTGGAAAAGTAGAACCAGGGGAAGATCCTTTTACCGCCCTGAGAAGGGAGATTTTTGAAGAACTGGGCTGTGAAATCGATCCCATTGATATCTTTCATGAAAACCCTCATGAATACGAAAGCTTTACTATTCAATTGATTACGATTAAAAGCAAAGTGGTTAAAGACATACCAAAGCCTTCTGAACATTCCAAGCTTATATGGCTGAAGAGAGAAAATCTTGCCTTGCTGGTATGGGCTCCGGCCGATGTCCCTGCGGTGGAGAAACTGATAAGAGAATAGCTCTACAGACTTTCCAGTTGCTCCCTAAACATTTTACTTGGACGTTCCTTGGTAACTGAAAAAAACATATCGTTATTATACCTATTTATTTCTACAGGATTCTCAGCAATCAGGTCATTACCTGAAGGATAAATATGGTTAATGAGTTTCACAATATCTACCATGCAGCCCACTACTCTTCTGTTATGTGTTTTTGTAAAAGTTATTTCGTCTATCTGATTTAGAAAAAGGGTTATTTTTTCAGGCTTATACCCCTCAGCCAAGAACTGTGTATGAAAATGGTTTCGAATAAGCTCATTAAAATTACGCAGATCTTTCTTTTTTACTCCCACAATGGTCAAGCTATATAATGTAATATCATTCATTAGGAGCAGATTATTGTATCGGCCTATTTTAAACATATTCATATGCCATGTCATTGTATTTGGCGAGATCTCCTCACTATAAACTTCCGGTGTTATCCCCAGCTCTTTTAATGCTTTTTGAGTCGCGCCTATTATCAGCATTGTTCTACCACGCCTATCCTATTATTTAGAGAAAAAAGCCCGTTGGCATCCTCTTATTAAATCACGATAAAGCTTTGATTCTTTCATCAAGCAAGCCGAATACTTTTTCAATCTGCTCTTTTGGAATGTTGCCGTAGTTGTCCCCGACGCTTAGTTCAAAATAGCAGGAGTCTTCTCCTGTTTCTCTCAAATTCCCGGTAATGCCGATGCCTGTTTCTTTATAAATATCTGCCAGGAGCGATACTAGGCTTTCCTTAGCCACATGAAAATGAACATGAAACATATTTGAAACGGGTCTTTGAGGTAAAGTGGATACATTCTCGCAGTTATTAAAAAACTCAGCCAGTTCCTTTGACTCCTCATAATACTGCCCCATTTTATTAACTCTTTTATCAAAGTAATAGTCTGAGCTAATAATATAAGGATAGAGGCTGATTAAATCCCCGCCATGGCGCCTTTTCCATATCTTTGATTCCTGAGTAAAGTCCTTTTCACCTGCAAGGATTGCACCAGCAATTCCGCCAATTCCTTTATATAATGAAACATAGACACTATCAAAAAGGCTGCAAACTTCAGCTGCTGTTTTTTCATAATATGGAAGAACTTCAATTAATCTAGCTCCATCCAGATGAAGTTTAATCCCTTTTTCATGGCAATAAACGGAGATTTTTTCAAGAGTCTGGTAGTCAGGCAATTGTCCGCCAATTTCACGCTGAGGCAGCTCAAGCAGCAGGCATGCAATATCCTCATCCATGGATGTCACGTCTTCCAGACTGATGACTCTATGTTTATCAGCAAGCAAAACTGGCTGTATATGATGTAATTCCTTTAGTCCATCTTGTTCATGGATTTCGAGGTGGCATAACGGGTGATAAGCAACCTTCTTTGATTCCTTTCTGTCACACCAGATTCTTAATGCAATCTGTTGTGCCATTGTCCCGCTTGGAAAAAAGACAGCTGTGTCCTTCCCCAAATACTCCGCCATTTTTTTCTGGAAATCCTCTATAATCTGCCCATCTCCATACATATCACTTTCAAGGTGCCCGTCTACATCCTTGAATGCTTCTTTCATGATTTCAACCTCTCTAAACCCATTGCCTGATAATTGGTGCTTTGTCTGTTTAAAGGCTTTTAATAGTTCCTCTCCCATGCTATGTACCCCTCTCTATTTTTCAAATGATAAACGATAAATTAAGAATCTTTCATTTGGATTATGCTCGTACAAATCCGGAAGCCTAACTTCCTCTATTAGCTTAAAGGCTGTATGGTTTTCCAGATAAAAGATATAATCCTCGGATGAATAGTAGAATACCAAATCAATATCCCTCGCAACTTTTTCTATCGATAAGAGGATATTGTTTAAAACTTTTGTAAATACCTGCACCGAAAATGGATTGAAAAAATAAAACTGATTATCGCGGGAATCAATATCATATTCCTCCGCAAATAGCTGGAGGAAGTGGATTTTATTCTCCCTGTTTTTTCGTTTTTGAAGATAAGACTTTCTATTTTTAATAGCATCTTCAAAGTAAGCCTTATTCATTTCAATCCCCGTTACGGCAGCATCGAAAAAATGATTGATATAGAAGTTTAACCTTCCTTTTCCGCAGCCAAAGTCAACGACTTGTCCATTGGCTTTTATCTCGTAGGTTTCGAATAATTTCTCAAGAGCGCTATAAGGTGTTGGTTCATACGGATGGTAGTGGACTGAACCATTTACCAGCCTTAACCCTCCCTCAGTTTTGATATTGAGTAATTTATCATAGTCATGTTCCTTCATGGTGACTCCTATCAGATTTAAATCTTTATGTTAAATAATACTAATTGATATAATTTAACTATAACAGTTTAGAAAAGATTAGGCTAAGGTGGATATAGAAATGATAAAAATTATAACGGACAGTTCTGCAGATTTACCTAAGGAACTGCTTGAAAAACATGATATTACCGTTGTTCCTTTAACTGTCACAATGGAAGGAAAGGATTATCGGGAAGGGATTGATCTGAGACCAAAGGAATTTTTTGAAAAAATGTTCCTTTCAGACGATCTGCCCAAAACATCGCAGCCATCACCGGCATCTTTTTCAGAGGTTTTCTCGAAATTTGACGGCAATACGGAATTACTCTGCTTCACCATCTCTTCCGGTTTGAGCGGAACCTATCAATCAGCCTGTCTAGGCGGTGAACTTTCCAAGGCAAAGGTTACGGTTTGGGATACATTGGGCGGATCACTGGCCCATGGAATCCAAATCCTTTTGGCAGCTGAACTTGCTGAAAAAGGCCATGCAATGGATGAAATCCTTGCAGAACTGACAAAGTACCGGGAAAGAATGAATATTCTTGTCCTTTTGGATACTTTAGAGAATATTGTAAAAGGCGGACGTTTGAGTAAATTTCAGGGTTCTCTGGCAAAAATCCTTAACATTAAGGTTATCCTTGAAGGTATTAAGGGGGAGGTTGTGATGAAGGAAAAAATCCGCGGCAGAAAGAAATTCCTTAAACGGGTTTACGAGATTATCGGAGAAAGAGAAACTGATTTCTCCCATATCACCTTTGGCATTACCCACACCGGAAATAGGGAAGAAGCCGAAGAAGTAAAACAGGAAATCCTCCGGCAATTCCAGCCTAAAGAAGTAATCGTCAATTATATGGGCGCGACAATGGGCACCTATGCCGGAAAAGGCGGAATAATTATATCTTTTTAAAAGTAAGGCTCATCCAAAACATGGATGAGCCTTCTTCTTTAATATACCTTTGCCTGCTCTTCCCCATTTAGTACTCTGAGAGCACCAGCAGCGAATGTATTGAGCTCCTCTCTCCTGGGAAAATTCTCATCAGAGTTGGAATGTTTATCTACATGAATGAGAAACTTAATCTACATTGCTCATGTGCAAGATACTCAAGGAAGCTGTTCTTAGATGAGAATTTGCTGGGCGCTGGAGTTAGACAATTTTATAGCTTTCCTATCTATTAGAAAAGACCGGCTTTCGCCGGTCCTATACTTAAATTTAATTAAAACTCCTGTTAAGAAATGCTCTGGTCCGGTCATGCTGAGGATTTGTCAGCAGATCGTCAGGATGTCCAGATTCAATTATTTGGCCATTGTCCATGAAAAGAACCCGGTTTGCAACATCCTTAGCAAATCCCATTTCATGGGTTACAACTACCATGGTCATATGCTCTTCAGCGAGATCCTTCATTACTTTTAACACTTCACCAGTTAATTCTGGGTCAAGTGCTGAAGTAGGTTCATCAAATAGTAAAATTTCAGGATTCAGCATTAAAGCCCGAGCAATAGCAACACGCTGCTTTTGTCCACCTGACAGATTGGCTGGATAGGCATCCGCCCGATTAGTGAGCCCGATTTTTTTCAAAAGCTCCGTGCTTCGATGCTTAATTGCGACTGGTGACTCCCTTTTTAACATTCTAGGAGCAACTTCCAGGTTTTCTATTACAGTAAGATGCGGAAACAGATTAAAGTGCTGAAAAACCATTCCCATACGGGAAGTTATTTTCTTTAAATCCTGTGGCCTTGAGTAAACCCCATCCTTCACTAGATAATCATCTGCAACTCGGATGCTGCCCCCATCTATTTCCTCAAGATGGACAAGACTGCGGAGCATGGTGCTTTTTCCGGAGCCGGAAGGGCCGATGACCGCAACCACATCATTTTTATTTACTTCAAAGGTAATCTGCTTAAGTACATCCAGATTCCCGTAAGATTTTTTAAGATTGGAAACTTCAATAATAGCCAACTTCACCACTCCTTCCTATTCAAATTTAAATCTGCGTTCAAGCCATCTAAAGAACATACTTAATACGAACGTAATGATTAGATAAATCACACCCGCATAGAAAAAAGGCATGATGGTAAAATCACGGTTAACTGCCGTCTCTGCAAAGTGCAATAACTCTGGCACCGCAACGGCATAGAGTAAAGCTGTGTCCTTGACCAATGTCACGGATTCATTGGCAACAGCCGGCAGTGCAATCCGGAACATTTGCGGAAGGATAATTTTTCTGGTCGTTTGCCATCTGCTCAGACCCAGAACTTTCGAAGCCTCATATTGCCCCTTATCAATGGCCAAAAGTCCGCCACGGAAGATTTCTGCAAAGTAAGCCGCATAGTTTAGAGTAAAACCAAGTGCAGCAGCGACAAACCTGTCCAAAACAAGGTATTGGCCGATTCCCGGAATCAGCGGAAGACCAAAACATATAAATAATAGCTGCAGCAGTAATGGCGTACCGCGCATCAAATGAATATAACCCTGACAAAGTAAGGACAATGGTTTAAATTTACTTCTCACTGCCAGTGTTAACAGAAAGCCCAGCGGAATCGAAACAGCAATAGCAATCAAAAATAGCAGGATTGTTGTCTCGGCCCCTTCTAGCATGGGCACAATAATTGTCTTAAAATAATCTGCAGACATAAAGTGTTCCTCCACAAACAAAACAGGGTTTCCGAAGGAAATCCTGTTTTGTGTCATTTTCTTTAACTCTATTTTACTTTAGAACTTTATTTTCGCCAAACCACTTAGTTGAAATCTTAGCGGCTGTGCCATTTTCATTCATTTTATCCAAAGCTTTTTGAAGCTTATTTAATAACTCTTCATTACCCTTTTTCACACCTACGCCATATTCTTCCGGAGCAAGTGATTCATTAAGGAGTTTGTAGTTATCCTTTTCCTGCGACATGTAGTACTTAATAACAACTTCGTCAATTACTACTGCATCAAGTCGGCCTGACTTCAAGTCACTAAGAGCGGTAACATTGTCTTTATACTCTGTAACGTTTTTGATCTTAGATTTGATTGGATTAGCATCCAAGGCATCTGCTGCGGAAGACATTGATTGAATACCCACATTCTTCCCTGCCAGTTCATTTAACTTTGCGATTTTTGAATCAGCAAGAGTAACCACTACCTGTGCATTTTTCAAATAAGGCTTTGTAAATAATACTTTCTTTTTACGGTCATCAGTAATGGTATATCCGTTCCAGATAAGGTCGATACGGCCGCTGGCAAGCTCAGATTCCTTTGTGCTCCAGTCGATTGGCTGGAATTTCACTTTTGTTCCCATTTCCTTAGCTGCTGCTTTTGCATAGTCTATATCAAAACCAACTAGTTTATTATCTTTATCGCGGAAACCCATTGGAGCAAATTTGTCATCAATACCAATGACAAGCTCTTTGTCCTTACCGGTATCTGCTTTAGAAGAACAGCCAGTTACAACGGAGAAAACTGCTGCGATTATAAGAAGAAATGTAGCTATACGTTTCATTATAAAATACCACCTTTAATTAATTAATAACGCTTTAGTACGTTACCATATTATCAGACTAGCACATTATAACACTTTAACATACTAAAATACAATATAAAAATGGGTCATTTTTCACTGTTCACCTATATGTAAAAAGTGGATATTAGAAACTTGGCATTCGCCAAGTCCTTTTGGCGGGTGCCTTAGTTTTATTTATCAGGCTCAAAACGGCACATCGTGTGCCTTTCGCCCGACTAGGCCATCCTCGGAAAAGCAGGTGCTTTTCCTTCGTGCGATGAAATAGCTGACGAAGCCTTCCTTGTCCTGTCCGTCGTGCGTTCAGAATTTTTGGATATAAAATTCTGATTAGCTAAAAAGAGGCTCCCACATCGGGAAGCCTCTCAAAAAAAACTATTCTTGAGCGAATTCAATAGTACTTCTGACGGTATCAATAGGGCGAACCATACTTTCAATCTGCTCACGTTTTGGTTCTAGGAATGGAGGAAGCGATAATTTCTCCCCAAGTGTTTCATAGGGCTCATCACCCATAAAGCCTGGTCCATCAGTCGCAAACTCGAATAATATTTGCGGAGCCACTCTTGAGTACAATGATTGAAAGAAGTAGCGATCCACAAAACCTGAGGTCTGGAAGCCGAAGCTTTCCATGCGATTAGTCCATTCATCCAGTACAGAACGATCTTCAACCCTGAAGGCAGCATGGTGTACTGTACCGAATCCCTGCTGAGCTGGAGGCAGAATGGCATTGTATTCAACGACAACCTGCGCACCATTTCCACCCTCACCTACCTCAAATAAATGAAATGCTCCTTCTTTGGCAATCTCTTTGAACAAGAGAACCTTTTCCATCATTTCTTTAAAATAATCAAAGTTAGCGATCCGCACAAAAATCGGGCCCAGGCCAGTAATCGCATATTCTAATGGAATCGGTCCCTTCTGCCATGGAGTTCCTGATTTAACTCCTTCATTGTTCTCATCGGAAATTAATTGATATTGCTGGTCATCAAAGTCTGCAAAGGAAAGAGTCTTTGTTCCAAACTGTTCTTTAATGCCTGTATGCTTTACTTCCAGACGTTCAAAACGTCTAACCCAATATTCAAGTGCTGTGTCACTTGGCACACGGAAGCTTGTTTTTGAAATCTCATTTGTACCGTGGATCCCTTTTGGTATTCCCGGAAAATCAAAGAAAGTCATATCAGTACCCGGGCTGCCGGAGTCATCTGCAAAAAATAAATGGTAGGTCTGGATATCATCTTGGTTAACCGTTTTTTTAACTAAACGCATTCCTAATACAAAAGTAAAAAATTCATAGTTCTTTTCAGCACTGCTTGTAATCGCAGTTACGTGGTGGATCCCCTTTAATCCGTTCATTTTAAAACCTCCATTATTAACTGATTCAGTAAATATACTTTTAATATTTCCTATTTACCAGGTATTCTAATCTTATTTCAAAAATTACCTTTAATTCTAATATCTTTAATTCGAAGTAATTTTATCATGGATTCTTTTTAAAGTCAAAAAAGGCAGCCAGTCATCTGACTGCTGCCTCTTAGTTTAACTGTTAACTTGACTAGGGTTGGTATTTCGAATCGTTTTCTTATTCCTTGTGCGAAGGTACCATTCTGTCAGGGCTAAGTTAATTCCAATAGCTGCGAAAATGGCAAGAGGAAATCCAATGGAGAATCCTAAGCCCATCACAAACACAGAGATCGGCATTAAAATTCTGAACGTCACAAATACTAGCGTAATGGCATAGCTTCGCAGCATCCATTCCTGATGACTTTGAATATTGCGCTGCCGTATTCTTTTAAAGCCCATGAAGGCCGAAGCGAACCACAGGATATCCAGTACAGCAAATCCAATTCCAGAGCCTAGTCCCCCTGTTGCATAAAATGCCAGATATATACCTGCTGGAACACTTAGAAAAATGGATGTCATATAGGTTTTTCCAATAGTACGGTGTAGCTTTTTGTTCTTTCTGCTTGCTTTTAAGAATTGAAAAGGCCCTATAATCAACGCAATGGAACCTGTGGTTACATGAAATAGTAAAAAATACTTCCAGACATCATAGGGAAAGTTCTTAATGCTTTCGAACTTTCCGCTTATAATCCCCGTTTTCTTTGGATCCATTACAATATATGCTAAAACGATATATGCCATAAATAGTGCTATTACCAGATAACATAATAAGACCCAAACATTTACTCTTCGTTTAGCCAATCATATCTCCCCCAACCTTATTTTCTATTTGGATGCCTTTTAGAATGGCCTCTACATGGAACTGGATTAATGAATCTTCATTAGCCCAATGGAAGCCTGGAAACTTTATTAATAACGAAGTAATCCCGTGCAATGAAGCCCAGATAGACTGTGACACCAGTTGGACATCGGCTGTTTTAATCACTTTGGAGTCCATAGCCCTTTTTACAGATTCCATTAGCAAAAGAAATCCTTTATAGCGGTCATTATTTGGCAAATCGATCTGGTGCTGCTGATCGATATTGCCTATAAAAATGAATTGATAATATTCCGGATTGCTTAATCCGAAACCAATATAACCATATAAAACTGCATTTAATCTTTCTTCCTCACTGCTTCCCTCACTTTTAGTAACCGCCTCCTCCAGGCTATTAAGAAAAATCCGATAGCTATAGCTTAAAAGATGCTGCAGTATTTCTTCCTTATTTGCAAAATAGTTATAAATGGCCGTAGGTGAGTATTCGATTTTCTGAGCAATCTTTCTCATCGATACATTTTCATAACCTTCTGCTGTAAATAGCTGTACTGCCGCGTTGATAATATCCAACTTCATTTCTTCTACTTCCTGCTCCCGCTTTTCTCTTCTGCCCATTTAAAAAATTCACTCCTGCTGCATTTATTTAACACCGTTAAATTTATTTAACAATGTTAATTATACATCTTTTTCCATATAAGTAAATTGGTTGCTTTGGAAATTTCTAAAAAAAAAAATAACCGGGGAGAGTATCCCCGGTTTTTCCCTTTAGCTTAAGCTTCTACAATATCAGGCTGTTTATAGACTTCATGATTAAATTCGTCTGTTGCTTTACTTGTTAGGACTCCGGCAGTAATTGCCCCACTAACATTTAAGGCTGTACGGCCCATGTCTATTAATGGCTCAACCGAGATTAACAGACCAACAATAGCAATCGGAAGGTTCATCACTGATAATACAATTAGAGCCGCGAAGGTAGCTCCTCCTCCTACACCCGCTATACCGAAGGAACTAATCACGACTACTAAAATCAGGGTAATGATAAACGAGAAGCTGGTTGGATCTACTCCTGCCGCAGGGGCGACCATTACAGCAAGCATGGCTGGATATATCCCTGCACAGCCATTCTGCCCAATTGACAGACCAAACGATCCGGCAAAGTTGGCAATCCCTTCTGACACACCCAAATCCTTTGTTTGCGTTTTAATGGTCATAGGCAAAGTCCCGGCACTGGTACGTGAAGTAAAAGCAAAGGTAAGTGTAGGCAATGCCTTTTTCACATAAGATAAAGGACTCAATTTTGCTAATGACAGCAGCAATAAATGGACAAGGAACATAATAATAAGTGCCACATAAGATGCAATAACAAATGTGCCTAATTTGGCTATAGCAGCATAATCACTCGTTGCAGCTACTCTCGTGATTATGGCAAAAATCCCGTACGGTGTCAGGCGGAGAATCAGCCTGACAATCCTCATTACAATTGAATAACTCATATCAATGGCCTTTGAAAAAAGGACAGCCGTTTCAGACTCCTTTCGTTTTACTCCCAGATAAGCAAAACCAACAAAGGCTGCAAAAATAACCACTGCAATCGTTGAGGTTGGACGGGCTCCGGTTAAATCCTGAAATGGATTGGCCGGCAAGAGCTGGACTATTTGCTGAGGAAGAGTTGCATCTTTTACTGTCGCAAAGGTTTGCTGTAATTGCTCATTTCGGGAAGCTTCAGCATCTCCGGAATTTAAATGGACACCATCAAGGCCAAATCCCAATGCAGAGCCAATTCCAATTGCTGCAGAAATGGCGGTTGTTCCTAGCAAAATACCGAGAACAAGGAAGCTTATTTTCCCAATATTCTTCGTTAATTGAAGCTTTGTAAAGGCACTGACGATGGAGATAAATACAAGAGGCATGACAATCATTTGCAAAAGCTTTACATAACCGATACCTACGACATTAAACCAGTCAACTGATTTTACTGTTACCTCGTCCGTTGTTCCGTAAATAAAATGAATAATAAAACCGAAAATAATACCTAACCCCAAAGCAGTAAAAACACGTTTAGAAAAGGATACATGCTTTTTTTGAAGCTTAAACAAACCGGCTAATAGCAACAGAAAAACAGCGAGATTAACAATGATCAAAAAAGTACTCATTCTTCACCCCTCCTTATTAACAACATATGAGCAGTGAAAAATTATTATTCCAACCCGACAGGTATGCTTTAAAATAAAACTGCATTGCTCCCGGTAATATTGTGTAACCTAACTTTGAAGCGGATAGGAAAAGGAGGTATGATAATTGTTGTCAGATATGTTTGATCAGGACCAGATTGGTACATCTATACAGACATTCAGCATTATTAAAACCAATCAAGTAGCAGATGGCTTTGAGATACTGCTTAATATTGATTTAAACAGCGGTTATGAACTTGAAGATGTAAAGATGAAAATTACCTTTGAGGATATGGAAGCATATGAAACAAAGGACATTCAGGAAAGCGTAAAATACGCATTGGGGTTTTTTCACTAGAATAAGAAGGCTGCCAGGATTATTCCCGGCAGCTTTTTCAATCTTTATCTTTCTGTTTTATATCCACTTTTTCGTCGATTTCCTTTGAGAACTCGGTCAGTAAATCGGGCTGATACCTTTTGACCGTATACCCCTCCTCTCTTTTTGAACGGGCGCGGAAGCGTGTTTTCATAGCTAAATATATTAATCCAAAGAAAACGACCAATACGATTCCAGCAATGAGTCCTGTTGTTTGTCCCTTTATTAACGGCATGCTTAACAAAATAATGATCAAGCTGATTAAAGCAATCCAGGATGTATATGGGAATCCCGGCATCTGACAAATTCCTCCGGGAGGGCATCCATGGTTTTTTCGGAATTTAATGTGGCTTGCCATTATCACTGCATAGGTAAAAATTAAGGTGAAACCGCTTGTCGTGATTAAAACTAAATAAACCCTTGGAAACAATAGTCCGAATCCTAATCCTAATAGCATGGCAACCCCTGAAAAGATAATTCCTTTATAAGGCACGTCTGTCTTATCTTTCAGGAACCTCGGCGCATGGCCTTCAAGTTCAAGAGACCTGATCATTCTTCCCAGGCCGAAAATTGCTGCAAGCATGGCCGAGAGACTTGCTGAAATCAAGACAACGTTAATTGCTGAACCAGCCCAGGTTATGCCCCATCTATTTAGGGATTGCACCATCGGACTTTTTCCTTCATATAGTACGGATGTTGGAATTAGCGGCATTAATACAAGTGCATAAAGCAGGTATAAGCCAACAAGGCCAATAACGGTATTGCGAATCGCTTTAGGTATGGTTTCTGTTGGGTTTTCTGTTTCAGAAGCTGCCAGTGCAATAATTTCAAATCCGGCATAAGCGAAAACCACAAGCAGCATACTTCCGGCTATGCCCTTTATGCCTCCTGGCGCAATGGGTTCTCTTAATAATTCACCAGCCCCAATTGCGTGCGCTCCTGGCAGCAATCCGAGAATTAAGACGATCGCAGTAATGATAAAAAAGATAATCGCAAATATTTTAACGAAGGAGAGCCCGCTTGCAAGCCTTCCTACCAAATGTGCGCCCAAGAGATTAAGCAGAGTTACACCAATAATAATAATGCTTCCCAATAGACCGATGGATACGTGAGGATACCAATTCCTAACCAGAATTGATATTGCCGTTCCCTCACTGGACATGGAAATAATGGTTCCTGTCCAATATAGCCAGCCTACAACGAAACCTGTTCCCGGACCAAGCTGCTGAGCTGCAAAGCTGCTAAAGGATCCGACAGACGGACTTGCTACAGTCATCTCTGACAAAGCGTAGAGGATTAGATAAACCAATACTCCACCCAATATATAAGACAAAATAATAGATGGCCCAGCAGCATGAATGGCAACCGAAGATCCGAGGAAAAAAGAGCCCCCAATCACACTTCCCAAAGCCATCATTGTGAGATGCCACGAGGAAAGTCCTTTACGTGTATTTTCCATTACCTTTCTCTCCCATACCTGTTTTTGTTAAGTGATGTCTAAATTATTCTTTACTCAATAGGAGAAAAAGATTCTGGGGAAAAAAATAGCAGAGTAGTGTCTACTCTGCTTTAAACCACCTGTCCTCTTGTCTGTTTCGTTTTCTGTTCCTCTTTAATTAAGGTACTTCCGATTAATCCCATAATCGCAAAGAAAACGGGAATGATAAACCCAAAGTGATAGCCTGTAATGACAGGACTGGAATGAAAATGATCCAGCACTTTCCCGAAAATCACAGGGAGAAGGACAGCACTCAAAAATCCTCCTGTATTGGCAAATCCGGAGATTACTCCGACCTCTTTTATATTAAATGACTGCCTGACTACAATAAAGGTAAGCGCACTGGCTCCATTACCGAAACCTATAATAAAGAACAAGGTTACTAACAGGAAGTATGGAGGCTTCCCATTAAATAATAGAAACGCGGCCCAGCTTAAGATAATCAGGATATGGGCTGTCATATATGGACGTTTAATCGAGCCTAACCGGTTTGTAATCCAGCTTGATAGCGGACCTCCAATCATTGCTCCAATCAGACCGACCATTATTAGCTGGCTGGCATGGGATCTAGTCATTCCATATACATGCATTCCATAAGGCACCGCCCACGAACCAATAAATCCAACATATGGACCTACAGCACCAAAGTGGCAAAGGAAGGTGGCCCAAGCTTGTTTAGCAGAAAAAACACGACTTAAGAGTCGTAGTAAGTTTTCACGTTTACGCTCTTTTTTAGCTGGTACAATAAAGTTCATTTGTTTAGGTTTTTTAACCAGAACTATATATAGAAGTAATGCCACTAGGCATAGAACAATTCCTGAAATGAGAAATGGCTGTCTCCATCCTGCAGCCGCAATCCACGCGGAAAATGGAAAGGTCGCGAGTAAAAATCCAAGACTGCCGCTCATGCCCGCTACACCCAGCAATCCCACAAATTCATTTACTTTAAACCACTGGCTTAAAATGAGCACTAAGTTAACCCAAATAGTCGCATCTCCTATTCCAACCATCAGCCTTGCTAAAAGGAGAATATGCTCATTCGGGGCAATGCTGTATACCAGGGTACCTAAACCGTTAATAAGAGTTCCTGCAATAAGAAAGATATTAGGTCCAAAACGATCAGATAAAATCCCAATCGGAATCTGCAAACCTGCATATGCAAAAAACTGAACACTCGTCAGCAATCCAATTACAGATGCTGACACACTAAAGTCCTTCATCAATTGATCTGAAATTAATCCGGGCGCGGTCCTTTGGCTCACAATTAAACAATAAGCCAACAATACGGACGAAAAAACAACCCATCTATACTTGCTATTCTGCTTTTCCACTGTCAAAAACTCCTGTTAGTAAAATCATAAATTTGATTATACTCCTAAGTTACAGAATTCAACATTTTTAAAACTAAAAAAAGAACTTTTTTTTAAATCTCATTTTATGTGCGAAATCAAGAACATGTTTTTCTCGATCCTTAGAAGGGACGCTGGTCAGTTATATAATGAATGAGTGCTCGATTTACTATTTTCATCATTACATAATCGACTTTTTTTACTAAATTGGCCAAACAATACTCATCCAATACAGATGAATGACAGCCACCACAGAATACACACTGCTCACAGCTATTAATGAAAATTTAAAGACCAGCTTATTAAGGTCAATTTTAAATAATGAATACAACAATAATAGGCTTAGGCAGGTTTTCAGGAAAACAATTCCCTCAGGAGGCATTTCTGCTAAAAGGGGATTACCTTCATTGAAGAGGTGCAGTTTCATCCCAACATATGTGCTTAGACAATCGAATGAATTTAAGGCAGCAAGTAAGAATCCCCATTTCTTCATAGCCTCTACCCTCCGGATGACAATTTAGGTTAGTTTATTCCCATGCTTTGTTTATATTCCATCCATATTTTCCTTACTTAAATACCCGCAAAAGGTCCTTTTATCACTAAAATGAACCCATTTGTCTCATACTATCTTGAAGAGGATAAGAATGAGGTGTTTGTTTTGTTCCGATTAACCTTCCATATCATATTGATTGGGTTGTGCTCTGCTCTTTTTGGGTTTGTTTATAACACATTTTTCATCCCACATAAATTAGCATCCGGCGGTGTCAGCGGAATCGCTTTCTTTGTTCATCACTATTTACATATTAATACTGGATTGGTTATTTTAATCATCAATATTCCCCTTTTGCTTCTTGGCATTAAATACTTAGGGAAAAGATTTATCATGCTTACCATTTATTCCGTCCTGGTGATGTCCTTTAGTATGAAATACTTTCCTATCCATGCGATTAGCAATGATATTCTGCTCTCAGCGATTATTGGCGGTGCACTTTATGGAATTGCCGTTGGTATCATTATTCGGATTGGTGGTTCTACTGGGGGGACTGACATTGTCAGTCTCATTCTTGCCAGGAAAAAGAATCTGCAGGTTGGATTAATGAATATTTGTATGAATCTAATCGTTGTGGGTATATCGGGGCTGGTATTTGGCTGGAATATTACGTTGTATACGATTATCGCTATTTATGTATCAGGCCGTGCAGTGGATATGGTTTATACAACTCAAAACAAATTAACCTTAACGATTATCACGGAAAAGTATCAGGAGCTAAGTGATGCCCTCATTCATTTACATGCAAGGGGAGTTACCATTACTGATGCGGAAGGTGCATTTACGCATAAACCTAAAAAAATTCTGACAACGGTTATCACTAAATATGAACTTAGTGAAACCAAACATACAATCAAAAGGACCGACCCGAAGGCCTTTGTAAACATAACTCAGACACTTGAAGTGATGGGGCACTTCCGAAAGAGTTAATAAAAAATCCCCATTTTGTTCAATATAGATTTTTTCTCGGGCGCTTAAATGGGATCAGCCTTTTTATCAAGATAACCTAAAAGGGGCTTCCCTGTAACTGATGTGACCCCCAAAAGTTAGAGTTTTATATTAAGCAGCCGATTGGCTGGTATGAATCCGGTATTGTACTGGACTC
>NZ_JBYTCJ010000051.1:0-20986 GCF_058790155.1 Neobacillus sp. FW104-15D2
AATATGGAATAAACCCGGCTTTTTTCAATTGTATTTTCTCAGTAGGACTATAAAATCGGAAGATTTTCAGTAGCCTCTCTTTGTGACAGCTGTTTTTTTATTTCGGGTAAAGATGGTGAAGAAAACTATAGGGTACTTACCTCCCAAAAGGAGTAGAGCCATTTTGTTTTTACACTATAGGGCAAAACAGTCCTATAGAATGAGATCAATCTAAATTCATCCGTGCTGATTGGATACGGAAGGAACCTATGGCATAATTGAAGTTCAGCATAGAGGCGTTGAATATAAAATTCAGAGTGTTAGGGGATTCGCTATGTCGAACAATATCTCAAGTAACAATCAGGGAAAAATACACTTTATGTTAAAGTCTACTCCGCCAAGAGTAACTTTTCATCAGGACATGACCGAAGGTGAAAGGAACATCATGCTACAACACATCGCCTATTGGACGGACAAGCAGAATCAGGGGATTGCTTTGGTTTTCGGACCAGTTCTAAATCCTAAAGCCCCAATGGGACTTGCAATCATCGAAGTTGAGAATGAGGCTCAAGTTCCAAAACTCATCGCAGAAGATCCCGCCGTTATTGCAGGAATAATGACAATGGAATTTTATCCGATGATGGCAACATTACCTAAATAACAGCTTTGGCAATGCTAGCGTAAGTGAAAGTCTAAATGTGGCTAGCGATGTTTGAAGACTATAGATGAGATCTGGATATTTCAATTAACTTTGTTGAATAAACGGGTACCAGAATAAAAACCAGCAACTCTGTATGGTGAGGGGTTCTCTTTTGTAGTACAACAGAAAAAAGAAATGCTAAAAGCCACCTAATTCGCATATAAATTAGATGGCTTTTTTTGTCGGTATATCATCGTTATTAGATTTTTATCCACAAATTAACCCTGAATTGGAATGCGTTTTAGCAGGATGAAAATATTTTCTGTCATACTGCGTTTCGGAAGGTTAATTCACTTGCTAATTGACTTACCAAATAACGTGCTGAATTCGGATGAAAAGGATTAAAAGACAATTAAATCGAATATATATACGGGTAAAAAATCTGCTGACGTCACTCAACAAACGTAGCAGTTTAGTTCACGAAGACCTTTTCTTGATTTCAATCGAATGGAATTAGAATGAAACTTTTTCTAGAAAGGGTGGGCTTTTATGGTTTTCAAAATTTTAAGTTATTGAGTATTATGAGTGGTTTAATATTGTTGGGTTATACGATTTATAGTTGGAATGATTTTTCGGATAAAAGTTTTTTAACTATGCAAAATCTCATGGTGAGTATGTTTATATTTGGGGGAATAGATAAGTTGCTAAATAAGCAAAGGATAATGAAGCTTATGGGGCTTTTATACTTTGCAGTGGCAATCTTTATTGCATTTGTTTCAATTTTCAAATACTCATAGCGTCAGGAATCGCTACCCCAATTGTAAGTCCATAGCTCCAACCTTGCTTCCTATAAAGGTGGCATTTTGTTCTTCGACTAACGAGGAAGGTTAGCGCATGATGCCTTGATTAATTTTATTTTATGGAAATAATAGGATAATCGTGTTCAGATATAGAAACACTTAACAGGTGACAAATTTAAGGAGGATGGTATGAGCAAATTTAGTTTATTTAACAAGTTTGTGGTACAAGAAGGCGAGAAAGAAAAAATGGTTGATATTCTGTTAGAAGCAGCAGAATCAATGAAAGATCTGGATGAATGTGAAATATATCTTGTGAATATTTCCGAGAATGAACCAAGTTCTGTTTATGTTTATGAAGTGTGGGTTAATGAAAACGCCCATCAAGCGTCTCTAGGTCTTGAAGTTACCCAAACATTAATAAGTCGTGCAAAACCACTTATTACTGGTATAGAAAGAATCAGCACATTAATTACAAAAGGCGGGAAGGGCCTTCCAGCTATTTAAAATTAAATTCCCGTAGATATTAAATAAGAAATGGCTGTCATTTTGGCAGCTTTTTCTAATTCAAAGCAAAGATTCTGAACAAATGTACTTAAACAAACGGGGCAGTGCGACAAGTTTTGTCATAAGCACTAATGTGTGTGAAAAGACAAGGGATTTCTATGAAAATCCTAACTTTATAATTGAGGATAGGAATGATAAAACCATGTTTTTTTTGAAACTATCCCATTGATACTCCTGCATGCGTCATAATAGACAGATTATGGGGTCTGGAGCTCAGGTGAAGTCGGCAGAACAAAGGCTGAAGCCATTCCTCCTGGAAAAGGTATGCCAATGGATATGCCGGATGGCTGAATAACTAAATATGGTGAGAATTTTCTTGTGAAAAAGAACAGACGAACTTCCGGATGTACGGGTCTAAAGATTTGAGCAATAGGAAACTATTGTCCCCTCTTAAGATGGGGTGAGTGATGTGGAGTGCAATTTACCGCAAGGTAGAAAGGCTCCCTTCTACTCGACTGTTGAAGGTGAGTGGTGTCACCCGTGTGCCTTTCATGGAAATAAAAAACCAGTCCTTTCAAGGACTGGTCCAGATTTGTTTTTTCTTAAAATGGTATTTAAAGGGTTGTTTGCCAAACTCTTTTTATCTTAAAACTATTCTACAATTAATTTTCCTATCATTTTAGAATGTCCTGTTCCACATACAATAGAACAGTGGTATTCAAATGTACCTGTTTTATCGGCAATAAATTCAGCACTTTTATTTCCTTGGATGTTTACATTGAAAGCTGGAAGAGCAAAGCCATGCCCACCATCATCGCTTTGAAGAGTAATTCTTACCTTATCTCCTTTTTTAACATGGATTTCTTTTTTATCATATTCAAAATCTTTTGCCATAACCTTTATATCAACTACTTTTCCTGTTGCTGCATTTTTTGTAGCTTCTTTTGATGGATTCGAAGTTTTTGATGTTTGTGATGTAGTATCTGACTTTTTGCTAGATGGTGTTGTTGAATTTGAAGAATTATTTGTAGTGTTGCCACATGCACTTAACATCATTACTATCAAAGTTACCGCTGTAAATAAAAATCCCATTCTCTTTTTCATAAGTAAGATTTCTCCTCTCAATTTTTAATAACTATTAAAACTTAACATATATTCACAAAAAAAAAATTAAGGCTATCTAATATATATATTAAAAAAGTATTAATTTAGTTTTAGATAAAACGCAGGAAAAACATCACTTTATTTAGCAACTAGCATTTTTGAGCTGCCGTGTAAGACCATCAATAACGAAGGTCCCTCTTTCTTATTCAAGTAACGATCAGGTGCATTTTAATAAGCCAAGTCGTAATTTTGGTTAAATTTATTATTTGTTTAATTTTTAGAAGACATGTTCAAAAACAGGTTATTAACGTAGTGTTGATAACTAGCATTTTAGGAGTTATGTGTTTTGTCCTACTATCATAATCCGTATTTGAACTACTTCATTAAGAGTTATAACTATGGACGCCATATCCTTATTCAACAAACGGAGATCCTAGCGTGTTTAAAAATAGTCGTTCCTCAAATACTTTAAACATTGTTAGACCTGGTTTTTCTAAAGATGAAGCAGCAGCAATAGCTATACTTTTAGGCATTGACTTTAATAAAAGCAAATTTGATTTAGATGAGTTTTGGATTGGAGTAAGTACCGAACTTTAACTTGGGAAAAAGTCTAGCGAAATAAATGTTACTGGAGATGATTCTATTAGTACAGGGAAAATTGTACTGGCTAATCTTAACTATAAAAGATTAAAGGTACTTGAGGAAGAAGCAAAAGCCCCGGCAATGATCGTTGCAGCGGTCATTCTTTCTTGTTGAGCTAACGGGAGTTTAGTTCAATAAGAATAAGAGGAAAATACACTTGTTTATCGAATACAGGTAAATAAAAAAATGAGGAGATATCCAATATGCCTGAACCTGGCATAAGAATGACAAAGATGTGGGAAGAGGTTGATTTTTATGAAAGTGCATAAAAGCTACTTTTCTCTTACACTATTTAATACGTACTTATACTTGTACAATAATAAACTATCTTTCAGCCATCTTTAAGATTTTTGGCAATTTGTTGCGAGTGCAACTAATGAAGAATAGATTGCCACTCCCCTCAATTATTAAAATATTTTTGTTATAGTACATAAAAATATATTCATTATGATATGCTGTGAATAAAACAAAAAAAGAGAGGCGTTTGCCATTGCAGGAATCTCATTTTTCGGATAACAAACATATTAAAGTTCCTCATGGGGCATTTTTATTTACGGTTCTCGTTATTGGTATACTACTTAGTATTATTTCGGAAAATTTAACACTAGGTCATAGTTCGATAATAGTTTCTATCGTAATCATTCTGCTTGTACCAATGGTAATAAGTATGGTCCGAGGTCATCATGGATGGACTCGTGTTTTCTCACTTGGCATAACAGGAGTAATAACGTTAGGGTTAGTCAGCAGTGTGTCATTTTTGATTTATGCATTGTTCCAACATACTGCTAGTGCAACCAGTTTAATCCGGAGTGCAGGCTTGCTTTGGATTGTCAATATGGGGGTTTTTGCAGTTTGGTATTGGGAAATTGACCGAGGCGGTCCGTTGAAGAGGCATAGTGGAAAAGGTGAGCCTTCCGATTTTTTATTTCCGCAAATGACATTCGAAATCCCTGGATGGGAAAAATGGAACCCTTCATTCCTAGATTATTTATATCTGGCTTACAATACAAATACAGCATTCAGTCCAACCGATACGATGGTTTTATCCAAAAGAGCAAAGATTTTTATGATGATTCAATCTTCAATCTCCCTTATTATAGTAGCTGTATTAGCAGCACGAGCAATTAATATAGCCTGAGGTTTGAGGACTGACCATAGGCAAAAGGAGCTTTAACCAATTGTCCCTCTTCTTTTCGGAAGAATAGGAAGATGCTATGGCTGGGGTAATTTAGGGGAGAATGATTGAAAAGAATAAATATTCCTTTATTAATACTTGGCTTATTTGGATATGGAGTTTATTGGTTATCATATGATATAAGCCGATTGCCTAAAGGAGAAGTGGCTAGCGATAAATGAATACTATAGATGGATATCTGGATATTTCAATTAACTTTGTTGAACAAACGGGTACCAGAATTAAAAACAGCAACTCTTTATGGTGAGGGGTTCTCTTTTGTAGTACCAAAGAAAAAAGAAATGCTAAAAGCCACCTAATTCGTATATGAATTAGATGGCTTTTTTTGTTCGGTATATCAACGTTATTAGATTTTTTTCCTCAAATTAGCCCTGAAGTCGTATACGTTTTAGCAGGATGACAATATTTTCTGTCATACTGCGTTTCGTATGTTAATTCACTTGCTAATTGACATGCCAAATAACGTGCTGAATTCGGATGAAAAGGATTAAAAGACAAATAAATCGAATATATATTAAGGTTAAAAATCTGCTGACTCACTCAATAAACGTAGCAATCTAGTTCACGAAGGCCTTTTCTTGATTTCGGTCGAATGGAATTAAGCGGTATTATGGATTGATTTTTATAAGGGGAAATTCAATAATTGGTGGGGTGATTCTTTTTGGAAACAATCCTAAAGATGTATGAGCATTTAAATTGGGCTAATCAACGTATTCTTGAAACATTGCAAAGTATTGAAGATGAAAATCAGGATGTGATCCGATTGTTTTCCCATATCCTTTTTGCAGAAAAAGTATGGATAACGAGATTACGAGGATTGGACAGTTCACGACTGCCCATCTGGTCAGAGGTCGATATAGAAGTCTGTACAGACCTTGTTAAGCAAAATAAAGAGAGCTTAACAACGTTTCTTACTAATTTATCAAATACTGACCTAGATAGAATAATAACCTACACAAATAGTATAGGAAAAGAGTTTAAAAGTTCTGTACGGGATATTTTAACACATGTAGCATTGCATGGTCAGTATCATCGAGGACAAATTAATTCTCGACTTCGAGCAGATGGTTTTGAACCAGTTAATATTGATTTTATTACATTTATGAGATAGAACTATTCTGGTTAGCCAACGGGGCATTTAATTCATTAAGGAACAGAGCCTTTTTTCTTGTTGTTCCACATGTTCATGTTTAGAAGGATTTTGGAAGCTTAACGTAGAGTATACCGATACTTATATTTAAACAAATTCCTGTTAAACTTTAATAAAGAGGTGTTGAAATGAATACTGTTAGTCCTTTTAATATTTTGGCTATATCAGGCAGTTTAAGGGGAAAATCTTTGAATTCAGCATTATTGCGTACTGTTATTTCAATGATTCCGTCACAGGGAACCGTCGTTTATTATAGTGAAATGGCACAGCTTCCACATTTTAATCCAGATTTAGACTCAGATGATGCCGATTCTGCTGTTGCGCATTGGCGCAGACTCTTAAAAGAAGCGAATGGTGTACTAATATGCACACCAGAATATGCCAAAGGAGTTCCAGGTTCATTGAAGAACGCACTTGATTGGGTGGTATCATCAGGAGAATTCGTAAACAAACCAGTAGCTGTTATTAGTGCTTCTCCACACCCCGATGGAGGTGCAACAGCGCACAATTCTTTACTAGGGACACTCTCGATGATGAGTGCATCGGTGGTTAAAGAAGGCACCTTGATAGTTCCTCTTATCAACAAAAAATTAAATAGTAACGAAGAAATAATTGATACAGAATTGAGGCTTAACATTGAGAATCTGTTGAATGCCTTGTTTCAAGAAATCGATAACAATGTTGTAAGTTAAAAGATTTGCACTTATCGCGAATAACGTCTCCTTTCTAAATTAGGAGGGTGCAAGAGATTAACAACAGGCTGTCTTTGTGACAGCTGTTTTTTTATTTCGGGTAAAGATGGTGAAGAAACCTATAGGGTACATAACTCCCCTAAGGTTAGAGCCATTTTGTTTTTCCACTATAGGGCAAAACAATCATATAGAATGAGATCAATCTAAATTCATCCGTGACTGATTGGATACGGAAGGAACCTATGGCATAATTGAAGTTCAGCATAGAGGCGTTGAAAATAAAATTCAGAGTGATAGGGGATTCGCTATGTCGACCAATATCTCAAGTAACAATCAGGGAAAATTACACTTCATGTTAAAGTCTACTCCGCCAAGAGTAACTTTTCATCAGGACATGACCGAAGGTGAAAGGAACATCATGCTACAACACATCGCCTATTGGACGGACAAGCAGAATCAGGGGATTGCTTTGGTTTTCGGACCAGTTCTAAATCCTAAAGCCCCAATGGGACTTGCAATCATCGAAGTTGAGAATGAGGCTAAAGTTCCAAAACTCATCGCAGAAGATCCCGCCGTAATTGCAGGAATAATGACAATGGAATTTTATCCGATGATGGCAACATTACCTAAATAACAGCTTTGGCAATGCTAGCGTAAGTGAAAGTCTAAATGTGGTTAGCGATGTTGAAGATATAGATGATATCTGGATATTTCAATTAACTTTGTTGAATACCAGAATTAAAACCAGCAACTATTTATGGGTTGCTGGTTTCTTTTCTTGATTAAAACATAGATTGTGTAGAAGTTCACTTAAAGGAAAGGCCTTATGTTAACAAAAGAGAAAGGCAGCTTTTTTTGTTTAATGAGATAAAGGACAATTAGTACATGAAGGACTTTATCTAGCAGTATGGGAGCTAGAGCTCAAGAACCAACTGAAAAATATCTGATGTGCTAATAACACCTGAGTGGTTAGAATGAATTTAATAATTGTGTTAAAATAAATTCAATATTCAATAAATAAGCAGAGGGGAATAATATGGCTACCATCGAGAGGAATGTGGAAAACATACTAATAAAAGTTGCAGAGTACATTAAATCAGAAGGTGAATCCATTACTGGTAGGCTTCTAGAACAAGCTGTCCAGCAATTAGATTTACAACTTTCATCCCAACATACAGTAAAACACAAACAACTGCTATTTATTTTGTTAAAGAATGTGTCTGAAAGCTTAGTAAAAACAAAATTAGATGCAGAAAAGATTGAACTGGAATATGACATTGACAACTTTTTTTATCATGATGGTACCTTGTTGAAAGATACCATTGAGATTATTAGTACCTTTCGTTTATGTTTGTTAAATGAAATTCAGAATAAGAATCTTTTGGACGATGTAAGTTCCCAGGAAATCTCTATTTTTTATGAACAAGTCATTTTTATTTTTGACGACGCTATTCGCAACACAACAAAAAATTTTAATCTTCAAAACCAAAAAGTATTAGAAGCAATTGAAAAAGAAATATTAGAATTGGCAGCGCCAATTGTTCCTATTAAAAGTGGAGTTGCAGTTTTACCTCTAATTGGGGACTTTAGTGAATCTAGAGCTACTTACATAACAAATGAAGTCATACCAAAAATTTCTCAGTTGAATCTGGAAATGCTTGTTATTGATTTTTCAGGAATTCATAATTTTGATACTCATGTAGCACAACAGGTTTTCCAAATAAGAGATATTCTAAATTTACTTGGTATTCAACCAATTGTTACAGGCATTAGACCATTCATTGCTCAAACAGCCGTAAATTTGGGTATCAATGTTAAGGATTTACAGACTTACAGCACGGTCAAACAATTTCTTGAAGTATTAGAAAATAAAGAGAGACTAATTAACTAGATGAGAAAAGAAGTCACTACATTTATAACGGGTTCCGTTATGAGGTGCAAAAAAGTAAATAGCATAAGAAAAAGACAATAAAATAGCAAAACGCTAATGGCGTGGTTAATTTAACCACGCTTTTTTGCATTATGATGGGAATCAAACCAACGAAAAATTCAACGTCGAAATGCAGGATGCTTTGCCATTGAGCGACAAAATCCTAATATCTAATATGACCAGGTCAATAGTATAAGTTGAAATAGCATACCGAGAGGTTTTTTTTATGAAAATTTTTCCTTTTTAAGTTTCATAAGTGGTATAATTTTACTATTAAAATAAGCGGAAAATTAGGAATATTATACTAAGGAGGGGCGGTGTTGGATGTATAAATTTCTGTTGCTTTTTCATGTTGCAACTGCAATTATCGGTTTCGGGCAGACTTTTTTATTTCCTATCATTCTTCAATTGCCAAAGAACAACTCCCAGGTTTATTTCACCGGACATATACTTTCTTCAATGGGAAAAATAGCGAAATACTCGGATTACATCTTATTTTTTACTGGAATTATCATGGTTTATTTAGGCAAGGCAAATTTCCATCAAGGCTTTATTAATTTATCTATTTTATTATTTATTTTGATGCGGATATCTTCTGGAATCTTCTCTAAAAAAACAGCTTCCGCGCTCTTTGGAATGATGAATAAAAATGAATTGGAAATATCAATTGAAGAGTTCTTTAAAAAAAGAGATGCCTTTATGCCAAAATTATACATCACACAAGCTATAAATTTCCTCATCATTATAGTGATGGTTATAAAACCATCAATTCCATATTTGTCATTTTAACAACTAATTAATTGACTTGAATACTATTATTTGAGCTTGGATAATACCATTGGCTTTTTGCTTTTGGTATACTTTTTGTTCTTAATAGCTGGCCTTTTTGAAAATACCTTTTAGTTCGCCATATTAAGATTTAATAGGGGAGGGGTATTTTCATCGGGGGAAGACGGTTCTACTTTTATCCCAAGCTAAGTTAGAAGCGAAAATCTAAAAAGGACACGGAAGCTTATACCTCCGTGTCCTTTTTCTATCTTAGAATGGCTTAACCTATGAGGCTTCCATTTTATTTAAAGCAGCTCATACTTTATTAGTTCGCATAATAATTCTCTGTATAGTAAGGCTGGGATTGGTCATTAAAGGCCACACCTACGCCTAAATACTTATAGCCGTTGCGAAGAATATTCTCTCTGTGTCCGAGTGAATTCATTAGACCTTCGTGTGCAAAAATACTGCTGAACTGTCCATAGGCCAGATTTTCTCCAGCCATGTTGAACTGAATATGATCATCAGCCATCCGGTCAAACGGTGATTTCCCTTTAGGGTCCGTATGATCGAAATAATGATGCTCGGCCATATCAGTGCTATGTTTCGCCGCGGTATCGCGGACATGCTGATCCCATGAAAGAATAGGAAGCTGATGCTGCAGCCGGGATGAGTTGGTTAAATCAAATAACTGATACTCAAATCCTTCCCGAAGCTCAGGACTTGCCTTTGTATAGATATTTGTTTTTTGCTGTTCTGTATTTTGGTCAATTAATTGGATGGCTGTTACAGTATTTCCCTCATGTTTATCATAAAAAATAGTCGTATAAACTCCATTCAGTAAAAACATGTCATATTCATCATTGTTTTGCATCTTATAGAGAACCATTCCTTTTTGGATGGCAGTAGACGGTTCACCCATTTTGGCGCGAACATCTTCTTTTTTGGAGCCTAACTTGATCCCATTTGTGGATGCAATAAGGTCCTGGTCAGTATAGAGCCCGACCGCTTTATCATATTTATCGTACATAACCATCATAAAATGCTGATAGTGGTCATGATAGGCATACCATTTCAATCCGTATTCATTCATGCTTGAACGCTTCGGGGCCCCTAAATGGCGTTCAATATCCGCTTTTGAATCTCCAATTTCTACATTATAAACAGAATATACTTGTCTGGCGGGTGCTTTTAAAGGGATCTTTTTCTGTATTTCTTTTGGAAGAGTTTGCGGCATCTCAACCTTACCAGAGCTTAACTGATTTACAGTTTGGCGTAAATCCTGATACATATCACTAACGGTTGCACCTATATCCTGTTTAATATTCAGGTTTTTGAAACCGGATAATGCGGAATCCTTTGTCAACTTATTGTTACCTAGGTTATTTATAATAAACTGCACCGCAAAAAACAGTACAAAGATATAAACAATGGATTTTATTAATCGAAACATTACTCGCCCTCCATTCTATTAGAATTCTAACCTGTAGAGGGCAAATATATAAGTGATTTGCTTGAATTGATAGAAATTGGCAGGTATATTTGTAATTGGCTATATTCATCAAGAGGCACAGTAAAGGAAAATAACGCTGTCCTGGTTGTGTTTCCGCATCACGATGATGGAAGCATTTTGGTGTCAGGCATATCATAATAGCTGGCGGCTAGAGCCAGTTTTTTTAAAAAAGAAGTTCGGCATTCCTCTAATGGAGAATGCGATAGCTTTGCGATTTGGGCATTTACATATCGCGAACTTGGGCATCCGTCAAAAATTCGTGCATTTGGAGCTTAAAACGTGCATTCATAACCAACTTCGTGCATTCCTACATTCCCCTAGATCCAATTCGTGCATTTCCTATCCCAATTCGTGCATTTCACATCCAAATTCGTGCATTCCTATATCAAATTCGTGCATATCCTGTCTGAACTCGTGCATCTGCTTCTTGCCGAGGGTATTTCTATATAAAAGAAGTTAATTCTAGCTTTAATTTAACTATTTGAAGCTCAAAAACACAGTTATTTTTTTAAAAAAAGACTAAAATATCCAAGATGTCCCGATCAATTAAGTATTCTGAAGAAAACTTGAGATAAATACCCTTATGGGTACAAAAAACCACACGCCCGGCAAGCTTCTTATTGATGATTTGTTACGAAGGTGACAGTCTTCTTCTGCGCTGAGCATCTACCGGGCAGGCCTTTGTCAGCATCGATTTGTCGTTAAGTTAAAATGCTCATCAGGGCAGAGAAAGTCCATAATATAGTAAAAAATCTTATTTTTTAAACACATGGTGTCCAATTACTACAGTCGTAGCTTTTGAATCCAGCCAGTGACTAGAGGCGATGGAAGGATTATAGAAAAATAAGGATCCTTGTACCAAATTCCTGCTTTCTGTTAGAGCTGCTTTGACGGCTGCTACCGAATCGGCATCTGCTGCTTTATTAATTTGTCCATTGTTTACAGGAGAAAACTGGCCGCGCTGATAGATAACGCCTCTAATGCTATCTGGAAAACGAGGGCTCTCTACTCGGTTTAAAACAACACAGGCAACGGCGATTTTTCCTTGGAGAGGTTCTGCTTGTGCTTCTGCTCTCACTAATCTGGCTAATAAATCGATTTCTGCATCAGAATAAGCTTTGGCTGGTTCGGGAGCTGCAGGCTGTTTAGGCTGTTCAGCAGGCGTATTGACAGCTGGTACTGCTGGTGAAGCTGGGGTCTCAGTTTGAACAGCAGCACTTTCATATGTATTATCAGTAGGAATTTTTAATTCCTTGTATGTCATTTCGTATGCTTTCGCTTCTTCAGGGGTTGTGTTGATGTTCTGGTTAACGAAGATAAGATTCAAATCTTGCACCTGGGGATTAAGTTCCGCCAATTGGTCCAATGTCATATGGGATTTAGTTGCAATCTGAGTCATTGTATCTCCTTTTTGTACTGTATACGCAAAGGTTGGTGAGGCAAAAAGAAAAGATGTTAATAGGGTAAGGGCTGTAATTATTTTTTTCATAGTTCAGTTCCTCCAATATTTTAAAAGTCTTCTGAATCTCTTGTACAATCCATTTGTATGAACCAATTAAATAGATTAGCATTACAGTTTCATTACAAGAAAACTGCAATTGAAAGACAAAGTAGTGAAAAACCTTCAAAATACTAGGTTAAGCGCCTAAAAAGAATTTCTATTTGAAGAAAACTTTTTTTCACTTAAGGGCATTTTTCTTTTAAAATAAATTTAGACACACGAAAGGAGAGAACTAATATATGTACAGTTTTAAAAATGATTATAGTGAGGGTGCACACCCCAGAATCCTTAACGCATTGATTGAAACGAATTTACAGCAGGAGGATGGGTACGGGGAAGATTCCTATTCTCAAAAAGCAATTGAATTGCTGAAGGGTAAAATCGGGCGGAGGGACGTGGATGTTCATCTATTAACTGGCGGCACGCAAACGAATTTAATAGCCTTATCGGCGTTTCTTAGACCGCATGAAGCTGCTATAGCAGCAACTAGCGGGCATATTGCTACACATGAGACAGGCTCTATTGAAGCAACCGGCCATAAGGTTGTTACCATTGAGGCCGAAAGCGGCAAACTGACCGCCTCGCACGTTAAAGCCGTTCTTGACATGCATACTGATGAACATATGGTAAAACCAAAGCTTGTATACATATCAAACTCAACCGAAATAGGCTCTATCTATTTAAAAAGTGAGCTAAGGGAATTAAAAGATTTTTGCGATGCGCATAATCTTATTCTTTTCATGGACGGTGCCAGGCTGGGATCTGCTTTGTGTGCGGAGGAAAATGACCTTTCTCTTGAAGACCTGCCAGATCTTGTGGATGCATTTTATATTGGAGGTACAAAGAATGGTGCCCTTTTGGGAGAAACACTCGTTATTTGCAGAGAATCATTAAAAGAGGATTTCCGCTACCATATGAAGCAGAAGGGGGCGCTTTTGGCAAAAGGGAGACTTTTGGGAATCCAGTTCTTAGAGCTTTTCAAGGACAATCTGTTCTTTGATCTGGCGTTCCACGCAAACAAGATGGCAAGTCTGTTAAGGGCTGCCTTTGAGGAAGAAAGCTTTACATTCCTGACCCATTCACCATCGAATCAAATATTCCCGATTCTCCCTGACAAATTTATTGCTGAGCTTCAAAAGAAGTATGCCTTCCTGGTGTGGGAACGAGTGGATGTAGACTCTTCAGCTGTGCGGTTTGTAACCTCCTGGGCAACAAAGGAAGAAGCCGTAGCTGAATTTATTGAGGATATGAAAAAGTTAGTTAGATAATGTAAAAAGGATGATAAAATCAATTTATCATCCTTTTTTATTGCTTGAGGAGGATTGGTATTGGCTCGCTATTACGCAATGTTACTAATATCTTTATTTATATTACTAATTTCTGTTGGTTCCCTTTGGTTCATTTTTGCAGAAAAATGGAAACGCGGGAGAAGATATAAAATTCCGTTCAAGCAAACAGCAGGATCCTTGTTTGGTTTGTTAATCGGCGGTTTATTGTTTACCATATTTGTACCGGATTTGCCAGAAGTTATGCAGCATCGTCCAACCTATTATGAAGGTAAGTGTGAAATTGATAAAGTGTCTGGAAAAAACGAACATTTAGAGGCAATGTTTGGGGAACACTCCGTTTGGTTTGATAACTATGAATATGACAAAGTCCGAGAAGGCAAATATTATTGTAAAGTTAAATATTACCCACATTCAGATGAAGGCGAATCATTAAAGCTGTTCAAAACTCAGGGCGGGAAAGAAATAATAACGAAGTAAATCCTACAAGAGCTAAAGAGTCCAACATATTAAAGAGTTCCTAAAAACCTCATTTTTATTTGAAATGCCTGACACATATCACAGTTTGAGACTGTCAAAATTCAATGCGTAACCCTTATTCAATTAACAGGTCAGGATTATTTAAAAGTATAAAAGTTTATTATTGGAAATTAATTGATTAAGGAGAAACGTTATGACGAATGACTTTTATTTTAACGACATAATATTGGAAAATCGTATTGTTAAGTTAGTGCCATTTAAAGAGAATTACAAGGAGCAATTAAAGAAAATCATCTTTGATGAGGAAGTTTATTACACAATTGAATGTAAAAGTAATGAAGATTTGGATAAATACCTTATAGAAACTGTTAAACAAAGAAAAGCAGGGAATTCATACCCTTTTATAATAATCGACAAAAGAACTAATGAAGTAGCGGGTTCAACAAGATACGGAAATATTCAATTTAATAACAAACGGTTAGAAATTGGATGGACTTGGTACGGTAAATCTTTTAGGGGAACAGGATTAAATAAAGCCTGTAAATTCGAGTTATTAAAATATGCCTTTGAAGAAATGGAATTTAGAAGGGTTCAGTTTAGTGCTGATATAAGAAATACTCGTTCTCAACAAGCAATCAGAAAGTTAGGTGCAAAAAAAGAGGGAGTTTTTAGAGCTAATTATATAGATACATCTGGGGTAAGTAGAGACGATGTGTATTTTAGTATAATCCATTCAGAGTGGGATGAGATTAAGAACAACGTTTTTAAGGAATTTTTATAATGATTAAAAGGGTAGCGTTAAATTTTTGCGAAATTATCAACATTTAATTTTAATAGAGCCTATCTAAAAGGGCTGTGTTGATTTTTGTCCTCCTGTACAATCGGTGGTTTCATCCAAGTAAACCAGGAACGTATGTACAGGAGGATTTCCAAAGGGTGCCGCAATCTTCTTCAATATATTTCTACATTATAAACCACACCAAGATCGAAGCTTTGTTTCTGCCCTCGAACAAATACAAATAAAATAATAAAAGCCATTGAATTTGAAGCCACAAAAAGCAATCTAAAAAGATATGCTTATTTTCTAATGTCTCTTTCCAGTTGAAGAAAGTCTTAGAAATTTTAGGTTTGTTATAGCATGGGGTAAGAAAAACTGAATCCTCCTTCTATGGCAAATTGGTTATCCTTGATTTTCATCAAAAATTTAATTATGACCAACTATTGGATGTGGTATATATGGTTCTTCGAGAAAGGCAATTTCTTCAGGTGTTAGTTTCACCGAAAGAGCACCTACGGCATCTTCGAGATGGGATATATTCGTAGCACCAATAATAGGGGCAGTTACAGGTTCTTTCTGAAGGAGCCAAGCAAGTGCGACATGAATACGTGGAACGCCATGTTTTTCTGATAATGATGCCACCCGTTCTGCAACTAATCGGTCTGCATCAGCAGTCGTGTCATATTTAGATTTTTGAATGTGGTCGGTTTCGGAACGATGCGTTGTTTCGGACCAATCACGAGTCAATCTTCCTGATGCAAGCGGGCTGTATGGAGTAACACCAATTTTTTCTTCTTTACAAAGAGGAAGCATTTCCCTTTCTTCTTCACGGTAAATAAGGTTGTAATGATTCTGCATCGACACAAAGCGAGTCCATCCATTTTTCTCTGCTACATATAATGCCTTTTGGAATTGCCATGCATACATGGCAGAGGCACCAATATATCTTGCCTTCCCGGCTTTCACCACATCATGTAATGCTTCCATTGTCTCTTCAATAGGAGTATTGTAGTCCCAGCGGTGGATGATATAAAGGTCTACATAATCCGTTCCCAGTCTCTTCAGACTCTTATCAATTTCCGTCATGATGGATTTTCGAGAAAGACCCGCACCGTTTGGACCTTCATGCATACGACCATGAATCTTCGTTGCAAGTACAATTTCATCCCGATTGGCAAAATCTTTTAGAGCACGTCCAAGGAATTCTTCACTGGTTCCCATAGAATACACATTTGCCGTATCAAAAAAGTTGATTCCAAGATCCAGTGCTTTTTTTATAATTGAGCGACTTTGCTCTTCATTAAGTACCCATTGATGTATCCATTTTTCTGCTTCACCAAAACTCATACAGCCAAGACAAAATCTAGATACATCCAATCCTGTATTACCAAGTTTCACATATTCCATTTATTCATTCCTCACTTTCATTTAATAGCACATTTCGATTTCAGTTTGGTTCTTGCACTTTTGATTATGTCACAAATAGTAAACAAACCCTAAACCCATTTGTATCAAGTTTTTGCCTAATCCTATCAAACTACTTTCTCGCTTAACGAATATCAAGTAAAATGAAAACATCTAAGATGAGGGAAAAGGAGAATAAGATATGTCAGTGAAAATCGACAAGCAGCATGAACTATGTAAACTTATTGAGCGATATACAGGTCAGGATGGTGTTCATCCTACCTCTATTCCAACATTATTTCTCATCCGTGAATCGATTATCTCCGAGCCCATCTCTAGAGTTAACGAGCCCTCCGTATGCATTATCCTCCAAGGAGAGAAAGAGGTATGGTTGGGAGAGGAATGCTTTAGGTATGGTCCTGGCAACTACATTGTTGCATCCGTTGACTTACCAGTAACAGGGCAAGTTATTAGAGCTTCATCCGAATCTCCTTATATGGCACTTAAACTTGAATTTACATCGAGCGAAATCTTAGAGGTTTTAAATGACAAGAATATTCAATCTGGACAGAAAAGAAATGTGAAAAGAGCGATGTTTATTAGCGAAGCAGAGCCATCTTTGTTGGATGCAGTAATCAGATTAGCTTGTTTGCTAGACAATCCGAAACATATTCCAATACTTGCTCCATTAATTAAGAAAGAAATACTTTATTGGGTTCTTCAAGGTCCGCACGGGGAAACACTGGAGCAAATGGCGGTAGAAGGCAGCAATGCTGTCCGAATTAGAAACGTAATCGAATATATCATTAATAACTATGAAAAGTCATTTCGAATAGAGGATCTAGCGGAAATCGCGAATATTAGTGTCGCTTCGCTTCATCGGCATTTTAAAGAGGTGACTGCAATGAGCCCGATTCAGTTTCAAAAACAATTGAGATTACAGGAAGCTCGGCGTTTGTTGTTAGCTGAGTCATCAGATGTGGCCGATGTCGCATTCAGAGTGGGTTACGAAAGTCAATCGCAATTCAGCCGAGAATATTCCCGCATGTTTGGTTTTTCACCTAGAGCGGATATAAACCGACTGAGAGAGAACTATATTTAAATGAACAAAGTGGATAAATGACTAATCACAGAAGATGCTTCTATTAGATCTATTTTCATTGAATGGAGGAAGAATTATATATGAAGACAGCCAATAATGTTCTGGCTGTTTTTTGTATGAACAGAGCCTATCTAAAAGACAAAGAGGAGGGGTTTCTACTATTAATCCTGAACAATACTATTTTTAAAAAAAGGGTAATCAAATCATGATCGATTCGTTACCCTTTTTCCTTATATAGCTTTTTATTCGACTTTAAAATTCTCGTTAGAATTCTTGTCCTTTTTATCCAAATGGTAACTGATAAAAGCCAGGCCGGAAGCAATCAAAGCTGCCAGTCCGCCAACCCATGAAAGATCCACTAAGTTACCTGTAGAAACAACAAAACCACCTAAAGCCGAACCTGATGCAATACCGACATTAACGGAAACAGGTGTGAGCGAAGAGGCAAAGTCTTTTGCACCTGGGGAGTATTTATCAGCCAAATCCATAAAGTAGACTTGAATGGTTGCATTCATCGCATATAGCATTACAGCCATTAACATAATGCTGATCAGGCCTGGAATAATGGATGACATCGTAAAATAAAAAGAAGTTAGAATGATAGCATGGATAATAAAAACATAACGCAGTCTGGAAACACCATTTTTGCTGGCTATTTTTCCTGCTAAAATGTTACTGAAAATAGAAAAACCTCCGTAAGCAAGTAATACAATCCCTGCATATTTTACAGGTATATTCAATCCACTTTCTAGAATCGGTGTTATATACGTATAGATCGTATAGGTTCCTGTAAAACAGAAGATGGGAATCAAGAAAGCCAGAATGATTCTTGGGTGTTTAAATAATCTAAGCGAATCACTGATTGAACTCTTCTCGTTTTTCATGTTTTTTGGCAGAGCTACCGCACTAATACCAAAAGCAATGATTCCTAAAATTGCTGTCAGCCAAAAAGTTAAATGCCAGCTGCCTAATTGACCCACAAATGTTCCGATGGGAACACCCATTACATTCGCGATAGTAAAACCTGCAAAGATTAAAGCGATGACGGAGGATCTCTTTTCTGCCGGCATGGAATCATTGGCAACAGACATGGCTAAAGCCGTTAATACACCACTTACAATGGCTGTTATAAGTCTTGACAGCATTAATATCGTGTAAGTACCTGAAAGGGCACTAATAACATTTCCTAATATAAAAATGAATATTAGAATTAACATCAGCGGATATTTTGAAAATCTGCTTACAAAAGCGGTTAGTAGGGGCGTACCAATGGCATAGGCTATGGCAAATCCGGAAACCAGGGACCCGGCAGTTGCTACTGAAATTCCTAAATCTCCAGAGACTTCAGTCAGTAAACCGACGATTACAAACTCGCTCGTTCCCATAACGAAGGTTAGAAGGGTAAGGGTAAAGGCTAAAATTTTCTGTTTTTTGCTTAAAGTGGTGCCTGCTGTAACGCTAGTCATTTATTTCACTCCAGAATTTTTTATTAAAAAGAATCTTCGGAAAACATCTATATATCGAGAATAATCGATATTAATAAAAATAAAAAACAGAAATCTATTTTCCTTCTCAGACTAGATTTCTGTTTTAAGAAATTCAGTTAACTGACGAATGGTTTCCTCGTTACGCCGATAGTACGTCCATTGGCCATAACGAACGGATTCGAGAAGCCCAGCTTTCTGCATCATATTTAAGTAGTGAGAAACCGTAGATTGAGAAGCTTTGACTTTTTCTTGAATATCGCCCACACACACGCCTCCCTTGATACTTACCTCCTTAGGAAGGTGAGCCTGCTGCTTAGGAAAATACTTCTCCGGCTCTTTCAGCCACTTTAAGATGTTCAGCCTTGTCTCGTTTGACAATACTTTAAATAGTTCAATTGGATCCATGCTAGTCATTATATCGAATATTTTCGATATGTCAATTAATCTGGAGTGCTGTATTAATGATTTGTTAGTTACAGAATTCTCACGAACTAGGCAAATACCTAAGCTTCTTTAGATATGGACACATAGACTATCCTTGAAAGAATTTGAGGAGGAGATAAATATGGATAGACAAATCATTGTTGTCGGAGGTTTTCCAGGATTTGGAATGGGATTTGGGTTTCCTGGTTACGGCTATGGAGGCTTCCCTGGTTATGGATATGGATACGGAGGCTTTCCGGGGTATGGATATGGAGGCTTTTATGGCGGATATCCTTTCCACCATCATCACCATGGATTCCATCACCATTTCTGGTGAGAAATTATAAGTTATTAACTCAATAAATGAAAGGAACCCTGAAGCGTGTGCTCGGGGTTGTTACTGATAATGAATCAATTCTGGTTGAATTTCAATGGGTAGCCATCTACTTAGATTATATGACTGCTTCAAGTAGGAACATTGTGGAAGTTATGCAAACACCAGAATAAGTAAAATTCTATATTAATTAATATTTAGTAAATATGCAACCAATCATTCTAGAATAATGGGGCAGTAGCTATGTATTTAGATTTTGAAACACCGATATGTAACCTATTTTCGCAAAAGAAGAGCTTGAATGTTATAAAACTCCTTTTTTACTCGAGGAACTAATTGAGGTACTCGGAAAGGTTCTTTATCCGGAAAATAAAATTGACATACAGATGACTAACAAACATTCAAAACCAAATATGAGTCTGTTAAAAAGAAATCCTTTAAAAGCAGAAAAGATATAATTAAAGAAACCATTCAGACTTTATTCAGAAGGGTTTCTTTAATTATATATTAACTTGACTTTTATACAGTTTTCGGAACTTGAGAAAAGATAAAATTCTCCAGGGTAAAATATATCCTAGTGCAATTGTTACAAATAATGCACCTACTGTTTCTGGGCCAAGCCATTTTAAATAATCACGAAACAAAAAACGAATGATAAGTATGACAAGAAAAGCAATGATAAAGCTCATATTTTTAACTGCATAAATATGTTGGTCTGATCTGATTTCATAGTTAGTGGTCCAGATAAGTGGTACGGAAAGTAGCAATCCAAGTGCAAATGCCATTACCAATTCCCAGCTCTGAGCCTGAACCTTTGGATTCAAAATTATAGGGACACAAGGTATCAGTAAGTATAATATTGGTAGAAGAAGCTTAACTCCATTCCCTGTAATTGGGCGATACATAGCTCTGGTTCTTCGCCATAAAACTAAGGCGGCAATTAAAATGACAATCGGGTAAAAGGAAAACGAATTCATTATACACCTCTTTTATTGGTATATTTTAACTATACACGAATCATATACTTAGGGGTAGTAACATTTGTCAGGAACGTAGAGAAACCGCTCTTTAATCCTATGAATAACCAAGATGTTTGACAAAATAGAAGAGTTTGATACAATTCACGTCCTGTGTGTGATTCTCTTTTGTGCAGTGTTATTTTTTTACGTCGCATCTGGATCAAACTATTAGGTATTAGTAACTACTTAGGTCAGTTAAAAGAAAACTGACCTCGATAGACTAACACAATGGAATCAAGCAGACTCCTGCCTTGC
>NZ_JBYTCJ010000052.1:0-16614 GCF_058790155.1 Neobacillus sp. FW104-15D2
AGTTACGTTGGCTGATGAAACAAGTTCATCATGTTATTGTTTGTTTGTTCACGCTTTGTTTGTTTAGTTTTCAAAGAACAATTTCTCTCCGCCGCTCAGAAGCGACTTTAATAGCATAACATTTCAAGTTATCAATGTCAATAACTTTTTTATGATGCTTATCGCTTGTCATCAGCGACCTTTAATATATTACATGATACCATTCTATTGGTCAACCCCTTTTTGATACTTTTTTAAAAGAAGTTATAAAATAAAAAAACCGCTGCAGGTGACAGCGGAAAAACCTTAAAGAATCCATGTTTGTATAGCCACTAATGCAGCCAGGCCCGGAATTCCCAAGAAACCAGAAACTGCAGAAGTAGCAAAGTTTATCGGAACATGAATGCCAAACCGATTGCCTGCTGCATTTAAAAAGAATAAAAATAATGCTCCGATCAGCAGTTTTACAGCAGACTGGCCAATAAATCGAAGCGGCTTAAAAGGAGCCCCAGAAAAAAGAAGCAGAATAATCAAGCCGCCCAATATAGCAATAATCATAATTGGTTCCAAAAAAGCTGTCCCCCCTCCTGTTTAACTTGTACTAAAAAGTTTATGTACAAGTTATGCAATTAGAACAGAAGAGAGTGACAGCTCTATGATCGATTTATCCGTATATTTCTGTATTTTGCTTCTTTAAATAGAAAGAAGTATTTGGCTTCTGACAGTTTTGATTGGCAAATTACTTCTTCGGAAGGGTCAAAACTCTTCTCAAGCAGCACCTTTTGGTTTTGCCAATCATTTTTATAGTCATTTAGCTGAGTAAGCAGCTTTTCGTCAAATTCTTTTCGCAGCCAGCCCTTACGGCGAAAAAACATGTTGATTCCTCCGGTATTTTAAAATTCTCTTCGTCCTTCCAAAGCCTTTGACAAAGTTACTTCATCAGCATATTCCAAATCGCCGCCAACCGGAAGTCCATGGGCAATCCTTGTCAGTTTAATACCCGATGGCTTAAGGAGCCGGGATATATACATGGCGGTTGCTTCTCCTTCAATATTAGGATTGGTAGCCAAAATGACCTCCTGGACGGTTTCATCCTGCAGACGCTTTAACAGGCTGGGGATATTAATATCCTCCGGTCCAATTCCATCCATGGGAGAAATCGCACCATGCAATACATGGTACAATCCGATGTATTCCCGCATTTTCTCCATTGCAATTACATCTTTAGGGTCCTGCACCACACAAATCGTTGTACGATCCCTTCGCTGATCCTCACAAATATAGCAGGGATCCTGGTCAGTAATATGGCCGCAGATAGAGCAGTAAGTCAGGTTTCGCTTTGCGTTAACAAGAGCCTTCGCAAAATCAAGGACAGTGTCTTCCTTCATACTAAGAACAAAAAAAGCCAGACGAGCGGCCGTTTTCGGGCCGATACCTGGCAATTTCATAAAGCTGTCAATCAGCTTAGATATCGGTTCAGGATAATGCATATTATTTATTCCTCCTAGAACATTCCCGGAAGATTCATTCCTTTAGTGAATTGTCCCATTGTGTCATTAGTCATCTCATCAACCTTCTTAAGGGCATCATTAACAGCAGCCAAAACAAGGTCCTGAAGCATTTCTACATCATCTGGATCTACTGCTTCCGGGTTAATCTTTACATCTGTTATTTCTTTGTGTCCGGTAATTGTAACAGTAACCATACCTCCGCCAGCAGTACCTTCAATTTTCTGTGTGCCCAGCTCTTCTTGAGCTTCCTGCATTTTCTTTTGCATTTTTTGCATTTGCTTCATCATATTTTGCATATTACCCATTCCACCACGCATCATAACTTCAACCTCCATTTTTTAGTCAACCACTTCTACAAAGTCAGCACCGAATAGTCGTTTAGCCTCAGATATAAGCGGCTCCTCTTCTTTATTGGGACCGCCTTCCTGCTGGTCAGAATCATGGCTACTTAAAAAGCTTTCTCGAATTGTTTGCCATTGTTCTTCAGGAATTCCCAAAACATCGAATCTGTTACCGACTAGGGTCTGAAAAGCATTTGAAACTGTTTCTACAAACTTATGATTGTCCATAGCCATTTGACAGTGAATTTCATGTTTGAATTTTATAATAAAAACAGATGGTGAAGCTGCAACAGGCTCTGCCTCATTTAATAAGGCAGCATGAGATTTCATAAGCTTGCCGAGCATAGCTCCCCACTGACTTTTTATTTGATGTAAATCGTTCTTGGTAGCATTTTTTAAAACTTCATTTATTTTTCCTACAGGCGCCTGAAATCCTTTTCGGGAACTCCTTGCGGGCTGTTTTGGCGCTGCCTGGACTGTTTCATGAGCGATAACCGGCCCATTTGCCTTTAGATCTTTCAGTTCACTTTCAAGTAGTTCTATACGGCTCAATAGCTGAGATACATCTCCTGATGGAACATGCCCCTCTGCCCCCGCCTCCATCTGGCAAAGTTTTACGATGGCTACCTCCAGAAAGATTCTTGGATGGTTTGTCCATCTCATTTCCTGCTGGGTCTTATTTAATACATCAATAAGCTGGTAAATTTGATCTGGAGAAAAGGCCTCTGCCAATTGACGGAAATCGTCATCAAGCATGACTCTTTCAAACGATTCCTCCAAAGAAGGAGCTGTTTTATACAGAAGCATATCACGGTAAAAAAGAATAAAGTCTTCAATAAAACGTGATGGATCCTTTCCATGGTAGAGCAATTCTTCCAGAGCTTCAAGCCCACTAGCCACATCCTTATCAATAATGGCTGATGCCAGCTGATTCAAAAATCCCTGAGATACCGAACCTGTAACTGCCAAAGCGTCCTCTTCGGTTACCCGTTCATCGCTAAAGGAAATAGCCTGGTCCAGCAGACTCAAAGCATCACGCATACCGCCTTCTGCAGCCCTCGCGATGATTTGTAATGGCCTGTCATCGCATTCAACTCCAGTTTCCTGCGTAATGAGCTTCATCCTTTTAACAATGGATTGAGCTGTAATCCTTTTAAAATCAAAGCGCTGACACCTGGAGATAATTGTTAATGGTATCTTATGGGGCTCCGTTGTGGCTAAAATAAACATGACATGCTTTGGCGGTTCCTCCAAAGTTTTTAAAAGCGCATTAAAAGCACCAATAGAAAGCATATGCACTTCGTCAATAATATAAACCTTGTATTTTACTACACTTGGAGCATACTTGACCTTATCACGGATATCCCTGATTTCTTCTACACCATTATTTGAAGCAGCATCGATTTCAATTACATCTGAAATGGATCCATCCGTGATCCCCAAACATGACGGACATTCATTACAAGGTTCCTGGACGGGTGCTCTTTCACAGTTAACTGCTTTTGCCAAAATTTTGGCTGCACTTGTTTTCCCCGTTCCTCTCGGGCCGGAAAATAAATAGGCATGCGAAATTTTTTGCTGAAGCAGGGCATTCTGCAATGTCTTGGTTACATGTTCCTGTCCTACTACATCTATAAATTGCTGAGGACGCCAGACCCGATATAATGCTTGATAAGCCATATGACATTGCCCCCTTCCTCATTGTTATCTTTTCTATTATACAGTATCTATTTTGACTTTTACAAAACCTAAAATTAAAAAGCATAGCTATTGAGCAGATTTTTAGAAACCCAAAACATGCAAAAAACTCATCCCTATTAGGAATGAGTTTATTATGTGATATAACTGCCGTGCACCTTCCATCGACTGACACCCATAGGCGTTACTTAAGCAGTTGGCTCAGCCCAGGCAACCCTGCGGCACATGAGAGTGTCCACTTAATGCTGCTTCCTTCCGGACCTGACATGGTTCGTGGATTCCCATTGCGCAGGACCCGGGCGTCAACACCACTTACTTAAGGCGGCCCTACAGGAGGTCAGCCTCAGGAAGGGATTCAGCCTCGCTAGAGCGGATTGCGAGTACAGGGCACCGCTACCTCCCCGCCTAGCACGGCAAAATTGATACCATTTAGTTAGGCGCCATCTCTCTGACGCTTTTTCAGTATACTAAGTTCCTCTTAAAAAAGCAATGTTTATTAGCTGTCAATTCCTGTATTATTATCCAGCAGTGTTTTCTTTTTATCTGCTTTTTTCTGTTTTTTCTGTTCCCGCAGTGAACGGAAAAAGTCAGATAGCATAAATCCGCATTCTACTCCAAGGATACCTGCAGTAACTTCACATTGATGATTAAAGCGCTCGTCATTCAATAAATTCATCAATGTTCCGGCACATCCTCCTTTAGGGTCAGCCGCACCGTACACGACTCTTTTTATTCTGGAAAGGATAATGGCCCCGGAACACATGGGACAAGGCTCAAGCGTTACATATAAAACTGCATTCTCAAGCCGCCAGGTTCCAAGCTCCTTGCAGGCTCGGTCTATAGCAAGCAACTCGGCGTGTGCAATTGCATTCTGTTCACACTCCCTTAAGTTGTGGCCACGGGAGATAATCCTGCCATCAAGAACAATTACAGCACCAATCGGCACTTCATTTAATTCTTCCGCCTTTTTCGCTTCATTTATAGCCTCACGCATAAAATATTCATCAGATAAAAAGTCTATTTCCATAAAGACCATCCTTTAAAAACAAGGCTTTGTTAAACTACATTGTTAATATTAACGAAAACAATAGGATGAAAGCAAAATCTCCACTTCCTCGAAAAACTTGCACTTTTTCTTTCGTGCGATGTTTAAGCTGCCGAAGCCTTCCTTGTCCTGCGGTAACACCTTCCTGACCCACTTGCTGTGGGCCTCACTTTCCCAAAATAACCGCAAACTCCTCGCTTGTTACTCATTTCGGAAGCTTGTCAGCCATTTTTTCCGCAGTATTGCACTAACATCCTCGGGTGACCCCACACAAGGAACTTCGAATGCCATTTCGAGGAATGGCGCCTATTTTCTGCTCATTATTCGTGTACAAAACACCATTGAAATTATACAGAGTTAAAAACAAAAGACTCAAATTCTATGGCCATTATATCATTAATTAAATATGGTCTGCCTATTCCTTCCGAATGATCCAGAGGTTCTTACATTAGTGGTATCATTGCTCCTTTCCCGAATACATATATAAAGATGAAAAAAAGAGAAAGCGAGGGATGGATATATGCTTACTATACATGTGGTAAAAAGCGGAGAAACGATAGACAAACTTGCAAGGCAATACGGAGTAAGTACAAATGCTATTGTTAGGGCCAATGGACTGGAAAATCCAAATAAGCTGGTTATTGGCCTTGCTCTTGTTATTCCCAAGCCTTATTTGCGCCATGCCGTTACTGCAGGGGAAACGTTGGATGAAATCGCAAGGCGTTACAGGACAACTGTTCCAGAAATGATGCAGCTAAATCATTTAACGAATGCAGCATCAATTTACCCAGGACAGCGATTACTTGTACCTGTTATTCCTTATACAGTTAGAGCCGGTGATACACCAACCTCCATTGCCAAACGGTTTGGAATAAGCGTTCAAGGCCTTCTTCAGGCCAATGGACTAACAAGCACAGCACGCTTAACCGCTGGACAAAGAATAATAATCCCAGACCCTCCAAAAAAGACCATTGATGTAAATGCGTTCACAACTGTATTTGGCCAGGCAGGAGCGAGAGAAGTAAGAGATGTGGCTCATGACCTTACTTATGTTTGCCCGTTCGGATATAGAATGCAGAGGGATGGATCCCTTGAGCCGATCGATGATGTACCGACATTGCAGGCTGCCCGCAATGCCCGCATTGTGCCCATTATGGCCATAACGAACTTTTCTGCTACAGAAGCAGGTACTCAACTTGCTCACACTATTCTGTCTAATCCCACTCTTTCTGAGAAAATACTCACAAATACTCTTGCCGTTATGCGTCAGAAAGGATACCGTGGCTTAAATATTGACTTTGAAAATGTTTCTCCTGAAGATAGGGAAAACTATAACCGCTTTTTACAACAAGCCGTAGATAAATTGCATCCGGCCGGTTACTTTGTATCCTCATCTCTTGCCCCTAAAACAAGCGCTGGACAAAAGGGATTACTTTATGAAGCACATGACTACCCTGCCCACGGACGCATTCTGGATTTTGTTGTTCCGATGACATATGAATGGGGATACCGTTTTGGTCCACCGCAGGCTATTTCTCCCCTTAACCTAATGAGACAGGTTATTGAATATGCAGTAACAGCTATTCCGAGAAATAAAATTCTGCTTGGATTTCAGGTTTATGCGAGGGATTGGGTTCTCCCTCATGTTAAGGGACAGGAAGCAGAAACATTCGATATGCAGGAAGCCATCAGACGAGCAGTGGAGCACAATGCTGTTATCCAGTATAACGAAACAGCCCAGTCACCTTTTTTCCGGTATACAGACAGCAAAGGGCGCCAGCATGAAGTATGGTTTGAAGATGCCCGAAGTGCTCAGGCCAAGTTTAATCTGTTAAAGGAATTTAATTTAAAAGGTGTAAGCTATTGGGTTCTAGGTTATCCATTCCCGCAAAACTGGACGCTTCTTGAGGATAATTTTATCATTAGAAAAATCTAAAGAGAATCTGACTTAAACTGCCGTAATTCGGCAGTTTTTTTAATTGCTGTTATCCATTCCCTATTTTTTCTACAAGAAATGACATCCTTCTTAATATTCCATATCCTTTCCTGTTAAGAGTGTGATAAAATACTTTCTGTGTCATTAAAAATCGTATTTATATTAGATAAATTTTTTAATAAAAGGCACCTTTTAATTTGAAAATTTGCGGCAAACGGAAAAGGAGGATGAACGATGGGGGAAACACCCTTTATTACCGTTGAAGGTCCGATTGGTGTTGGAAAAACATCTCTCGCAAAAGCAATTTCTGAGCAATTCCATTTTGCGTTATTAAAAGAAATAGTGGATGAAAACCCATTTCTGGGTAAATTTTATGAAAATATAGAGGAGTGGAGTTTCCAAACGGAAATGTTCTTTCTCTGTAATCGTTTTAAGCAGCTGGGTGATATCGACAATCATTATTTGAGTAAAAATCAATCAGTGGTAGCTGATTACCATATATTCAAAAACTTAATCTTTGCTCAAAGGACCTTGAAGGATGATGAGTACCAAAAGTACTATAGGATTTATCAGATTCTTACAGAGGACATGCCAAAGCCAAATGTCATTATTTATTTGCATGCAAGCCTTGATACTCTTTTAAAGCGGATTGAAATGAGAGGACGCGAAATTGAGAAAAAGATTAGCCCTCTTTATTTGGAACAGCTTTCCCTTGATTATGAAGAAGCCATTTCCAGCTTTGAAAGACAGCATCCGGAAATACCTGTATTGCGTTTTAATGGTGATGAAGTCGACTTTGTAAAAAACAAAGAAGATTTACAGTACATCATCGAAAAACTTTCTTTATCACTAAAACAGGAAAGCTGGACAAAAACTTTGTAGAGGAGGATGTTAGTGAGTATCGTAATAGGCGGAATGATCGGACTTGGAAAAACAAGTGTAGCCGACATTCTTAACGATCATTTTCAAAGCAGCGGGATAGAGAGTAAGGTGTTTTATGAAACGGTGGATGACAACCCTATCCTCCCTCTCTATTATGAATTAACGGATGAAGAATTAGAGGCAAAAAGAATACCTTTTCTTTTGCAGCTCTTCTTTTTAAATAAACGGTTCAAAACAGTTAAGGAAAGCATTAGCTGGAAAAATCCCTTGTATACCATCCAGGACAGATCTATTTATGAGGATTGGTACTTTGCTCTTGTTAACAAGAATCTTGGACGAATTTCAGCATTAGAATTTAAAATTTACGAAGATCTTGTGGACAATATGATGGAGGAACTGAACGAACTTCCAAAAAAGGCACCGGATTTGATGGTTTACCTAAAAGGTTCCTTTGATACAGTCATTGACCGAATTATGGCTCGGGGAAGAAGCTTCGAAATCAATCCTGAATTAAAGGAGTACTATTTTGAAGTATGGAAGGGCTATGATGAGTGGGTTATGGACCACTATAATGCAAGTGAAGTTTTAGTTATTGATATGGATACAACAGATGTAGTGAAGCGGCCAGAGGATGCTTTAAAGGTCTGCCGCAGTGTTGATTCAAAGTTAAAAGAAATTCTGGGTGCAACAGCGTATATCGGCTAAGGCTGATATACGTTTTTTATTTGTCTTTTATATAAGAACAAACTGCCTTACTAGGACTTAGCTAAGCTTTTTCTTCGCTCGGGGCAAAGCTGGGGAAGCCATCCTTGTTCACTTTTTTTCATTAAAAAAGCCCGCCTTCATTTTCATGAAAGCGGGCTTTATCTCCAGGTATTTATGCGCGTTTTTAATTTTTAAAATGGAGGAGGAAGAGGGATTCGAACCCCCGCGCGGTTTGACCCGCCTGTCGGTTTTCAAGACCGATCCCTTCAGCCAGACTTGGGTATTCCTCCGTATCGACAATTAATAATTTATCATATCAATAAGTGTATGTCAATAAATTATTAAAACTTTTTTTCATGAAGGGAGCAAAAGCCCCCTTCTGCATTATTATCATCATTTAATTATTTCTTTATTCCCCATATATGGACGAAGCACTTCAGGTACAATTACACTGCCATCCTCCTGCTGATAATTCTCCAAAATAGCAGCTACTGTTCTTCCAATAGCAAGCCCTGATCCATTTATTGTATGAACATGTTCCGGCTTAGCTTTAGGGTCACGGCGGAATCGGATATTCGCACGGCGTGCCTGGAAGGCTTCAAAGTTACTGCAGGAAGATATCTCACGGTAAGTTCCATAGCTTGGAATCCAGACCTCGATGTCGTATTTCTTAGCCGCTGTAAAGCCAAGATCGCCAGTACACATTCTCAGAACGCGGTAAGGCAATTTAAGGAGCTGTAATACTCTTTCTGCATCCGCAGTTAATTTTTCCAATTCATCATAGGAATCTTCCGGCTTTACAAATTTTACGAGCTCTACCTTGTTAAATTGATGCTGGCGGATCAATCCCCTTGTATCACGTCCAGCAGATCCTGCTTCTGAACGGAAACAAGCACTGAATGCCGCATACTTAAGAGGAAGCTCTTCGCCATTTAATATTTCATCTCTGTGCAGGTTGGTTACAGGAACTTCTGCAGTAGGGATAAGGAAATAATCTTCGTTTTCAATTAAAAATGCATCTTCCTCAAACTTAGGAAGCTGTCCGGTTCCTGTCATGCTAGCTCGATTTACCATGTACGGAGGAAGAATTTCCTTGTATCCATGTTCGTCAGAATGGAGATCCATCATAAAGTTAATCAGGGCTCTTTCCAATCTGGCACCTAACCCTTTATAAAAAACAAAGCGGCTTCCAGTAACCTTGGCTGCCCGTTCAAAATCAAGTATATCAAGCCCTGTAGCAACATCCCAATGTGGCCTGGCTTCAAAACTAAATTCCCGGACTTCTCCCCATTTTCTTATTTCAACATTATCATCCTCTGACTCACCAATTGGAACGCTTTCATGTGGAATATTTGGAATGCTTAGCATTAAACTCTCTAGTTGTTCTTCCACAACACGAAGCTCATCATCAAGCACCTTAATGCGGTCACCTACTTCACGCATCTCGGCAATCAGATGGTCAGCATCCTTCTTTTCTCTCTTAAAAAATGCCACCTGCTGTGAAACTTCATTCCTCTTACTTTTTAGCTGCTCAGATTCCACAATTAAGTCTCGGCGCTGCTTATCAAGGTCTTCAAACTTACCAAAGTCAGAGAGGTCCTCCCCACGGTGCTGAAGTTTGCTTTTGACTTCTTCAAAATTAGATCTTAAATACTTTACATCAAGCATGTATTTCCACTCCTTTGATTCAAAATAAATAATTCAATTAATGTCCTCCGGCTAGGGTTATAAAAACAAAAAACTCCCGTCCCCTGAAACAGGGACGAGAGTTACCCGCGTTGCCACCCTGGTTAGCAGAAAAATTCTGCCCACCTTAAACTCGTAACGGTTTTTAACCGAAGGTACTTACTCGCTTCAATTGCTTTCCATACCCTGCTCAAGGACGGATTCACAAGCCCCATACACCGGTTCACACCTGCCACCGGCTCTCTTTTGAATGGAGTGCATGCTACTATTTCCTCTCAATGCTTTTTCCATATAGATAAATTGTAATTTATAGCCTACTATAATTATCGGCAGTTTGCAACCAAATTATACTAATTGCTTTTCCTTTACTTCTTTAACCATGTTCACAAAGTATGCAGCTAAACGATGATCTTCTGTTAGCTCAGGATGGAAGGAACAGCCCAAAAACTGGCCTTCCCTTGCAGCCACGATTCTGCCGTCATGCTTGGCAAGGACTTCTGTATTTTCCCCAACTTCCACAATATGCGGGGCACGGATAAATACTGCAGGAAAATCATCAGCAACATCTTTAATATCCAAGTCAGTTTCAAAGCTCTCTCTTTGGCGGCCAAAAGAATTTCTTTCCACCGTTATATCCATAACTCCTAAATGCGGCTGGTCATACCCAACTATATTTTTTGCCAGCAAAATCAAACCTGCACAGGTGCCAAACATGGGCTTGCCTTCCTGTGCCTGTTTTCTAAGCTCATCCATAAAATCATATTTATCAATTAATTTTCTCATTGTCGTGCTTTCGCCGCCAGGAAGAATTAATCCATCTACATGCTCAAGCTCTTCTTTTTTCTTTATGACAAATGCCTCGGCACCTGCTGCTTCAACAGCTCGCACATGCTCGCGAACGGCCCCCTGAAGGGCTAGTACACCTATTTTTACCATTTTAAAATATCTCCTTACCAGCCACGATCCTGCATCCTTGCTGATGGTGCAAGTGTGGAGATTTCAATACCTTTCATCGCAATACCAAGATCCTTGGAAATCTCAGCGATTAATTTATAGTCTTGGTAATGAGTTGTTGCTTCAACAATAGCACGGGCAAATTTTGCAGGATTATCAGACTTGAAAATTCCGGAACCTACAAATACTCCGTCAGAACCCAATTGCATCATAAGGGCAGCATCTGCTGGTGTAGCTACTCCGCCTGCTGCAAAGTTTACAACTGGAAGATGGCCAAGACGCTTGATCTCAAGAAGGATCTCATAAGGAGCTCCCAAAAGCTTAGCTTCAGTCATCAGTTCATCTTCGTTCATTGCAACAACCTTACGAACCTGGGCATTTACCTTGCGGATATGTCTTACGGCTTCAACAATGTTACCTGTTCCTGGTTCACCTTTTGTACGAAGCATTGAAGCACCTTCACCAATACGGCGGGCAGCTTCACCTAAGTCACGGCATCCGCAAACAAAAGGAACAGTATATTCTTTTTTATTTAAATGAAACTCTTCATCAGCGGGAGTTAAAACTTCGCTTTCATCGATGTAGTCAACACCCATGGCTTCTAGGATACGAGCTTCAACAATATGGCCAATACGAGCTTTTGCCATTACAGGGATTGAAACTGCATTCATAACCTCTTCTACAATGCGCGGGTCTGCCATTCTTGCTACTCCGCCTGCTGCACGGATGTCAGAAGGTACACGTTCCAGAGCCATTACCGCAACGGCTCCAGCCTCTTCTGCAATTTTTGCCTGCTCAGCATTGATAACGTCCATAATAACGCCGCCTTTTTGCATTTCAGCCATGCCGCGCTTTACTCGATCTGTACCAGTTTTCATTACATTACCCCCTAATTAGTTCCATCTCTCTATTTAAAGAAGATTTAAACTATTATTGTCGAACTTAAGGAAAAGTTAAATCCGCATACTTGAATTATTTGTTTTCCATAAAGAAAATAAACACCAAAAAAGGATTCCTGTCAAGGCAGGAATCCTTTAGAGTCTAATAAAAGGCGCTTAGAACAAGCCTTTTACAGCTGAAGAAATAGATCCCCAAAGGTCGCCAAAAAATCCGCCGATACCTCTCATCATAAGAACAAACCAGTTAGCTTTTTCAACGCTTTGTCCAGCCACTACATCTACCTGTGTTTTGTTTGCTCCTTTACCATTAAGGAAGCTAATCTTTTCTCCATTTTTAGGAACTAATTTAATATAACCAACTTTTTCTCCTTTTTTAACAGGAGCAGTCAGTTCACCTTTTTTATTTAATTTATTTTTATCTAATACTAGAACAGGCTTATAGTTGCCCTTATCTCCATTTAATATAAGCATGTTAATTGATGATTTTGTATAAACCTTAACATTGTCTTCCTTACCTTTGATAACTGGAATGGCTTTCTGTCCTTTTACCTGGTAATGCTTAGGAACAATCTGTTCTTTTGTATAGTTTGTAAAACCGTAATCAAACATCTTTCTTGTTTCATCAAAACGGGCTTTATAGCCTCCGTTTCCCTTACCGTCTGTTGCATTCTGAACAACAGTTATAAACCTTTTACCATCACGGCTTGCTGTTCCTGTAAAGCAGTATCCGGCAAAATCTGTTGTACCTGTTTTTAAACCGTCTACTCCCGGATATCCATACACAAGGCTTGGTAACATCCAGTTCCAGTTCTCCATATTAATTTTATCCGTCGTACCTTCACGGAAGACCATCTTCGGAGTGCTTGCAGTTTTCAATACCTCAGGGAAATCATTAATCAAGCGAAATGCCAATGTTGCTGTAGCCCTGGATGACATAACATTCTCATCTGTCTCTCCTGACCCTTGTGGATGTGAGCCTTTGTACTCTGTGTTATTTAAACCAGTTGAGTTAACAAATTTATAATCCTTCAAGCCTAGTTCTTGGGCTTTTTTATTCATCATTTTTACAAAGTTAGTTTCCGAACCTGCAATGGTTTCAGCAATGGCAATGGTTGCTCCGTTGGCAGAATAAATAGCCATTGCCTGGTAAAGTTCACGAATAGAATACTTTCCGTCCCTTCTTAAAGGAACATTGGATAAACTGCGGTCTTGTGAAATTTTCCAAACAAGTTCATCAACATTATATTGCTGGTCCCATTTAACCTTGCCGTGCTTAATTGAATCTAAAAGAATATATTCTGTCATCATCTTTGACATACTAGCAATTCCTAGCAGGCTGTCAGCATTCTTTTGATAAAGAACCTCCCCTGACTGGCCATCAACCATAATTGCCCCAGCTGCGTTTACATTCAATGGTGCCTGTGCATGAGCTTTATCCAGACCTGTGAAAAGGCTGACTGACATTACCGCCGCCATTGTACCGGCAGCATATTTCCGAAAAAACTTTTTATTCACTTTAACGCCCTCCAAGATTTTATGTAATATCCGATGTATTTAATGTGATTGAGAAACATATGACTCCTGCGAAGCATCCTTTATTACTTGCAGTACTAGGCGTAAAGCCCGAGCTTTTTACACACCTTGGTATTTTAACATAACTTAAAAACAAATCATAGACAGAGCAATTACCTATCTTATTTCCAAAAATATGATATTTCCCGGAAAACTTTATTTTCGGAAGGATATAAGAACCTCTGAATGTTCCGGAGCGAATGTTATAAACTTTTTCCCTTTAAAGTTCATTTCATAATTTAAAATAAAAAAAAGAGAGGGGATTCCTCTCTTTGCGTTACATGGAATAATTAGGGGCTTCCTTCGTAATTTGAATATCATGCGGATGGCTTTCTCTTAAGCCCGCACCAGACATTTTAATGAATTGGGCTTTCTCTCTTAAGTCATTCAAATTACTTGACCCACAGTAGCCCATTCCTGCCCGGATTCCTCCGATAAGCTGATAAATAGTTTCAGAAAGCGGCCCTTTATATGGCACTCGCCCTTCGATACCCTCCGGAACGAATTTTTTATTATCTTCCTGGAAGTAGCGGTCTTTCGACCCTTTTTCCATAGCAGCAATAGAACCCATTCCACGGTATACCTTAAAGCGGCGGCCCTGATAAATTTCTGTTTCACCTGGGCTTTCAGATACACCTGCCAGCATACTGCCCAGCATAACGGCATGTCCGCCTGCTGCCAGTGCTTTTACAATATCACCCGAATATTTTATACCGCCATCGGCTATTATTGCTTTACCGTGCTTCCTAGCCTCTGTAGCACAGTCATAAACAGCAGTGATTTGCGGTACTCCTACCCCTGCTACGACCCTTGTTGTACAAATGGATCCAGGTCCGATACCCACTTTAACAATATCAGCACCTGCTTCAATCAGTTCTCTTGTAGCCTCTGCAGTAGCCACATTTCCTGCAATAATCGCCAGGTCTGGGTAAGCACTCTTTATTTCCTTAACGGTTTCTATTACACCTCTGGAATGTCCGTGTGCTGTATCTACCACAATGACATCAACATTTGCCTTTACAAGCTTTTCTATACGCTTCATTGTATCTTTTGTTACTCCTACGGCTGCACCTGCCAATAATCTTCCTTGGCTGTCTTTTGCCGAGTTCGGGAATTCAATAACCTTTTCAATATCCTTTATCGTAATGAGCCCTTTAAGCATGCCCTCTTCATTTACGAGAGGAAGTTTCTCAATTTTATGCTGCTGAAGAATTTTTTCAGCTTCTTTCAATGTTGTACCTACAGGTGCGGTAACTAGGTTTTCCTGGGTCATAACATCTGCAATTTTTAAGGAATAGTCCTGTATAAATCTCATATCTCTGTTCGTGATGATTCCTACCAGCATTTGTTCCGTTTCGTTATTTACGATAGGAACACCTGAAATACGATATTTACCCATTAGATGCTCAGCATCATAAACCTGGTGGTCGGGAGTAAGGAAAAATGGATCTGTAATGACTCCGCTCTCGGACCTCTTAACCTTTTGGACCTGTTCTGCCTGCTGTTCAATGGTCATGTTTTTATGTATAACCCCTAAACCGCCCTGGCGAGCAATCGAAATTGCCATTTCAGCTTCCGTAACGGTGTCCATACCTGCACTTATAATTGGTATATTCAGCTTTACATTTGCAGACAATTCAACTTGTAGATTTACATCCTTAGGCAATACATCCGATTTTGCCGGAACTAGCAGAACATCATCAAACGTTAAACCTTCTTTGGCAAATTTACTTTCCCACATCTTGGTTTTCCTCCCGCACAGAAATTTTTTTATTTTAAAGGTTATCAATTGGACAAAATACTGTCAAGGAAGCTGTTGTATTTCCATTTTTCTAAAAACTTTAAAGGGGCACACTGATGAATTCTTTCTATAAGGACTGGAGCAGTTACTCATTCTTTTTTTCAGCAGAATACAGTCAGGATTTTTTAAAAAAAAGTTATCTTTCCAAGGGGATTAGCGACGCTGAAAAAAACAGCTTTGATAATTGCTATCCATTTATATATTATCTTGAACACGGAAAAATTTATTTTGAACAAGCAGAACTTTCTCCTTTTATTTTAAAGCCAATTTTATTATTTTATGGACTAGTGCATTTAATAAAAGCATGTATTTTGACGCTTGATCCTCTATATCCTGAGAATACTTCAGTTCTTGCCCATGGAGTTTCAGCAAGAAAAAGAAAAAAACAAAATTACCAGTTTTTTAAGGATGAAGTTAAATTTCAAAAAAATGGTCTGTACCCTCACCTTTCCGAGGTGATGTTTCACATGAAACAATTGGAAGGTGAAAAGGCAAATATGGAAGAGCTACTTTCCCTTATTCCTGAATTGGATCCTCTATTCAAAAGAGTAGAATCCAAATCAAATTTTACAATGGTATCTCAAATACATAATGAACTTCTTATCCCCGAGAAAATATTGGATCGATTCCATATGACAGACAGCCGTTTTGGAGAGTACCTCATCTCTAAATCAGGCATACCACTAAAATTCCAAGGGAAAAAGGAAAAGCAGCTTATTTTCCGGACAGAAGGTTCTATTTTTACAGCCCACTCACCCTTTAAGTTTAATCTAGATGAAAATAAAATTGTGTTTCCGTTAGCTAAAACTGAACTGTTCCATTTTCCCGAACTAATGATCCATTACCTGCTTCTATACAATTTAAGCATGATTGCTCGCTATGAGACTGAATGGTGGAGTGAATTAATTAAGACTATGCCAAATAGGGATTATCCGTTTATCTATTCCTTTCTTGACTGTACTTTAAAAAAGAGCCCATTTCTTATTTTTAACTATTTGTTGGATGGAAATTGAGAGGCCTGTAGGATATCAGAAGTGAGAGCATATGCCTTAAACGGTAATTATTGATTTATATAAGGTATTGAATTCTGTCCCCTTTTCCTGGGCAAACTACATGCCTTCTTGGTGCTAACGACCTGCAGGGTCTCGAGGTCATTGAGATTGCCTCTGTGAATCGTCACCGCACGAAGAAAATGCTAATGTATTTTCTAGGAGTATGGCCTACTGTTATTCACAGTTTCTTCAAAATGCAACAATCCCTTAGAAAGGTTTCTTGCTTCTACAATTTTTAATGATGCTCTACAATTTTTGATTAAACTTCTACACTTTAAATAAAACTTCTACATTTTTAGGCAAGCTTCTACATTTATCACAAATTTGCCGTTTCTCCGTGCTCAAGAATCTTCTTTAAAAACAAGTTCTGTTAAGGGTGCAGTTAATTTGTGTTGATTGAAACGGAAGGTGATGGACTCCTGCGGGGAAAGCGATCACCTAGAGTGGAAATCACCAAGTATATTTAAAAAATACAAAAAAAAGACAACCCATACAGGTTGTCTTTCGTTTGCCTGGCAACGTCCTACTCTCACAGGGACGCATGTCCCAACTA
>NZ_JBYTCJ010000053.1:0-16104 GCF_058790155.1 Neobacillus sp. FW104-15D2
ATAGCGCAAGCACGGTTCTGTGAGGGGGGAGGAGTACAATTTACCGCAAGGTAGAAAGGCTCCCTTCTACTCGACTAGTGTAAGAAGGTATAGACGATAAAATATAGAATATATACACAATAGAAACTATTCGTAGGGGGTGTTTAGTTTGAATAATCACGATGAAACGCCTGAAGAAAAAAGAGAACGTTTAAGACAAGGTGAATTAAAAAATAATCCAACTGGTTCATTAAACGATTCATTAAATAGAGGAAGTAATGGGAATTTAACTGATTTAACTGGTGGTATGGGTTGGAAAGGGACAGGATTATTAATTGTTGTATTAATAGTTGGATTTGTTTTATATAAACTGATTTTTTAAAGATTTTTTGAAGAGTTTGCTGCCATCGAATCGAAGGCGGCTTTTCTTATTGTGCTAACGGGTGCTTTAGTTGAAGAAAGCCACTGAGTTTTATCAGTGGCTTTTTGTTTGTTTAATGGAAGACCTATTCGATTAACTATTTATTCAATCACGGCGGAATTCTAGTTACTTAAATCCATTAATAATTCGTGGACAATGTGTTGTTCCAAATCTTTTGGCTTATCCAATAGTATCCCTCTTCTTGATGCAGCTGCAATTATTAGCCCTAATTCATAGTACATATTTTTAGAAACTAATCCTTTTGAAATCAATTTCTGCACTTCATAATAAAATTGAATCAAAAAATCACTTGGTAATTTTTCATACAAAGACACCTTTGGATACACCTACTATTCCTACTGTTTTAATATGAATAGTATCAATTAAAACTGAAAATGAAAAGAGTTTTTCGCTATATTCATAAATTTGTCATTTTATTACAGATACGTTTGACAATACTGCTTTAATCTTGTTGAACTACCATGAAAATAAGTTTCTTCAAGATTGGAAAAATGACAATACTTAAGAAGACCCTGCTCAATCGTTAAAAAAAAGAGGAGAGCGATAATTAATAAGTCTATGGATTGGGTTGACTGGATTAAGGTCAGTATCAGTATTGACACTTCCAAACCATTTTCATTCTTTGTGGTGCAGCACTGATTTTGTGCTGCATGGATGGCTAACGGGCAGGTTAGTTCAACAAGGAAACGAATTGAGTGGTGTTGCAATTAATACCTATGTATGCCTATTGTTGAGTATCGAAAGATGTGCTTTTTTATAAATTTTCTTAACGGAGGATTGAAATGCTGCTATTTCCTACTGGGAAACAACCAAAATTTATTAAGGATTTGAAAGACATTAAAGAGTCTCCAAAAGAGATTGCACTTCAAGGGAAGACTCAAAATCTTGAGTATTTGAGTAACTTTACTGACATTGAAACAGTTTGGATATACACTGTTAATCAAAAAGAATTTGATTTAATTATTAACTCCATCAATCCTACAACATTATACATATATGAAATGAGAGTTGAAGACTTATCAGCTTTAGAACGGCTTAAAAACGTAGAAAAGTTGTATCTTTGTTGGAATCCCAAAGCAAGTAAATTATGGGATATGTCGAAAAATCCTAATTTGAAATACCTTTCTATTGAGGATTTTAAACGATTGAACCAAATTGACCCAATCGGATTGTGCTATTCCTTAGAGGAATTAAATTTGGCTGGGGGGATTTGGACAACCTTAAATATCGACACAATTGAACCTATCAAACAGCTTCAAAACCTTAAAATTTTGGGATTATCAAACCTAAAGCTAAAAGATGAATCTTTAGAACCTATATCTCATTTAAAGGGTTTATTGGAACTCAGTTTATCGAACCAATTCCCTACGGAAGAATATGCAATGTTGTCAGTTAAGCTGCCTCATACTAAATGCGAATATTTTCATCCTTACGTTAAACTGAAGGATGACCCAATAGATGGAAAGGATATTATGGTTATTGGAAAGCGAAAACCATTCTTGAATTCAACTAAAGATATTGAAAAGCTACAAAAATACGAAAAACAGTTTGAGGTGTTTCAAAAGAAATACCAAATAACATAAATATTTCTTATTTAACTACCATGAAAATAAACTTCTATGAAAAAGGAAAAAGGCAATACTAAAATAAGACGCAGCTCATTCTTTTTTAAAAAAGGGGAGAGCGCCCAATTCATGATCTATTGTAGAAAAGTGGACTGGATTAAGATGCTTTAGGTTCTTGTAGAGTGACTATATAGCCTAAACTTTCGAGCCTTCTTAGTGAAGGACGGACGATGGATTGTTGTCTCTGCTTGTCAAAGTAGTCTTCGCCTAAGTCTACATACATTTCTTTTCGGGTTATGAGATAATAAGAGATGCGTAACATGGCATGAGCTACTACAATTCCTGCTCGTTTCTTGCCTTTTCGTGATGCTGTACGCCTATACAGTGCTCCGAGATAGTTTTTGGATCCTCTTACTGAATGAGCTGCTTCTGTTAACGCCGATCTTAAATACTTATTTCCTTTTTTAGTTTTGGCTGATTTTCTTTTTCCAGCGCTTTCATTTTGCCCAGGAACCAATCCTGCCCAAGAACACATATGAGCTGCAGTAGGGAATTGTTTCTTCACATCTGTTCCGATTTCAGATAAAATTTGTTCTGCCATTCTAGTAGCTATGCCAGGAATAGAGTCTAATCGCTCAATATCTTCTTGATGCGCGCTCATTCTATTGGCCACTTCCTGGTCTAGCATTTGAATTTGTTCAGTCAAAAAGTCAATATGTCCTAAGATGGTTTTTAACATAAGACGTTGATGTGAATGGATATAACCTTTTAAGGCGAGCTCTAACTCGTCTTTCTTCTTTTTCTTGGTGCGTCGAGCGAAGTTTGCTAGTTTTTCAGGATCTTCTTCTCCTTCGGCAATAGCGTCGAGCATATCTCGTGCTGAAACTCCCATCACATCTGAATGTTCGCTCCTTCTAACACCTTTTGAATTCGATTGTGCTGCCTAGCACGTTCTTCGATAATACTTCTACGATACCTTACTAGTTCACGCAGCTCACGTTGATTACGGTCAGGAATATAACTGGCCTTGAGCAGTCCATGACGAAGTAGTTTGGCAATCCATTCTGCATCTTTTACATCGGTCTTGCGACCTGGAACAGCCTTCATGTGTTGGGCATTTACAACTAAAAACTCAATTTCCTCAGCTTCTAGTAGATTTACAATAGGCTTCCAATATACACTTGTGCTTTCCATGGCAACATGAGTGCAGCCCTGCGATTTAATCCAATCCACTAACTTTAGTAGGAATACAGTTTTAGTGGAAAACGTTTGAATCTCCTTTCCTTCAGGTGTCATAATACAGGCAGTAATGTTGTCTTTATGAACATCCATACCGCATGCTCTTTCAATGACTATATCCATTGAAAACATCCTTTCTACGGCTCTAAGATAATTAGAGGCTGGTGCAGCAACCAGAATGGGATTAATCTACCATGTGTGCTTCCCGTAAGGGAGCGACAGTCAGTGGTGCACCGTGGTCGTTGGAGTCAGACTAACGGATGGGCTCTAACGCACCATAGTTCATCGACCTTCCTCTCCCAGCCGTAGAATCAGTATTGACGGATTGAATTCATTTTCATTCTCTGTGGTGAAGCGCAAATTTTTTGCGATTCATGGATGGCTAACGGGTGCAAGAGTTGAAGTCGGGGCTGTCATTTTGGCAGTTTTTCTTATTGTGCTAACGGGCAGGATAGTTCAAGAGCGATGAGATAATGATGGTAAGAAAAGAGGTGCAAAATGCTTTTAAACAATTTTATGAATGAGAATTTTCCAAACTTAGAACTAAGACCACCCTTGTTTTATTGTTGGGAAATTGGTATACGGTTTGAACTAGGGGTGGAGTGGAAAAGGGAATATGACTACCCCAACAACCCTTATGTACTGCGATGTTATAAAAGGGCAATTACGTTATTTGAAGCTTTACATTCTCCTATGGATGATATTTTTGTCGTGATGGATGTAAATGATTTTGATAGGGGTAAAAACATTAGACATCAGTTAAAGAACTTTTCTCGCTATGTTGAAAAATCATTATTGTTAAGGCTGACACACCAAGCAATACCTTATATATTCCCAGAAGATGATGAAGAAGGTACATATAAAACTCACAGATTTTCTCTATGCTGCAAAACATCTGATTTTAAATACGTCCCATTATTAAAAGCAATTTGCAATCAAGACTTGGGGTTGAAACCGAGTATTTTCCATAGAGTTTACTTCATTAATATCAATAAGAAGACTATCTTACACGTTTACGATGACAGAGGTTGTGATTTATTAGCGACATCGCCCGAATCGATTAGAAATATTTATGAAGGATACAACGATTGGATTTTAGATTACGATAGGAATGAAATAGACAAGGTATTTATATAAATGAATTAAGGAGTTGCGGCAGCAGCTCTTTTCTTATTGAACAAAACGAAGCAGTTTAATTGAATAAAAAAACAAAGCTTCTTATACGTATAAATGAGTTGATAATATTGGGGAGTGGAATGAATGGGGATAAGAAAAGCGAAGGTTGAGGATTGGAAGCAAATTTGTTTGTTATTAAACCAGTTGGACTATCCAGATACGGAACTTTTTATAAAGAAAAAAGTTGAAATACTTCTTAGGGATCCGAATGAGGTGTTTTTAGTGTTTGAAGAAGATCAGAGTGTTATAGCTTTAATTTCGGTTCATTTCATACCTCAATTAGCTGTAAAAGGAGATTTCGCAAGGATAAGTTACTTTGCGGTTGATAAAAACATTAGAAGTAAGGGGTTAGGACGTAAGATAGAAGAATATTGTACTGATTTAGCCATAAAAAGAAATTGCGATAGAATCGAAGTGCATTGCCATTCAAGGAGAAAAGATGCACATAGGTTTTATATGCGGCAAGGGTTTACGGAATCCCCAAAATATTTTATTAAAATGTTACCTCAATCTAACTAATATCCGTATTCTTGGGGGCAATTAAATAGAGGTTTCAAGAGTTTCATTTATTATCGCAATGTTTATTGCTGAAAGTGTTGAATTAACATCATTGTATGTTTCAACAAATTGGCTTTCAATATAAGTTACGTGATAGGAATCGCTTATGTAAGCAACTGTAACAACTGGTTTATTTGATTGGTCATTAAATGTCAATGTGATTTGGCATTTTTCAAATTGTTTCAAAGTCTTTAGCATTGTTATTGTATGCTGAGACATAATGCAGCCCCCTTTTAGATTAGGAACAGTCAATAAGCTCCATAGCTTATGTTCTTACAAACAATAATATCCCAATGTGGATTAGAAATGAATAGGGTTGAAAGAAAAATCTCAAAGAATTTTCAAACTAAATTAATGAACAATACGATCATATTGTGAAGAAATGTACTTAATCTAACGGGGGCTTATGTTAATTAAGATGTTGCTACGGCAGCATCTTTTTTCTTATTGTGCTAACGGGCAGTTTACTTGAAAACAGCAATGTCCTTTTATTCAGGTAAGTGTATGAATAAAAAATATAGGGGGAGGGATTTATTGTGGTAAACATTAGTGAATTTCCTATAATTGAAACTGAGAGATTGATTCTAAGACAAGTAACAAATGAGGATGCAGGCAGTCTTTTAAAGTATTTGTCTAATAAAGATGTAATAAAGCATATTGGATTAGAACCCTTCAATTCCATTAATGACGCATTGGATGAAATTTCGTGGTATCAATCGTTATTGGAAAAGAAAACAGGAATAAGATGGGGGATTACATTAAAGGATGAAGGGGAGGTGATTGGTAGTTGTGGTTTTTTAAACTTGGTCTCAAAGCATTATCGTTCTGAAATTGGTATTGAGTTAAGTAAAGAATATTGGGGCAAAGGGATAGCAAGTGAGGCTTTTGAGGCTGTTATAGGGTATGGATTTGAACAGATGAATTTACAACGGATAGAAGCGTTAATAGAACCTCTTAATTTACCCTCTCAAAGATTAGTAGAAAGACAGGGGTTTATGAGAGAAGGACTTTTGAGAAATTATGAGTTTACAGTTGGAAAATTCGATGATTTATATATGTATTCAATGTTAAAGCGTGACTTCATTATAAATCAGTAATTTAAGGTTTGTGAATTAATACACTTAAAGTAAAGGGTGCTTTAGTGAAATAAGATAATGCAAAAAAAGGCATAGAGTTGAAAATAACTCTATGCCTTTTTGACTGTGAAATTTACTGTGATTTGTGTTGTAAAATAACGTTATTTGCTGTGTGATAAGGTCTGTTATTTAACGTTTTGCACCTTACAAGTAAACCCGTTATCAAGTTTGATAGGATGTTTCCTCGGTACTAATTCTTGGCGAATTTGTGATAGGCTTTTCCACTTTCTTTGTGCAGCGCAAATACATATGTTTGAATGCATTCCTAAATCAGAAAATTTAAGAGGCTCAATGCTTTCAACCTTATTATTAGGTATTTTATACATATGTAAATCCTCCCTTCACGTAAAAAATCTCTTAGCTCAATTTTAACATTTATTGGAGTTGATTGGTTAGTTTGGAATTTTACTTTCCTTTCATTTGCTTATCAACTTTAGTAGTATAAAAGTTAAGAATAAGTATCTATTAGAGAGAGTAAACGGGGAGAAATCTATATGTCATTTTCTATTGAAAGTATCGCACAGTTGGATCATTCGAAAGAGTTTGCCCAGCTTCATCAAAAGTTCCATCAATTCAACCCATTGAAGGTTTTGCGTGTTGATCAGTTTGAAATACGACATTCCAATGTTTTAGCGTGGTTACTCGATCCATATGAAAATCATCAGTTAGGGAATTTCTTTATAAAAAAACTTGTATCTCGACTGCTAACAAGAGTAGAAAATGAAGAAAAATCAGCGAATATCAATTTGCTATCATATATGTATGCCTCTTACTCGGATACAGAAGTCTACCGTGAAGTAAAAACAAAAAATGGACGTTATATTGATTTACTCATTGTTGTTCCTTCCCAAAAGCTGGTTTTGGTCATTGAAAATAAATTTCATGCGGCAGAGTCAATTGGACAGCTTGATGATTATTTAACATATGCAAAAGATAATTATCAAGGCTACACCATACTTCCACTGTTTTTAACACTTCGAAGTGACGCTCCTACGCATCCTGAATATTGGGTGCTGGACTATAATGATGTCCTGGATATTATTCTCTTACATATCGAACTAAATCGTGAAGCAATTTCTGACAGGATCTATGAATTCTTAATGTATTATACAGCTATTTTAAAGGAAGAACTGGTACAAGATGAGGAAGCCATTCAGCTTGCTCAGGAGGTATATCAATCGAACAAAGCTGCTATTGATTTTCTATATCTGAGTCAGCATATAGAGCTACGGAAGCAGCCACGCTACAAGGATATTTATACCGATTGGGATGAAATATCTGCTGTGCAGCAAGAGGGCTTAAAGAGAATCTATGATAAAAAGAAACAAACAATAGATTATATTTTCAAAATAGGAAGCAATGTTCTGCGGGAAGCTTTTTTAACCTTTGTTAAACATGAAGAACTCCCTGCAGAGGTTTATATGGCACATGTTCAGGTACCGAATTTTATTTTACCGGAGTGGCTCGATTTTGCCGAGACTATTGGAGAACCAGAACAAGGATATTGGCGAGGCCATGGTCTAATCATTTGGTTTGAACGTACTTGGGATGAAAGATTAAAAGTCAATGTTGAAGTAGGACCAGTACCATTTGAGAGCAGGCTGAAGTTTTTAAATGCTCTTGAAAACCAAGGGATTCCAATTCGTCCTACAGCAAAACTAGAAGGCAAGAAATATACGAAAATATATACACAGACATTAAATATTACAGACTGGGCAAATAAACAAGAAATTGTGAATGGGATGGAGAATTTATATCATGATCCGTCACTGATTGATTTGTTTAAGAAAATAGCCTCAGCAGTAGAATCAATAGAAGCCAGAGAGGAATTTGAAATCCAACAAGAAATACAATCAGTTAGGCATACTGCTGTTCATTTTCCTGAAAAAGCATTTATTAAATTCGCTGAGGCACAAGGCATTGATTCTAATGAGTACCGAATCGGGAATCGAAATGCCTCATTCCTGGTGGGTGCATTTCGAGAATTAGAAAAAGGCTACGGTGTGACTCGAGAAAAATGGTGGTGGCATGATAGCACCTTCACTTATTGGTTTGACCGGTTAAGGGATGAACGGCTAAAACTCACTCTAGAACTTGGACCGCTCCAAGCTGAAAATCGATTAAAGATTATTGAATGTTTAGAGGAGATGGGCGTTTCCTTCTCATCACAATCTAAACTACCAAGTGCCAGATATACAAGATTGTTCTCAAAGTCTGTTGTTATTGAAAATTGGGAGGACGAAAAGGAATTATATCGTGAAATGGTAAGGTTATTTGAGGATCAAAAGAATCAGGAGCTTTTGTATAAGATTGATAGACTAGTTCAGTCATATTTACGCAAAGTATATTCCTTTTTCAGAAAATAATTATTAATATTAAGATAGATTACTAACCGGGAGGTCGTTATGGAGAATAAGTTTTATTTCTATCAATTTTTAGAACCGATTTCGAAGGAACTGGCACTGCTGGCAAAGGAATTGGAAAACAGTATCTTTACTAGTCCAAGGACGATGCTTACGCATGCAAGGATTTTTGTGGAGAACATCTTACAGCAGGTTGTACAAGCAGAAAAAATTGCGGAAGATCCAAGAACTTCTTTAAAAGAAAGACTGGATCTTCTAAATGAAAATGGATATTTGATTCCTGAAATTCGTGATGATCTTCATTTGGTGAGGAGATTGGGAAATCAGGCTGCACATGATGCGCGTATGTTCAGGTTTTCGGAAGCACTCTTATCCTGGGAAGCGTTATATAGCATTGTAAAATGGTATGTTGAGGTTTATGGACCGGTGGAAGTGAATGTTCCTGAATATCAGGATCCCTCACCTCAGACAGAAAAAGTTTTCGATATGAGTGAGCTTGAAGTAAGGCTAAAGGGACTTGAGGAGCTTTTGAAAAATCAAGCAGAAAAACCTGCGGAGCTTCCTGCTCAACAGGAAGTGGCTGCAACTGTAGAAGTTCCAGAACTAGAGGTTCAAGAAACTCCGGGCTTCACACCTATTCGTACCCTTACATACAAAGGCCGAAAGCTAGATGTACCGTACTTCCTTCGGGATGCTTTTTTACTGCCACAGCGTTTTGAAAAATCGGAGACTTTCTTGATTAGACTCGGAGCTGAGCAGGAAGCACGAATCATGAGCGAGCTGCCAAACAACTTTGAGGGACTTCATAAGAAAGTGAAACGTTACGGTGAAAAGAACGATGAGCTCTTTTTTGAAGAACTGAAAGTCTTTATAGAAGAGGAAAAGACTCGCAGAAACCTGACATTAAAACGCCAGGGAGAATTATTTTTCTTCTATAAAGCAGACCATATCGTCGTGACAGAAGAACTATCGAAAGTGACACTTACTGCAGATGAGTTCACGGGAATACCTGGCCTGTTAAGACAGCTAAATGAAAATCAGATCAAAACGGTGGGCCAGCTTCCAAACGAGCTGGTTACTCTCGCAAAATATGATAATGTCGGCGTTGGTACGATTGAAAAACTGTTTGAACAGCTTAAGTCCAAAGTGAAGGAAAAATCCGTTGCAGTAACTGAAGCAGAAGAGCCTACTGAGGAGCAGCGTAAAAGCTATAAAAAGTGGGATTCTCTTTATGTAAAGGTTACGTTTGGAGATGTAAAGAGTGTCATACGGGGTGAAAGTGTTCCATCCATATGGAAAGAAGCGTTGAACTGGATGGAAGCTAAAAATTTACCTTTGTATGATCTTATAAAAGAGGGAATTATCCTTGGCTCAACGGATGGCGGAAAACGATATGCGATTGCACTTGAACCCATTCATAAGGATAACCGGCATTTTGTCCAAATGCATACCTATAAGTCCGAGTTAACTGGGGAAATCTATTATCTTGAGACAAAAATCAATCCGAAATCCGGGTTAGAAACACTCGAGAAAATCTTCAAGCGTCTGGGTGTAGAAGTGGATATACCGCTTTTAAAAGCTGAATAAAAGCTTTTATGGGAATGAGGGGGAGATAAAATGCGTGAAGAAGGCTTTGTAAGTGTAACAGGCGGAAAGGTCTGGTATGAATTATATAATAAGGATGCCAGCGGAACACCTGTCATTGTATTGCACGGGGGTCCAGGTTCATCCAGCTATTCATTTCAGGGACTAAAGGAACTAGGTAAAGACCGGCCAGTTATTTTGTATGATCAGCTTGGCTGCGGCAGGTCGGACCGGCCAGAGGATGAATCACTTTGGAAAATTGAACGGTTTGTGGAGGAACTCGGCCAGATTCGAGAAGAACTCAAACTAGATGAAGTGCACATTCTAGGCCATTCATGGGGAACCACACTTGCTGCGGCATACGCTCTGACACAACCAATCGGTGTTAAGAGTATCATCTTCTCTAGTTCTTGCCTCAGTGCTCCATTATGGGAACAGGACCAAAAAAGGAATATTGAAAAGCTGCCAACAGAAATTCAGGAAACGATTATTCGCTGTGAAGAGAATGGTACAACCGATTCGGAAGAATTTGAAAAGGCCATCGAGGAGTTCAATAAGAATTTTGTTTGCCGATTAGATCCTTTCCCTGAATGGCTGAAAGAGGGAAGGAAGTATCGGAATCCAGAGGTGTATGAGATCATGTGGGGGCCATCTGAATTTACGGTAATGGGTAACCTGAAAACCTTTGACTGCACCACGCAATTAAAGGAAATAACCTGCCCAACTCTTTATACATGTGGCCGTTATGATGAAGCGACTCCGGAATCAACCGAGTATTACAGCAGCCTGACACCGAATTCCCATTTTCATGTATTTGAAAACAGTGCGCATATGCCGTATGTGGAGGAAACGGAAGAATATTTACGGGTAATGAGCGATTTTCTAAAAAGCGTTGACTAATGAACTTAAAACCTCCTCAATTATATCTTGAGGAGGTTTTGTATTTACACCTTTATTTTTCTTTTATGGATACTAGGGCATTGGAATGAAAAAACCTTAAGTAATTATTAACAGAATAAACCTGAAGCACACTCTCGAAAAAAAAATTATTTCACTCTCAACAGGCGTTTTTCCATTATTACTTATTTATTAACCGTTTACATTAACAATGATTTAATCTAACCGAATAAACACTATTGTAAAATATCAAAAAATTCATTATAATACTATTCATTGATAATAATCGATTGATAGATAAGTAATCTAAATGGTCATCCTCCTTATAAAAATTGTTAAGTTTACCGTTTCTTAAAAGATACACTTTGTTAAATTAGGAAAATTACTCAACTTAATTGAATAATGTTTTTCCATAAAAAATTTTTACATAGATGGGGGAGATTATTTTTGAAAAGCTTTTTGAAAAAATGGAATCAAATCAGTTTGGTAAAACAAATCATTGCGGGATTGATCATTGGTATTATCCTGGCAGTAACGATTCCTGAAGTAGCAAAACCTATAGTCATTTTAGGTTCTTTATTTGTAGGTGCTTTAAAAGCTATTGCTCCAGTATTAGTGCTCTTCTTGGTTATGTCAGCGATCGCTCAACACAAAAAAGGTCACCAAACGAATATGAAATCCATTCTCTTTCTATATCTATTAGGTACCTTTTTAGCTGGTTTATTTGCCGTTATTGTATCTTTTATTTTTCCTGTCAGTATATCGCTTGCCAAGAGCGCACAGGATGTGACCGCTCCTGGCGGTGTGGCGGAAGTTCTCAAAACATTACTAATGAATGTTGTCGATAATCCTGTAAAAGCTATCTATAATGCGAACTACATCGGTATTTTAGCATGGGCAGTCCTTCTTGGTTTGGCATTAAAAAATGCCTCTGATACCACAAAAACATTGATTTCCAATTTTTCAGATGCCGTATCTAAAATGGTTACATGGGTCATCAAGCTCGCACCCTTTGGAATCATGGGTCTCGTGATTGACTCCATTACCACCAATGGAATTAACTCATTACTAAGTTATGGGAAATTACTTGTTGTCTTACTTGGATCCATGCTCTTCGTGGCCCTTGTTGTTAATCCAATCATTGTGTTTGTTAATATACGGCAAAATCCATATCCACTTGTTTTTAAATGTCTAAAGGAAAGTGGCATCACAGCATTCTTTACACGTAGCTCAGCAGCAAATATTCCTGTAAATATGAGATTATGTGAAGAGTTAAAATTAGATAAAGATTCTTATTCTGTCTCTATTCCTCTTGGTGCAACCATTAATATGGCTGGTGCCGCGGTTACGATCTCTGTTCTGACACTTGCAGCCGTTCATACTCTTGGCATTCACGTGGATATTCCTACAGCGATCATCCTAATCTTACTATCAGCTTTATGTGCCTGCGGTGCTTCAGGGGTTGCAGGCGGTTCACTATTGCTGATTCCTTTAGCTTGCAGCTTATTTGGCATCCCAGCTGATGTTGCCATGCAAGTAGTAGGTGTAGGCTTTATCATTGGTGTTTTACAAGACTCATTTGAAACCGCCCTTAACTCATCCACAGACGTTCTTTTCACAGCAACTGCTGAATATAAGAAATGGCGTAAAGAAGGAAAGACGATTAAAATTCAGAAAGCATCATAATAGTAAGAAGCTCTTGTATTCCAGTGATATGTACCCGAGTTAGGACAGTTATAAAAAAGAGCCTGTACTGCTAACAGGTGCCCCCCGGTATTACTAAGCCGTTCTCTTTTGGAGTACCCACGTAGGAAAAAGTATATATAAAAACAAGTATAAAAGCAGTGGATTCCACACCCGAAATCGCACTGCTTTTAGCATTATTACTAGTGATTATATGGTAAAATTAGCAAATAGGCTTATTGCACAACGTGGCATTTTATTTTAAGAAATAATGTAAAAAAGAAAGATAAAATCGCCATATAGGCGATTTTTTTATGTTTGTTTTTAGCTTATCTTGTTAATAATTGTGAATAGTTGTTAAATAATTGATGTTTTTTCACATTTTGTTCACATTTCCACCTTGTTCATAGTGGTTAAATATATTATGGTGAAAATGTGCACATTAATTTCTTTAGAAAAGGTGGCAGGTACCATGTTGCCAAATGAAAGAAAACAACAATTATTAAAGTGGCTAAAGGACGAAGGTACCCTCTCAATTTCGGATATTAGTGCAAGGTTAGGTGTATCTGAAATGACAGTGTACCGGGATATAAAGCCATTGTTAGAAGAAAGAAGGATCGTAAAAACCTCCGGCGGACTTTGCCTAACGAACCAGAAAGAAGAAATCATAAAAGGCTGCACTTACTGTTTAAAAGATTCTTTTAGCCGAAACCCAGTGCAGATAATAACTCATGATTTAAAAGTAGAGCAGCTATGCTGCCCACATTGCGGTTTATTACGATTTAAGACGATTGAGGATCAAGTGTCGCAAATCATTTGCCGTGATTTTCTTAATGACATGACGATAAGCGCTAAATTGGCTCACTTTTTGTTAGATGCTGATTTTAATTTAAATTGCTGTCAGCCCCAGGTTCTTGCATTCAGTTCAAGAAAACAGGCTGAGCAGTTTAAAAAAGGATTTGGGGGTATCGTTCTAGGGTTTGAAGAGGCAATAAGAGAAATTGAACTGAGAATGGCTGGAAAGAGGAGTTGCGGGTGTCATAGCCGCGAGGAGTCAGTGGATTAATGGGACAAAAAAGAATTGCGTCTTTTATCATTTTAATTCTTATCGTCATCTTTTCTTTTCCAGGAAACTCTTCAGCCCATGCTTTTATTACAAAATCTAACCCATCGGAAAATCAAGTGCTTAACCAAGCTCCCGGTAAAGTATGGATTCAATTTGATGAGGAGATCCAGCCTGCCTTTCAATCAATTCAAGTGTTTGATTCAAGTGGAAAGCGGGTTGACCGGAAAGATGGTCAGATAAATCCCGATAATTCAGCCATCCTAGAATGCAGTCTCAAAGATGAGTTGGGAAATGGCACATACAGAATTAACTGGCGCGTGGTATCAAGTGATGGACATCCGGTTCAAGGAGCCATTCCTTTCCAAATCGGCAATATATCTCAAAAACCTGATACAAGTGAAACTAAGCAAGAGACAAGCGGTTATACTCCAAAAGCTGATTTAATCGTTATTCATTGGATTCAATATGTCAGTAATTCATTTCTGGTTGGAATCCTATTCTTTTTCCTTTTTGTCATGCCAAAGGATTTATTACATAACACCCAGATAAAAATGCGCCTAAGTATGGTTCTCAAGTTTTCATATGGTCTGTTGGCTTTAAGTATCATTTTATCCTTGCCATTACAGGCGACCATTGAATCCAATTTGCCATGGACCAAAGTATTTTCCGGCAGTGTAATTAGTAAGATATTATTCAGCTCATCTTTCGGAAAACCTTGGATTGCCCAAATTATCATATTGATTTTTCTCGGGCTTCCAGTTCTTTTGGTCTGTTTTCATTATTTCACCAATAGGTTATGGGTCTGGCTCACCTTTGTTTTGGGCATCGGGTTATTGGTAACAAAGACATTCACTAGCCATGCTGCTTCTTCATCCCATCCTATCCTGCCGATGACGATGGATTTTCTCCATCTGCTTACTGCGTCCATTTGGATAGGGAATTTACTTTGTTTGGTGCTTTTAATTCCTTTGATTCGCTCTCAGGAATTCAGAAGCCTTATGTTTGATTGTATCCAGCGATTTTTTAAATGGGGAGTTATCCTGGTTATCCTATTATCAATAACGGGAATCTATGGCAGCTTTTTATTTATCCCTTCCTTACAGGCACTTATCCATAATGACTATGGAAGAGTTTTGTTGGTTAAGGCATTGCTCCTGGTGATCATGGTGCTTCTTGCTGCTTTTAATTCTATACACGGACGACAACTGTTAGACAAAGGGCTTCCTTTCTCTATGAAGACAGAATTAGCAACTGGCATCAGCGTTTTGCTTCTGTCGGTGATTTTAACCAATTTGCCGACCGCAATGGCTTCCCCGGGACCGTTCAGTGAAACTAAAAAAGATAAACATAGAAATGAGATTACGTTCGAAGCCTCTCCCAACACTATTGGAAAGAATGAGTTTAAGGTCTTTCTAACAGATTCACAGGGAAAAAGACTAAAGAATATTGAACAAGTGACTCTTACTTTCACCTCACTTGAGATGGATATGGGAGAAGATACCGTCACACTAAAGAAACAAGGACCAGGTACATATGAATGGACAGGTTTTAATTTCAATATGTCCGGCAAATGGAAAGTTCATGTTCATGTTCTAACAAAGGAATTAGATACAATGGATGCTAATTTTACTTGTTTGGTTGGCAGTCAATAAAAAAATAAAAAAGGAGTATTACAATGAAAAAAATATCTAAAATGTTTTTATTAACCGTACTAGGATTATTTTTATTTTCAAGTGTGGCTAGTGCCCACGTAACAGTCGTGCCGAAATCTTCCACTACTGGAGCATGGGAAACCTATACCGTAAAGGTACCTGTTGAGAAAGATATACCTACCACGAAATTTACTTTAAAAGCCCCAGAGGGCGTGGAGATTATGTCCTACCAGCCAGTTCCAGGATGGAAGTATTCGGCTGACAAAGATGCGAAGGGAAAAGTAAAGACATTCAGTTTTGAAACCACCGGCGAGGGAATCCTGCCAGGACAATTTCAATCCTTTACTTTCGTTGCCAAAAATCCTGATAATGCTACTAAAATTGCTTGGAATGCCTATCAATACTATAAAGATGGAACAATTGTAGAGTGGACAGGGGATGAAAATTCCAAAGCCCCTCACTCCATAACCGATATAGTAGCAGGTGTTGCTGAAGATCATCAAGATCACCAAGCAAAAACAAATGATACAAAGAAAGAAGAAACAAAAAGTGAAACTAAAGCTTCAACAAACGGAACAACTAATTCTCTGCCACTTATCTTATCAATTATTGCAGTAGTCCTATCCTTAGTGGCTGTTTTCCGAGCTGCTCGTAAAAAATAGATAGGAAAAAGACCTATTCACACTTGTGATGTGACCCCCAAAAGTTAGAGTTTTATATTAAGCAGCCGATTGGCTGGTATGAATCCGGTATTGTACTGGACT
>NZ_JBYTCJ010000054.1:0-12350 GCF_058790155.1 Neobacillus sp. FW104-15D2
CTGTTTCTTTGAATATTTCATTTGCATCACCAGCTTTCCAGGTTTTTGGAAGTTGGCGATAAGTACCCGTTTTTTTTTAAAGCTAAACATTTAAGAACCTAAGCAGTTACATAAAATGAAAGAATACCAATGTTAACCAATAAATTCACCCAATTGGGTTTTAAACTATTTGAAAAAGCGCCTGTTGGAGGTCTGTGCATGCAAAAAGAATTAGAGATATTAGGTGAATTGCTGATAGAAAAAAGCAAAGAGATTGCTGAAAGAGTACACACCGACCGAATGGCAGGGACTCCCAAAGTGCAGAAACACCAGAATTAAAAGCAATCATAAAGCATATTATGGATATTCGGATGCAATTTTTTGCATTGGTTGGAGAGGCTCTTATCCATTATCCTGAATTGACTTAGGTAAATCAACAGGTCATAAAATGGGGACAAAACAAAGGGGACTACTGCTGCTCTATTGGTGCTCCATTGGATGAAACATTAAAGGATATGCGCTATTTCCGCGAGCATATCTGGAAGGAAATAAGATCTGAAGCACGGAAACAGGAAATGTCAGCCGATACTGTTTTTAATGTTATTTCCGTTATCGATCCTCTTTTAGACAATGCCATTTATCATACCAGCATCGCTTATGTAAATGCCTATCAAAAATCACTTGATAATGCGAAAAGCGCTTTTCTTGAATTATCGGTGCCCGTTATTCCGATTATAAAGGGTGTAGGGGTGCTTCCCTTAATCGGTGATTTGGATACCGAACGGGCAAAACTGTTATTGGAAGAAACGCTTAACCAATCTGGGAGGTTAAATCTAACCCACCTTGTGCTTGATGTATCCGGTGTTATGATTATGGATACAATGGTCGCCAACGAGATGTTTAAGGTCGTAGATGCACTGGGACTTATTGGGGTAGAGACGATCATTACAGGCATTAGGCCTGAAATCGCCCAGACCATGGTTCAATTAGGAATTAAGCTTGAAAAGTTTCGTGTAAAAGCGAATCTTTTGCAAGCCTTCAAAGAATTAAGATTATCTTTTAATTAACTAGTAAAGCGCTGTGAGCCAAAACGGAACAGCGTTTTTTATTTTTTAAAGGAAAAAAAGGAGTTAAAGGAAAAATTCAGAATATAGTAGAGAGGCTGTTGCGAGAATGTCCGGAGGTGCTAATGGATGATACGGGAAACAGAAGCGAAGGCGATCAAAAAAGCAAGGACCTGTTATGATCATTTTGCTGGGGAGTTTGGTGTGGCTTTGACTCAAGCCCTAGTAAAGAAGTCTATTTTAATAGAAGGAGAGCGTGATTTCCTTGTGACTGACACAGGTCTTCTCCTGTTAAAGAATTTCGGAATTAATATGGATGAAATAAAGAGAAGTAAACGTTCTTTTTCGAGAAAATGCCTGGATGGGACAGAAAAGAAATATCATCTGGGAGGATCGCTCGGAAAAGCTATTGTCCATAAACTTTACGAGCTGGAGTGGGTGGAACCCAGAAAGGATTGCAGAGCAGTTAATGTAACACCGATAGGAAGTCTCAACTTGGAAAAATATTTTAATCTTATTTTTAGTTAATTTAGGTGTACATAATAATATTATGTAAACAAACATAAATCTGTAAGGAGTATCATGAATAAAATAAAAAATTATATCGGGCAATTTCATATGATTGTATGGGTACTGTTAATCGGTACAGTTTTATCAAGAGGATCGGCATTTATGACTTTGCCTTTTCTGTCTATTTATTTATCTAATCATATGGAGCTGCCGCCGCTTATCATTGGCCTAATTGTGGGGATGGGTCCTTTAAGTGCTACAGTGGGGGGATTTATTGGAGGACATTTATCCGACCGTTTTGGCCGCAAACCAATTATGCTTATTTCATTATTTGCCTTTGTTGGAGTTTATTTCGGATTTACTCTGGCAAACAGCCAGGGGTGGTTCATTCTGCTGAATGCCTTAAACGGTTTTTGTAATTCCTTTTTCGAGCCAACTGCCCAAGCTTTAATGGGCGATGTCACCGATAAGAAAAACCGGATGAAGGCTTATTCCTTAAGATATACAGCCATTAATATTGGTGCCTCTGTCGGTCCTCTTGTGGGTGCCTATTTAGCAGTCAGTTCAGCAAATATTTCATTTATGATTACGGGAACAACCTATTTTATATACGCAATTGTCTTGTTCTTCTTTATGCGAAAGCTGGTACTTCCTAAAAGAGAAAAGAATCATAAACCTGTCACCATATTAGATTCTTTGCAAATTATTAAAACAGATAAAGCGCTGCTATATTTAGTTCTCGGAATCATTATAATCAATTTGGGCTATGTACAGCTGGATTCAAATATACCGCAATTCCTTCAGGGAAGACTGGACAATGGGGTGTATATTTTTTCTGTCCTTTTGACGATTAATGCCGTGATGGTGGTCTTTTTGCAAATGCCGATCAGCCATTTAGTCGAGAAGTTTAAGCCGATGCGAGTCATGATAGCAGGATCTGTTTTAATGGCTGCCGGGTTATTAGGTTTTGGATTCGTAAATGGGTGGGTTATATCCATCGTTTCTGTCGTATTAATAACCTTGGGAGAAATACTGATATTTCCTTCCAACAGCATTCTTATCGACCAGCTGGCACCAGATCACTTACGCGGAACGTATTTCGGGGCGGGCCAGTTTCGGAAAATCGGCAACTTTTTTGGTCCTATCATTGGCGGGTACCTTTTAGGCCATACCAATGGGGCTGCGATGTTTACCGTCATTATGGCCATAACCTTAAGCAGTATTTTATTTTTCCTAATCGGCAATCGATATTACCTTAAAATCAGCCTCCAACGGGGCTAAATCAGTAAAGGGAGGTTCAATAATTGGATAAAAAATCTTTAACTGTTACTTCATTAACAGGATATGAACCAGAAATAGGCCGATGGTTATGGTGCTTAGAGGATGTTCGTCGTACGCTTATAACCGCATTAACCGGTATGAGCGAAAACCTGCTAGATAGAAAAATTGGTGATAGACACTCAATTGGTTCTCTCTTATTTCATATCGCCTTAATTGAGGCAGATTGGCTTTATGTAGAAGTTCTCGGAACTGATTGGGACCCCGAAATCAAGTTGTTATTTCCTTTAGAATGCCGAACGGATGGAAAGATGACTCATGTTGAGGGAGAAAGCTTAGAAGAACACTTTTACCGTCTAAAGAAGGTACGTGAAGTTTTTCTTTCATATTTTAGATCAATGGATTTAAATGATTGGCGTAAACCACGCGAACTTGAGAATTATGACGTCACTCCTGAATGGGTGGTTTATCATTTGATCGAACACGAAGCCCATCACAGGGGACAAATTTTCCAATTACTTAGAGAGTTAAAGGCTAATCTATAAGTAGAATAATAGTATTATCAAATTTGGAAAAAGTACTTGCATAACTTGGCGCAGCAATCGTAAATTCGGCAGTGGTAATCAAATTGCGTTTTGGTTCACCACATTAGAGTGAAGGATGGTCTAATAAATCCTATAAAAAAACTCCCCAAAAACAATTTTGGGGGTCTGAAAACCATCATTCATTTTTCATAAAATTCTGCGTCTCCAAGTAATTCAGTACGGTTTGTGAAAACTCGTGATGAGATTCTTTTGTATACTTGGCAATGGTATAGATTTGAGCTAAATTCTTTAATCCTAATTGTTCTGTCATTTCTTTTAGCCGAGGGATGTCCATGTAGCGTTTCCATCCTTTTTCATTTCTATCTTTATAGATTTCTAGAATTTCTTCGTCCGAATAATCATGATACTGATCGTAGTGAACGAGTCCCTGCTGTGGAAGGCGATCTCGTGGAGCAGGGTTTTCTACGGGATATCCTAATGAATAACCCACAACTGGTACGACATTTGGTGGCAAGTCTAGTAATTTTCCAATTTGATCGCAATTAGCAAGCGTTGAGCCCATGTAGCAAATACCTAACCCTGCATTCTCTGCTGCTAAAGCACAATTTTGTGCTGCCAAAGTTGCATCAATGGCACCTATCATAAAGCTCATGAAATTATCAAAATGGACAGGTGCATCATTAAGCGAAAGCCATTTTCTCATTCTATTAAAATCAGCACAAAATGTTAATAGGATAGGTGCATTCACCACCATAGGCTGTTCCATATGTGCGGTATATAATTTTTCCCTAAGCTCTTTGTCTTTAGTGACGATAATTGAATAAGATTGCATATTGCCACTTGAAGAGGCACGAATGCCCGCATTTAATATTTGATCTAGCAGTTCTTGACTAACCTCCCTATTTTCATATTCTCGTATGGATTTGTGCCCGTTAATAACATCGTTAAATTCCATCGCCATCACTCCTTTAAAATAACTATACCAATTTAAATGAATGTTCTGAAAGTAAAACGTTTGAAAGGTTCAGTCAGTTATCTTAATTCTGCTAATGGGAACAGTGCCTTTACTAGCAATCGGGTAGGGTTGTTTAAAAATGAGGAATTTGTTCAATATCACAAAATGGGAAGTGTTAGTTGAACAGAGATGGGCAATAATGGATTTATATATAGTTTTAGGGTGAATTTAAAATGAAACCATTGATTAACAAAGAGGAAATTATAAGTTCGGATAAGTTTTTTGAAAGAATTCATCAAGTAGAAGTGGATTATGTAAGCTATTGGAAAGTACATACTTTATGGCACTGGGAATTTTGGCTTTCAGTAGCGTTATCAATCATTCCTTGGATTGTATGGATCATTCTGCGAAAGCGTGGAAGTGAGGCAAGACTGCTTTTAGCTGGAAGTTTTGGATTAAGTGTAGCTTCTTGGCTTGATTTTTTAGGACTTGTTTTCGGGTTTTGGCATTACTCGGGGAGAGTATTGCCAACCATTCCAACGTTTTTACCTTGGGATTTCACTTTAATTCCTGTATCTCTTATGCTCTGGTTACAATTTAGGCCAACTCTAAATCCGTTTTTAAAAGCTGTTATTTATTCCGCATTGACTTCTTTTTTAGGTGAACCTTTTTTTGAATGGATTGGACTTTATACAATTGTAAAATGGAGTGCTTTTTATTCCTTTCCAATTTACATTATTATCTATTTAATAGCTTATCGAATTAGTAATGCCAAATCATTTGAACCTTTGTAAAACGCCGCCTCATAACTACTATGTGAATAAGGGTTTTACTTCATTAAGGAGTAAAGGAGCATAGATAAGATAATAAAAGGAAGGGAGATGAAAAAGGATTTTCACTTTGTCGAATGTTTCTTTTAAAATCCTGGATATGAGACGGAAGTGGAGGGAATAAAAAAAGCCGCTAAAAGAAGCGACTTCTATTTTTATTTCTGCGTCTCTTTTGATACAGGGGCTGCTGGCTGTGATGGTGAAATACGTTCTAATGCTTCCGCAATCCTTCGTAATTGCTTAACCATTTCTTCGGATTGTTGATCGTTCATATCGATTCACTTCCTCCCCAAGTCGTTTAGACTTAAAGTAAATATAACATAAACCTACTATTTTAATTAATCTGTATAATTGATGTTATCTAAATAATTTTACGATTTAGATTATTTTTTTCGTTTTTTTTTAAGAAGGAATCTTAATATCATCGGATAATCGTCTAAAATAAGTATTTTTCACATAAAGGCGACTTTTTCCTTGTTCAAGTGTTACAGACTCTAAAAAACACAGGTACCATGACAGGAATGGAGCAGCATTAATTAACTTTTTTATAACTACTTGCTACCAATCGAATCATATCACGTCCTGAAATCTTTTCTGTTTCATGATAATCTTCTTCTACACGCAAACTGAAGTACCAGCTGCTATCCTTATCTTCATTTAACTTATATAACTTATTTGTTTGAACATTTGTATAAAAATCTCCATTTCTTAGCCTCATATTATCACTCCTTAATATAATTTTTATTATGCCCAATATACTGACCTAGACCCATTAGACAGAGTCCTAAAATGCTGGATATACTTGGCAGAGAATTGAATTCAGGTGGTTAGGAAAGAGGGCATGGGTTGTTGTGTAAATGCATGATGAACGTATTATTTCATTCCTCCAGCATGGTTGTACCGGAGCCTTACAATAAATACTGGAATAAATCCGTTATAAAGGATAATCCTTTTATACTGTATGATTTAACCCAACTTACTTTACCAGGTTTTAAGTTGGGGTCCTTTATATACGATTGATCCTTTGCTACCTTTAAGCTCTTTTTAAAATAATGGTTCATTTCCTTTTCGAGACTCTCGGTAAATTCCACGCTATCAATGACGACCATAGACTCGGTATTTAAAAACGCAGACCTGGAATCCATATTAAATGCTCCAATGGCACTCAATTGATGATCAAAGATAAATGTTTTGGCATGTATGGAGTCAGGCCCCTGATATTCCAATACATTCACACCCTTTTTTACCATATCGTTAATATGTTTAATATGTCCTGAATAGGCCATAACATTGGCTGTCGATGCTAACGAGTTTGTTAAAATTGTTGTCTTTTCCGGAGGAACATGTAACGTTTCCATATAAGGAAGCATAGGTTTCGTTGGAATAACATACGGGCTTTGGATGACTAAGGACTTTTTCGAATTCTTCATGAGATTCGTTAAATCATACCAAGCCCAAGGTTCTTTATTAAATCTTTGTATAGGATTATGAATAAAGGTGATTTTTTTAGTAGGAAGGGACATTTTCACCCAATCATAATAATTATTGAATATTTTTTTATCCGTTTTTTGCAAATTCTTTAGTTTCTCTTTTAATTGTTGATTGGCCTCTTTTGCTTTCTTTTGTTGACCTGAGGATAGCTTATCAAAAGGAGCCTTTGTAATTGGATGGTTCCAGACTTCATCAAAGTAGCCTTCCATTTGTTTCAAAACACTGCCTTCCTTTGTCTTGGGATCCGTATTAATTATAAGAACATCTCGGTCAGTCGTAGGGGATTTTTCACCTTTTTGAATAAAATAACGATTTCCAATATTTCTGCCGCCGATAACTGCATACTTGTGATCGATCATAAGTAATTTATCATGTAGTCGATTATTCCATGTCCAGGGCTGTAAAGGATTTAATGGTTCATAAAATTTAAGTTCGATATTTGGATGATTGATTAAGGCATATTGAGCATCTTTTAGACTAAATCTAAGACCATGGAAAATTCCATCCAAAAGAATCCTTACCTTTACGCCACGATCGGCGGCATCCAAAATCATTCCTAATAATAAATCGGTAATATATCCTTTATGAATTGAGTAATAGGCGACATCAATAGACTCCTGTGCATTTTTCATTAAGTTAACACGGGCAAACTCTGAAAACGTGTTTTCTTCTAGTAGAATCACGCGATCCTGTGATACCTTATTTCCATAGAATCTTTCCACTTTATGCTGTTCCTTAAAGGTGCTATTAACCTGCGGATGTTTATCTTTAAAAATAACAATGCCGAATACGGTAATATACAATAAATAAAAAATGAGAATAATCATAACCGCTCTTCTAACCTTTTTTATTGAACTTACCTCCTTTATAGGACCTGTTTAGCCATAATAGTTGTTAATAGTTTGTTCAACATTTATTACAATATGAAATAACAAGGAGAAAAACATTAAGTTCGGTTAGGTATGAAATAAAACGTTGCTTTCGGTGCATTAAAGCAAATAAAAAAGCCCTTGTTTGGGCTTTTTTATTTGAAAAGTTATATTGGATACTTTTATTTAATAAAAGCAAGTAGCTCCAATGATAATCAATAAAATAAACAAGACAACGATTATGGCAAAACCTCCGCCACAACCAACGCCGCCGTAACCATAGCCACCACAGCCACAGCCACCAAATCCGCCGCCGTATCCTCCGTAACCGAACATAAATATCCCCCCTTTCATTAGAAATAGAAGAAGATTATTTAATTAATAAAACCCGCCGCCGTATCCTCCACCCATAAATGACGCTCCAATTATAATAAGCAGGATAAACAATACAACGATTAATGCGAAGCCTCCACCTGCACCTGTACCACTCATTTACTAACCCCCTCTACATCTTTTCAATACAATATGATTAAATCCCAAAGGTGTCAGGGCTCTTTTTCGAAATACATAAGCCCAAATCTTTACTTTTAGAGAGGATTATTACCTAGAAATCGCATTAAATAGCGGAAAACTCCTAAACGCAAAGCGCTTAGTTAAATAAAAAAAAAATTAAAAAGGATTTCAACCTTTTTTCATCGTATTATAAAATGCAAATCTGCAGCATTAAAAAGCAACAGACTTCCAACATATAACAGTCTCATTCAAAAAAACTCTACAAGAAAGGGCTTTTAGCTTCTTCTTGGAATTAAATTCTTCACCTTTCATAAGTAGTACAAATTAGTCTTTGGGATTAAAGAAATTACTTAAAGTAAGAGCAGGGTAGTTGAGGAAGGATTTTACAAAATATCCTCGAATCTATATATGAAATACTTGAAAAATGGTTGGCTGATATTGAGGATAAAATGAATTTTCTTGTTAAACATGTACTAAGAAGTACGTGACGTAAGTTTACTGCCAATATCGACTGAGAAGAACAAAATTTTACGGACTGATCCCATTTTTAGATTTTTTAACAATGTCAATTTTGAAGATACCGTTTGGTTATTTTAAAAAAAGTCATTTAGGGGATTTGCCTCTAAAAATGAAGGAGGAAGTTTTTATGCTGTTTATGATGATTGTCAAAGCCTCGAAGAATTCGGAAGCCGGCAAGCTCCCGAGCTCTGAGCTCATTGAAGCCATGACGAGGTACAATGAGGAATTAGTTAAGGCAGGCGTGCGGGTTGCGGCTAAAGGACTTCATCCAAGTTCAAATGGAATTCGCCTGTCGTATCCGAAAGCAGGGGAAAAGCCTGTGGTTACGGAGGGCCCATTTACGGAATCGAAAGAATTGATTGCCGGGTTCATTCTGATTGATGTAAAGTCGAGGGAAGAAGCCATCGAGTGGGCCATGCGGATGCCGGACCCGCAAGGACATGGGGAAGGTCAGATTGAATTGCGACAAGTATTTGAGGCGCCGGAGCTGTCGAATATGTAACTCATCGCTTATGTACGGGAATGGAACCTAAGGTAACCACTCCGACTACTGGAAGTGCCGATTACTATATGTTGTTCTTATAGTTTTTTACAGTTCAATTATTTCTAATGGGGAGGGGGCTTTTTTTGCAAATATTTTTTAGATATAACTGGATGGTAAGAGAAGACTGGTATCGTTGGTGTGAAGAATTAAGTGAAGAAGAACTACTACAAAAAAGAATAGGCGGTATGGGAAGTATATTGCATACACTTTTCCATATAGTTGATGTCGAATGGAGCTGGATACGCCTCTTACAGGGTAAAACCGACTTTCAGGAGAGTTTTGATGATTTTAAAAGCCTGAATAAGGTTCGAAATTTGGACGCTGAATTTCATTTATAAGCGGAAAACTTTGTGAGCAACTGGGAGGATTATATGGAAAATCGTTTATTTTTCGATACCTTACCAGATGGAAGAGTTGTGACGGATACTTGGGGTGAAATCATGCGACATACCATTGCCCATGAAATTCACCATATTGGGCAATTATCAATATGGGCAAGGGAAATCGGAAAAAGTCCTGTTTCTGCAAACCTTATTGGTCGGGGTCTTTCCTCTCATTTCCAAAAATAGTCTGTTTATGTTAATGGGTGATTAATTTAATAAGATTAAACTATTCCTTGGTTTTGCTGGGTATCCAGTTTTGAGCAGCAATATGAGATGCGAAGATTTGTTCTTGAAGTAACGGGGGCTTTGCTTCAACAAAGAGTAAGGCTTTTTTCTTTTATTGAAGAAACGGAGCATTATAGCTGAAGAAAAATAAATATCCAAGTAATTGTGGTAAAATAAGGATATAATTTTGGGCATATTAAGGGAGGACAAGTAATGATTAAGAAGAAAAGTGAAACGTTTGAATGGGTTAAATCCATTATGGTTGCAATTGTTTTAGCATTTATTATTCGCTCTTTTTTCTTTACTCCCATTGTTGTCGACGGTGAATCAATGAATCCTACTCTCCAAGACAAGGATCGTATGGTTGTAACCAAAGTTGGTGAACCGAAAAGATTTGATATTGTTGTGTTTCACTCCCCAGATGGTTCGGATTACATTAAACGTGTAATTGGACTCCCAGGTGAGAGTATTGAGTATAAGAATGATATTGTATATATAAACGGTAAGGCATATAACGAACCTTATTTAGAAAAATATAAGAAAACGCTAAATGGAGGAACATTAACAGGCTCTTTCACTTTAAAGGAAACCGCAGTAGGCAGCCATACTGTCCCTAAAGATTGTTTATTTGTAATGGGAGATAACAGAAGGAAAAGCAAAGACAGCCGTTTTATTGGAGCGATACCAATGGAAAAGGTAATAGGGACAACAAATGTTGTATATTATCCGATAAAAGAAATTAAAATCGTAAATAAGTAATTTCTGCCTTTGAATAAAGTTGGACTGGTTACTTCTTCAAAACCATCGGGTGTGTTGATCCAAGAAGGGTTAACCACCTTTTTAGTTGCTTATTGAACAAACGGATCAACATTCCTGTAATAAACCAAGTTTGTAAAATAGTGTACTCAAACATATTGAGGCTTATGTTAAGTAAGAGAGGTGCTGAGGCAGCACTTTTTTCTTATACAGCTAAAGGGGCATTTAGAGTAAGGTTTACTAAAGCGTTAAAGCTGTCCCAGAGACAGCTTTTTATTTTTATGACATAGATAATTTTATAAAAAATTCTAAAAATTTTTTTGAATAATGAACCCTCAAGGTTCATGGACTCGTCATTTATACAGGGAGAAGAAAATAGAGGTGAAGGGTTTGGAGAGTCGAAGACAAGAGCAGGTTAGGGATTTTGAACAAATAGTTGAAGACTATATCACAGATGTAAAGAAAATAATCTTCGTCTATGTAAAAAATTATCATGTAATGGAGGATATTACCCAGGAAGTATTTCTATCCATTTATAATAATTTGTCGGAGTTCAGGGGGGAAAGCCCCATGAAAGTGTGGATTTTTAAAATTGCAATTAATAAATCGAAGGACTATTTAAAAAGCTGGCATTACCGTAAAGTTTACCTGACAAGCCTTTTTAAGGAAGAGACTTCAAAAGATGATGTCGAAAAAACAACCATTAGTAATATTCAGAGCCAGAAGCTTTCGGAAATAATAATGAACCTGCCAGTAAAATATAAGGAAATTATTATCCTTTATTATTACCAGGATTTGGACACAACGCAGATAAGCAGCATCCTAAACCTAAGCGTAAATACCGTTAAAACAAGACTTATTCGTGGCAGAGAAATTATTAAACGGAGGTTTGATTATTAATGGACCAATTAGAAAACCAAATTAAAACCTCTCTCAATGAACATGCATTCAATAATATTAAAACCTCAAAAGAGGAAAAAACGTTTTTTATTAATAGTATAAAAAGTAATACTCATTTAAAGAAGTCCGAGGTAAGCTGGAGATTTATCCCTCTAACTGTTGCAGCCATCCTTGTATTATTGATTTCATCAGTGCTGTTAAAATCATTTAGCAATAATGAAAGTGATTCAACTGCCTCCATTCAAAAAGAAGCAATTGTGGCCTTTGGAAGGAATGTGACGATCCCGATATTTGAGGGATTTCAGATTAAATTTGCAGCACTGACTATGCTTCCTCTAATGGATCATCCAACTGATCTCATTGTTTATTATTCCAATAATAAGGGAGATATGGACCCAGCTTTTAATGAAGAAAAAGAGAGGAAGCAATGGGAAGAGAATCAGAAGAGCAAGATCCTTTACGGGCCCTATACAGGGAAAGAGGCAATTAAAATTGAATATCGTCCTGGGAAAGTTGAGGGAGCGACCACTAATGGATATGAAAATAAAACGATCAATGGGATCCCTTTACAATATGAATATATAAAGAAGGAGTCAGTTGAGACAATTTTGGTTTTTGTAAATTACAATGAAGGTGCCTACATTCTAGAAATTAGGCTGGGCAAGGAGTTTAAGAAAAAAGATGGCGATCAGGTAGTTGAGCGGTTTATCGAACAACTAAAACAAAAATAGTAACAGATTAATCTTTTCCTAAGAAAGGTGTTAAATTTGCTTAATTCAAATTCCGTAGTACCCACCCTAAGCTATTTTAAGTTAATCTTTTAATAGGTCCTTTGGATCTATGTCAATATCCTGGACACAAAAAAGTTAAGTCCGTTTTGGGACGGCATCCATTTATGGAGCATCCTGTATGTAGCGAAACCAGTCAAGAGGAAACCCGCTCTTGACAGCCTTCGCTACATACAGGAAATATAACCCATGGATGTCGTT
>NZ_JBYTCJ010000055.1:0-11243 GCF_058790155.1 Neobacillus sp. FW104-15D2
GGAAGTAGCTCAGCTTGGTAGAGCACTTGGTTTGGGACCAAGGGGTCGCAGGTTCGAATCCTGTCTTCCCGACCATTTCCTTTTAATTTTCATGGGGGCTTAGCTCAGCTGGGAGAGCGCCTGCTTTGCACGCAGGAGGTCAGCGGTTCGATCCCGCTAGTCTCCACCATAATTTTTCTAAATATGTTTGGCGGTGTAGCTCAGCTGGCTAGAGCGTACGGTTCATACCCGTAAGGTCGGGGGTTCGATCCCCTCCGCCGCTACCAAATATTTTGGACCTTTAGCTCAGCTGGTTAGAGCAGACGGCTCATAACCGTCCGGTCGTAGGTTCGAGTCCTACAAGGTCCACCATTACCGTTAATATATACGGAGGAATACCCAAGTTCGGCTGAAGGGATCGGTCTTGAAAACCGACAGGCGGGTCAAACCGCGCGGGGGTTCGAATCCCTCTTCCTCCTCCATTTGCTTTTTAAAGGGCATGGACAAATTAAATGTTTTTTATCGTCGCGGGGTGGAGCAACGAGCGTTACTTCATCGAAAAACTGCGAGTTGTACTCAACGAGCGGCTGCTTGAATTAGCTTTCTGAGTTGAGGACAGTCTGAACGCTTTATAAGCGCATGGACAAATTGAATACTTTTTATCGTCGCGGGGTGGAGCAGTCCGGTAGCTCGTCGGGCTCATAACCCGAAGGTCGCAGGTTCAAATCCTGCCCCCGCAATCTGGTCCCGTGGTGTAGCGGTTAACATGCCTGCCTGTCACGCAGGAGATCGCCGGTTCGATCCCGGTCGGGACCGCCATTTTTATTGGCTCGGTAGCTCAGTCGGTAGAGCAAAGGACTGAAAATCCTTGTGTCGGCGGTTCGATTCCGTCCCGAGCCACCATTTTAATTAAATTCATATTGTGGCGATTGTGGCGAAGTGGTTAACGCACCTGATTGTGGTTCAGGCATTCGTGGGTTCGATTCCCATCAGTCGCCCCATTTTATATGCGGGTGTAGTTTACTGGTAAAACCTCAGCCTTCCAAGCTGATGTAGTGGGTTCGATTCCCATCACCCGCTCCATATATGGGCCTATAGCTCAGCTGGTTAGAGCGCACGCCTGATAAGCGTGAGGTCGATGGTTCGAGTCCATTTAGGCCCATTTTTTATTATTCCACAGTAGCTCAGTGGTAGAGACGAGCAGAGCATCATGGCTCAGCTTCGAGTTGTACACGCCGAGCCGCATCATGCGGATCTTTCTGAGGCGGGGACACAGTCTTTTAAACAGAGTTTAGGAATTATAATTTAATTATTCCACAGTAGCTCAGTGGTAGAGCTATCGGCTGTTAACCGATCGGTCGCAGGTTCGAGTCCTGCCTGTGGAGCCATTATGGGGAAGTACTCAAGAGGCTGAAGAGGCGCCCCTGCTAAGGGTGTAGGTCGGGTAACCGGCGCGAGGGTTCAAATCCCTCCTTCTCCGCCATAATGGCCCCTTGGTCAAGCGGTTAAGACACCGCCCTTTCACGGCGGTAACACGGGTTCGAATCCCGTAGGGGTCATAAAAAAAGGCTGTTGACATTATGTCAGCAGTTTTTTTTTGTTTTCTATTATTTTACCAAGACATTATGACAAAGCTATGAAATTCAAATGAAATATAGATATTAGTTATCTCGTAAACAACAGATGTACAGTCTCTTAATGATAAATCCCCTTCAATGTACCCTTATACTAAATCACTAAGTAGGTGTGTGACCATCTACACACCCTTACTAATGGCTTCTTATATCAATCGCAATAAATATTATAGCCGTTATTAAATAATCGCTTAGAAGCCTTCCAGAGCTCCTCTGATTTCATCCCAGATAAAAATACCAAAATCACTAAATACTTTCTTTCCGTTTTGTAAATCCTCGGCGTTTTACAAGGTTATTGCGGAGGTAATATGAATATTAGGACCCCCAATGAATCTAAGGCAATTAATTTTGCCCTATTCCTTATAAATCTTTCTATTTTATGCAGTAGTGAAATATTACCTATATATAATTCATTAAAAATTCTGCTAATATATATAAAACACCTATTATTTATTAAGAAAATGTTTAAAGTTATCGAAATAAATCGAAAGTCCTGCGTATTTTGTAAAATGTTGTCAATAAAATGAGAAAATGTTTACAAGGAGTTTAGAAAGGATACTAGAATATTACTGAAGTAGCAAAAAAATTAGCGGAGGGTATAAATGATGGGCTGTTATCCAACAGATTTTGAACTGCATTTATTTCATGAAGGAAACTTATATAAAAGCCATCATTTGTTTGGTGCCCATGTCATAAAAGATGAGAATGAGACATATACTCAATTTTGTGTTTGGGCACCCACAGCGGAAAAAGTGGGCTTGGCAGGGGATTTTAACAATTGGGATGGCAGCAGTTATCCTATGGAGAAAATTAACAAGGAAGGGGTTTGGTTTATTTCATTGCCAGGGGACTTATCAAACACCCTTTATAAATACGATATACTTTCTTCCACAGGCGAGAGGTTATTGAAAGCTGATCCATTCGCGTTTTATTCAGAACTGCGTCCGCGTACTGCTTCCATTGTTTATCCCCTTGAAGGTTATAAATGGAATGATCAAAAATGGCTTAAAAAAAGGAACAGATCATATAATGATCCCCTTGCGATTTATGAAGTTCATGCTGGCTCCTGGAAAAAGAAAGAAGACGGATCTTTTCTTACATATAGAGAATTGGCTGAAGACTTAATACCATACGTTAAAAGCCAGGGATATTCCCATATTGAACTGTTGCCTTTAACTGAGCATCCGCTCGACATATCATGGGGGTATCAAACGATAGGATATTTCTCAATAACCAGCCGTTATGGAACACCGGAAGACTTTATGTTCTTCGTGGATCAGTGTCATCAAAACGGTATTGGTGTGATTCTCGATTGGATACCAGGACATTTTTGTAAAGACTCGCAAGGCCTATATCGCTTCGACGGAAGCTATGCCTATGACTACTCCTATGAACCAGATCGGGAAAACTATGAATGGGGTACTGCCAATTTTGATTTAGGTAAAACTGAGGTAAACAGTTTTCTTATATCGTGTGCTCTGTTTTGGATGGAAAAATACCATATTGACGGATTTCGGGTAGATGCAGTGGCAAATATTATTTATTGGCCAAACACCGCCAATAAGGAAAATCCTTTTGGGATTAATTTTTTAAGAAAGCTTAATAAGGCGATCGCAGATGAGGATGCTTCAGTGATGATGATCGCCGAAGATTCGACGGACTGGCCCAAAGTCACCGCTCCTGTTGAAGATGGGGGTCTAGGATTTACATACAAATGGAATATGGGCTGGATGAATGATATGTTGAAGTATATGGAAGAAGCCCCTTACCACCGTTCTCATCTCCATAATAAAGTAACCTTTTCGCTTATGTATGCATTTTCCGAAAAGTTCATTCTTCCCTTCTCCCATGATGAAGTTGTCCATGGGAAAAAATCTCTGCTTAATAAGATGCCCGGCGAGTATTGGGAAAAATTTGCTCAGCTGCGGCTATTGTTAGGATATATGTATAGTCATCCAGGTAAAAAGCTCACCTTTATGGGAACAGAGCTGGGCCAATTTTCTGAGTGGAAATTTAAGGAACAGGTGGATTGGAACCTTTTTGACTATGAAATGCACGAAAAGATAAATAAATTTGTTATTGAATTAAACAAGCTTTACAAACGTTCAAAACCGCTTTACGAGCTTGATGATTCTCCGGATGGATTCGAATGGATTGATGCAAATAATTATCACCAATCTGTTTTTTCATTCCTCAGAAAGGGAAGAAATCCTGAAGAAGCACTAGTCATTGTTTGTAACTTTACGGGGGTCAGCTATACCGACTATCGGATAGGGGTTCCACAGTCAGGCACTTACAAAGAAATTTTTAATAGTGACAGCCAGGATTTTGGAGGTTCAGGATTTGTAAATAAAAAGGCTATTAAGGCAGAACCAGTTTCGTTTCATGGTAAACCAGATTCAATAACAATGAATATTTCTCCATTTGGTTTTTCCATTTTACGACCTGTTAGACAAAGAAAGGGGAGCGAAAATAATGAAAAAGAAACGGTGCGTAGCGATGCTTCTGGCAGGAGGAAAGGGAAGTAGGCTCCATTCGCTAACAAAGGATTTGGCAAAGCCGGCAGTGCCCTTTGGCGGGAAATATAGAATCATTGATTTTACTTTGAGCAATTGTACAAATTCTGGGATCCATACAGTAGGTGTGCTGACCCAGTATCAGCCACTTGAATTAAATTCCTATATCGGGATTGGCAGCGCCTGGGACCTGGACAGAAAAAATGGGGGTGTAACTGTACTTCCTCCATATACTGAGTCATCGGAAGTAAAATGGTACTCCGGGACAGCAAGTGCGATTTATCAGAATATCAAGTATTTGACACAATATGATCCTGAATATGTACTTATCTTATCTGGTGACCATATTTACAAAATGAATTATGAAGAAATGCTAGAGTATCATATAGAGAAAAATGCGGACGCCACTATTTCGGTAATTGAAGTTCCATGGGATGAAGCCAGCAGATTTGGCATTATGAATACAGATACCAATTTTAACATTACAGATTTTGATGAAAAACCAAAAAATCCAAAAAATAACCTTGCGTCGATGGGAATTTATATTTTCAATTGGAAAGTCCTTAAGGAATATCTTGAAAAGGATGAAGCAACGGCCGGTTCCAGCCATGATTTTGGTAAGGATATTATCCCCCTTATGTTAGGTGATGAAAAGAAACTCAAGGCATATCCTTTCAAAGGGTATTGGAAGGATGTTGGAACGGTAAAAAGCCTTTGGGAAGCAAATATGGATTTACTTGCAGATGACAATGAATTAAACCTTTATGATCATTCCTGGAGAATTTACTCCGTGAATCCAAACCGTCCTCCGCAGTATATTTCTCATGAAGCTAAAGTATCAGAATGTCTTGTAAATGAAGGGTGCATAATTGAAGGCGATATTGAAAAATCAGTAATCTTTCAAGGGGTAACCGTAGAAAAAGGTACGTCAGTAAAACATTCTGTTATTATGCCTGATGCTGTTATCGGTAAAAACTGCTTCATAGAAAAGGCGATTGTATCTGCCGGCGTTCATGTTCCCGATGGATCTATTATTCGACCGGAAGAAGGCGAAGAGGAAATCCTACTGGTTTCTGAAGAGATGTTCCAATAAATATAAGATTTACAGCGGAGGGGATAATATATGAATAAGCGTTTGATTGGAATAATTGATGCAACAACCTTTCATGAGGAATTGAGGGAACTGGCTGTACACCGGTCAGTTGCAGCTATCCCATTTGCAGGACGTTACAGGCTGATAGATTTTGTACTTTCAAATATGGTGAACTCGGGTGTAGAGAGTGTTGGGATATTTCCTAAATTCCAATACCGTTCTTTAATGGACCATCTTGGTTCGGGAAGGGATTGGGATTTAAACAGAAAAAGGGATGGGCTTTTCTTTTTCCCAGCCCCTAATAGTGATAAGCCTTACTTTGGGATTGGTTCATTGGAACATTTCTCTGATAACATAGATTACTTGAAGCGAAGCACTCAGGAATACGCTTTAATCGCTAATGCCTATACTGTTTTTAATATGGATTTTGGTCCATTATTAAATTATCATATCGAATCCGGATGTGATGTAACAGAGGTAAGACATCAAAAAAATCCTATGGGAGTTTATCTTATTAAGACATCTCTATTAATTGAATTGATAGAAACACGTCACGAAACTGGATATCTAAGCATTAAGGATATTATTTCGGATATTAACAGCCCACTGAAGCTTTGTCAGTACGAATATGTAGGTTATGCTGTTATGATTAATTCTATTAAAGAGTATTATTCTGCTAACATGGACTTACTAAAGCCAGAAATTTGGCAGCAGCTTTTTATAAAAGAGAGTCCAATATTAACAAAGGTAAAAGATGAACCGCCTACCAATTACCTCAAAGGGGCAATGGTTAAAAACAGCATCGTTGCAAATGGAGGATTAATTGAAGGACATGTGGAAAACAGTATAATCGCCAGAGGAGTTAGAATTGGCAAAGGTGCTGTAATTAAAAACTGCATTATCATGCAAAAGTCTCAAATCGGTGAAAATTGTGTGCTGGATTCGGTAATTCTAGATAAAGATGTCAGGATTGAGAACGGAGCAATGATCAAATCATCCTGCGATTCTCCATATGTAATTCGAAAAGGCACCGTACAGGGAGCGTGGATCAACTCGTGAAAATTTTATTTGCTGTTTCTGAATGTGTCCCATTTATTAAATCGGGGGGGCTTGCAGATGTTGCAGGATCACTGCCTAAGGAATTAAAAAAACTAGGGACAGATATCAGGGTAATCCTGCCAAAGTATAAGACCATTTCAGATGAGTATAAAAGTCAAATGGTGAAGGTGGCAGAATTTACTGTTCAGCTTGGCTGGCGGAAACAGTATTGCGGAATAGAGGAATTGGTACAGGATGGAATTCATTTTTACTTTGTAGATAATGAATTTTACTTTCAACGCAGCCAGCTATACGGTGAATATGATGATGGTGAAAGATTTGCCTATTTTACCCGGGCTGTGCTCGATAGCTTATCTTATCTTGATTTTTACCCAGATATTCTCCACTGCCATGACTGGCATTCCGGAATGATTCCATTTTTATTAAAAGAAGAATACAGCAGGCGGAGAGAATATAAACATATTAAAACCGTATTTACTATTCATAATCTGCAATTTCAGGGGATCTTTCCAAGAATAGTCATGGGAGATCTATTGGGACTTCCAGAATATTATTTCCATCCGCATCATTTAGAGTTTTACGGAAATATAAGCTTTATGAAGGCGGCACTGGTTGCTTCAGATAAAATAACAACTGTCAGTCCAACCTACAAGGATGAAATCCAGACTCCTTATTTGGGGGAAAGGCTTGATGGAATCCTCAGACAGAGGAATTCAGACTTTGTCGGTATCCTAAACGGAATTGACGACGAACTATATAACCCTGAAACGGATGAGGATATTGCTGCCTCCTTCCATGTTGGGGAGTTCGAGGGCCGGGCGGCCAACAAAGAGGCGGTCCAAAGGCTGTTCGGGCTGCCGGAGGACGAGAATGTTCCCCTCATGGCAATGATCTCAAGGCTGACAAACCAAAAAGGTATGGAGTTGGTCCGTGGGGTTTTTCATGAAATTATGGAGACGGGTGTACAACTTGTTGTGCTGGGGACCGGGGATCCTGAATTTGAAGGATTTTTCAGGGAAATGTCTGAAAGATATTCGAATCAATGCAGGGTGTATATTGGTTTTGATGAAAAACTCGCTCACCAGATTTATGCGGGTGCAGATTTGTTCTTAATGCCATCTAAATTTGAGCCTTGCGGGCTTAGCCAGCTCATTGCGATGAGATATGGAGCCATTCCAATAGTAAGGGAAACCGGTGGATTAAATGATACTGTTACTTCATACAATGAGTTTACTGGCCTAGGAAATGGCTTTTCTTTTAAAAACTTTAATGCCCATGACATGCTCTTTACGATTGAGCGGGCTGTACGCTTTTACGAGGATAAGACGGCTTGGGGGAGTATTGTTGAAAATGCAATGGAGATCGACTTTAGCTGGGAGCAATCAGCTGTAAAGTATATGGAGTTGTACCAAGAACTCATCTCAGGGAGTGATGGCGATGTTTTCTAATGAAGCAGAGTTTAAAGAGACTTTTTTAAAAAGACTTGAGATGATGTGCGGAGTAAGCTTTAAAGAAAGTACTCAAACTGATCAGTTTCTGACCTTGGGAAGCATGGTTAGGGAATACGTAAGTAAAAATTGGATCCGTACAAATGAACTATATAGGACGGATGCAGATAAACAAGTATATTATTTATCGATTGAATTTTTGCTGGGCAGACTTCTGCGGCAGAACCTCATTAATCTTGGAGTTGAGGAGACTGTCAGAACGGGTCTTGCTGAGCTCGGAATTGACCTTGACAGCCTCGAGGAAGAAGAAGCAGATGCAGGTCTTGGAAATGGCGGTCTTGGCCGTCTGGCTGCTTGTTTCCTAGATTCGCTTGCCTCCTTAAGCCTGCCTTGCCATGGATGTGGTATCCGTTATAAGCATGGCCTTTTTGAACAAAAAATTGTGGACGGATATCAAATAGAGTTTCCAGAGCAATGGCTAAAGCACGGTTACGTTTGGGAGGTAAGAAAGCCAGAGGAAGCAGAAGAAATTCCATTTTGGGGACACGTAGAGAGCTATACGACCGAAAATGGACGTCTTGTATTCCGCCATGTTAATGCAGAGCCTGTATCTGCTGTTCCTTATGATGTACCCGTGGCAGGCTTTAATGATGGCAACGTTAATACACTGCGTCTTTGGAGTGCAGTACCATCCCAATTTCCACTCAATGTAGATATCTTAAAATATAAAAAAGATACTGAATCGATTTCTGAATTTTTATATCCAGATGATACTCATGACGAAGGGAAAATTCTGCGCCTTAAACAGCAATATTTTCTTGTTGCCTCAAGCTTAAGGGCCATTGTGAAATCTTTTAAAAAGAAGAATTTTAATCTGCTTGAATTTGATAAACATATTAGCATTCATATAAACGATACTCATCCTGTTTTAGCGATTCCAGAATTAATGAGAATCCTGATGGATGATGAGGGTCTTGGCTGGGATGAAGCGTGGAGGATTACTGTCAATACCATTTCCTACACAAACCATACTACTCTTGCGGAAGCATTAGAAAAGTGGCCAGTTCGCATATTTAAGCCGCTGCTCCCAAGAATTTATATGATAGTCTATGAAATCAACGAACGTTTTTGCCGTGAGCTCTGGGACAAATATCCTGGTGATTGGCAGCGCATTGAAAGAATGGCTATTCTTGCCCATGATCAGGTAAAAATGGCTCCGCTGGCTATTGTAGGAAGCCATAGTGTGAATGGGGTCGCTAAGCTCCATACTGAGATTCTAAAGCACCGTGAAATGAACGATTACTATGAGCTCTCACCTGAAAAGTTCAACAATAAGACAAACGGTATTACACATAGACGCTGGCTTCTAAAGGCCAACCCGCTTCTCTCCAAATTAATTACTGAGAGTATTGGCACATCCTGGATCTCTTCGCCTCAGGATCTTTCCAATTTTAGGAGCTATACGGATGATCCTTCTGTACTGGAAGAACTGGGCAAAATTAAAAGGATTAATAAACAAAGACTTGCAGGCAGGATTTACGAAAAAACGGGCATTACTGTTGATATTGATTCCATTTTTGATGTACAGGTTAAGCGGCTCCATGCCTATAAGCGTCAGTTACTGAATATACTTCATATTATGTATTTGTATAATAGATTAAAAGAGGATCCGAGCTATCCTTTATTCCCAAGAACATTTATTTTTGGAGCTAAGGCTTCACCGGGCTACTATTATGCAAAGAAAATAATTAAATTGATAAATTCAGTTGCGGAGAAGGTAAACCGGGATCCTGCTACGAGGGAAAAATTAAAGATAGTTTTCCTTGAAAACTATAATGTATCTTTGGCAGAGGAGATATTCCCTGCATCTGATATAAGTGAACAAATATCTACAGCCAGTAAAGAAGCTTCCGGAACTGGAAATATGAAATTCATGATGAATGGTGCCCTTACTGCTGGAACGCTGGATGGAGCTAATGTTGAGATAACTGAAATGGTTGGCAGGGATAATATCTTTTTGTTTGGTTTAACGGCAGAAGAAGTTCTTAATTATCAGAGGAATGGCGGGTATCACTCCACTGAATATTATCACCATGATAAGAGAATCCGTCAGATTACCGAGCAGCTAATCAATGGTTTTTTTAACAAGGATGCAGAAGGGGAGTTCATGCCCATCTATGATTCCTTGCTTTCCCATAATGACCAGTATTTCGTTCTGCGGGACTTTGCTTCCTATGCCGATATCCATGAGGAAATCAGCAGGAAGTATCGGGACCAGCAAGCATGGCTGAAATCCAGCCTGATAAATATTGCACAATCCGGCTTTTTCTCCAGTGACCGGACCATTCAGCAATATGCAGATGAGATTTGGCATGTAAAACCTATCAAACTATCATAAGTCCATTGAAAAAAAGAGACTGAAATTACTCAGTCTCTTTTTCCTTGTCTTTTGTTTTATCATTAACATAGCTGTCAGTCTTTTTATAAGGAATATCTCCAATCTTAGACTCAATCCCTTTTCTGTCCAGCAGATCTTCGTATTCTTTCATTTTTTCTGTAGGCAGAACAGTTTTTTCAGTTCCTGTGATATCTGTGGCTGAATATGTTTCGTAATCCTCTGTATATGATTCCTCGTTTTTTCCCTCGTTATATAAATCATTGTAGCTACCATAATCACCAACGAGGTCCGAAGGAGTTTCTGAGGTTCCAAACCTGGCAACTTCTTCATAACTATCCTGAGTATCGACAACGCCATTTTTTGGTTCATGTCTGAAAGAGTTAACCTTAGGTGGCTCAAGAATATCTTCCTCTACTGGGCGATAATCTCCGCCTGATTGTTCTTGAGAGTGGTTTACACAATAAAGGGTTGAAGGGATAGCTTCAAGTCTCTCATACGGAATATCCTCCCCGCATTCCTCGCATTTTCCGTATGTTCCTTTTTCAATAGCTTTAAGTGCAGCATTAACTTTTTCGAGCTCGCCATCTTGGTGGTCCTCAAGCGCAAATTCTTTTTCACGTTCAAATAATTCTGTCCCCAGGTCAGCGGGATGATTGTCATACGCAGACAATTCATCGACTGTTTCCCGCATGCTTGCATCATTATTACTGTATTTACTGTCCAAATTTAATTGGCCTTCAATTGTTTCTTTATCTTCCACAAGCATCTGTTTTAATGTATCTAGCTGGTCTGTTGTAAGCATTGTTAAATCACATCCTCTTTTATAATGGCTATTAATCTCTTAAAACAATACCCCTTAAGCGTTTTATAAAAACCTGGCACTATTATGAAGGCTTGGTAATTGTCTTGTTAGAGGAATAAGAGGTTTAACAGCATCTGCGGACAGGATGGGCATATCAGTCTTAATATGGGCAAAGTCATGCATTCACAGGCAAATTCGTGCATTCATGGGCAAAGTCGTGCATTCACCGGGCGAAGCGGTACTGTCAAGAAGTCTGTGTAAGGCTATTTAAAATAAACAAAATACCCTCAGCTATCCAATATTTATAGGTTTTT
>NZ_JBYTCJ010000056.1:0-10075 GCF_058790155.1 Neobacillus sp. FW104-15D2
ATAATGAATTTGAGGAGATTTTATAAAATTCTTACCATTTTGTCCATTGACAAGCGACTTTATCAACAGACTGAAAGAAACGCGTCCCTAAAGGGAAGCGTTTCTTTTTATTGTCCTGCTGATATTTGAGTATCAGCAGTATTTTGGTCTGGTGCGGGAGTTCCTGGAACGGCTGTGTTCAAATCAGCACCAGGCGCCGACCCGGGCTGAGACATTCTTTGCTTTTTCAAATCAAAATAGGCATCAAGTGCTCTTCGGCCGATGTAGTTACTAGTACCACGGCCATTGGCTCCCTGATATGCCCAAGGAACTAATACTGCGATTGACACTTCTGGATTATCATAAGGTGCATAGCCAACTAGACTAAGGTTCATCACCTCAGGTGCCTCTTTTCCATATTTCTTTCGGTCCGGACCATCATAAAATGCTTGAGCTGTTCCAGTTTTTCCTGCAAAAACGTATTTGGCCCCATGGAAATATCTCACCGCTGTTCCATCGCCTACATTTCCAACCATATAAAAACCTTTTTTCACCCTGTCAATCCATTCCGGTTTAGCATCTATCCGGTTAAGGACTTTTGGCTCGATTTCCTGCATAACAGAACCTAGTTCTTTATTATCTGCACCTGGCTCTCTAATCTCTTTAACTAGGTGAGGCTGAACCCTGTATCCCCCATTAGCAATGGTTGAGACATATTGAGCCAGCTGCATCGGAGTGTACGTATCATATTGTCCGATAACAAGGTCCAGCAGCAAACCAGGTGTTTTATCAGGACCAGGGAAACCTGTTGCTTCATTTGGAAGATCAATTCCTGTTCTAACCCCAAGTCCAAATTGGCTAAAAGACTGTCTAATAGTACTAAAAGCCTTTGTATCAATTGGGAGCGGTTGATTTATTTCATAATGGCCTTTTGCTATAGCAATGGCTGTTTTCCACATATATACGTTAGAAGAAACCTGAAGTGCTCTTAAATCATTGATTGTTCCAAAGTTCTTCCATGATTTTTTTACAGGGGTATGTGCTATTTTAAGAGGTGAATCAAATTGAGTAGATCCCGGATGTATAGCACCTGTTTTGTAACCTGTCAGGACTGTAGCACCCTTAACCGCTGATCCTACGTTATAGGATGTTGAAATATTTCCTAGTGCGAAATCATTCATTTTACCATCCTTGCCAATTTGTTTCCCGGCCATAGACAATATTTCACCTGTATTGGGATCCATCATAACAACAAAAGCACGATCAAGGAGTTGAGCACCTTTCTCCTTTTTCGCCGCTTTTAATTCCTCTTCCAAAATCTTTTCTACTTGCGACTGAAGATCCATATCAATGGTAAGCACAAGGTCTTTACCTCTTTGCCCTTCTGATACTACTTCAGTGGAAATAACATTTCCGGCTTTATCTGTTTTATTTTTCACTTTTCCTTTTTCACCATGAAGAACGTCTTCGTATTGCTTTTCGATATAACTCTTTCCGACTCGCTCATTACGGCTGTAACCCCTTGCCAGATAATAATCAAGCTGTTCTTTTGGAATACCCTCGTCAGATGTGGTAACTCCGCCCAGTACTGTTCGGAGCGTACTGCCAAATACATAATTTCGATTCCAGTCGGTTGTTGTATTTACACCCGGCAGATTTTCAAGATTTTCACTGACCACCGCAAATTCTTGTGGAGTTACATCCTTATTCTTTACCATTTGCGGAGTCAATGCATATCCACTATTAAACTGTCTGAAAATAGCCAATACTTCTTTATCGTGATCTGTGATTTGAGCCAGGTCTTTGGCCGAAACCCTTTTTAGCTGAAGCTTGTACAAATCTTTATCATCCAGCTTCTTTTGCTTAAATTCTTCCCATTCTTTATCGGAAATCTTTGCTTTTGCTTCATTAGGATGCTTTAAGAGCCAAAAGTCCTTCATGTCTCGCTCCTGGACTTTTTTAATATCCATATTAATAAGCTTTGAAAGCCTTTCTGCAACCTGGAGCATTTCTTTCTGGCTTGTATTTTGAGATTTTGTGTAAGTGATTGCATTGAGGGGCGTATTATCGACAATGACTTTTCCATTTCTGTCAAACATCTTCCCTCTCGGTACAGGATTATTAGTTGTTATGTCTGATGTTCTTTCAATTTCCCGTTTAAAATCATTTCCATATACAATCTGAACAACACCAAGCCTTAAGATTAGCGCTGAAAACAGAACGAAAACAACAAAGAATAAAATATTTAACCTTAAAGGGACATGGGTCTTTTTCTTCTTCTTATTTGTTACCAATTGTTTATCACACTTTCTTTAATGGATTCCACTTTCTCCATTTTAAAAGAAACTCAGACTTTTTTCCAAGAGTAAACCTTACCATTTTTTTAAAATCGGTAAATCAGGCAGTGGATAATTTGACCCTTCTAATAAACCAATAAATACAGGTATGACCTGCGCCCAACACCAGCAAGATGACAGGAATGCTTTTTTCCTCATTAAACAAGGTGATTGCCCCAAGAAAAATTAGAATGGAGACAATTCGGCCAGCATTAATAAAAATCTCCCTGACCACCACGTATTCAATCCGCATTTCAGCCGCCTTCCAGCTTTGACCAATGACATCATAGGTCATTGACACATATGGTACAAGTAAAATAGGATAGGCCGTTGCTATTAAAGCTGCATAAATCAGCAGCTTATAAAATGTAACATCCCAAACAATAAAGAAAATAGCCACGTAGAGTATAATTCCGCCAATTAGTATCGCTTTTTTTCGATGATTTTTTTTGATCATTCGGGATACTGTAAAATAAGCAATAAATGAAATACCTGAGTTAACGAGTCCATAGGTCCCCAAAGCTAATTCGCTCCCGGTTGATAAAAATACAAAAACTGAAATGACAAACAAAAACGTCCCTTCTCTCAAGCCTTGAAAAAAATGGGCATGGGTTATGAGACGCCAATTTTGATTTTGTCTTCTTTCCTGCAAAATCCTAATAAAACAATACTTGCCGCTCGCTGGTCTCCTCTTTAGGAAAAAGCTTAGTAGAACAGCTAGTGCAAATAATGCGAGAGAAATCCCAAAAACCACAGTGTATCCAGTGAACTTTTCAAGTCGCGAGATAATATATCCGGAGGTCATTGGGCCAATCATGCCTCCAGTAGATCCCAATATTCCAAGAAATCCATTAAAAAAGTCCCTTGTTTCAGGTTCTGTTATTTCGAATGTCAAAACATTAAATGCAAGCCAATAAAAGCCGTAACCAATGCCTAAAAGGCCGCCTAGAAGGAATAAAAATTTAGATGCATGCGTGCCGGCAAGCAGTACGGTCAAGTAAAAAACAGCCAAAAAAATGATTCCAATACGAAATACAATTACCCTATCGACTTTTTTTGCCCACCTGCCAGCCAGTATAAAGGTTAAAGGCTGCATAACAACTATAGAAAGATTATATAATCCAAGATCGGCAAACTGTCCTGATTGCTTCCAAAGATAAATATTCACAAAAGTGTTGGAAAGCGCGACACTGAGTGAATACAATCCTCCAATTATAAGAAGAAGAGCCAGGTCTCCTTTAAATTCGATGTCGCCCATTAATTTAAAATTTTTGATCATAGCAAACTCCCCTTTGTTAAGGGTAGTCTGTTACAACCGCTGGATTCTTATTCGTTTTTGGGAAATTTTGAAATAGAGGGGGAATTTTTAGAAAAAAAAAAAGGCAAGCTGGTTGCCTGCCTTTTCTTCGTTATAAAATTATTTTGCTGAACTGTAACGCTTGGATACTTCATCCCAGTTTACAACATTCCAGAAGTTAGTGATGTATTCTGGACGACGGTTTTGATAGTTAAGATAGTAAGCATGCTCCCAAACATCAAGACCAAGAACTGGAGTTTTACCTTCCATTAATGGAGAGTCTTGGTTTGGAGTGCTTGTTACTTCTAATTCGCCATTGTTAACAACTAGCCAAGCCCAGCCTGAACCGAAACGAGTAGTTGCTGCTTTTGCGAATTCTTCCTTGAAGTTTTCAAGGCTGCCAAACTTTGAGTTAAGTGCATCAGCAAGTTCACCAGTTGGCTCTCCGCCGCCATTTGGAGAAAGGATTTGCCAGAAAAGTGAGTGGTTAGCGTGGCCGCCACCATTATTGCGAACTGCAGTACGTGCAGACTCAGGAACAGCATCCAGGTTAGAAATAACCTCTTCTACACTTTTAGAAAGAAGTTCTTCGTTACCTTCCAAAGCATTATTAAGGTTAGTCACATATGTGTTATGGTGCTTTGTGTGGTGAATATTCATTGTTTCTTTGTCAATATGAGGCTCAAGAGCGTCATAAGCATAAGGTAATTGCGGTAATTCGAATGCCATTTTAATATCCTCCTATGTAATACAAAATTTTTCAGCTTTAGCACCTAAATTAAATTTAGAATATTTCCAAAGCTTTTCAGGTTAAGATTACCAGATTTCAGATTTTCTTTCAAATTTAATGCTTAGGTCTGACATAGATACAATTCCCATTTGGCAGCCATTTATTCATTACTCTTATTTCAAAAGCTCCCACGGCTTCAGTTTCGAAAAATTGTCATTTTTATAAAAACGCATAGCAGCAACCCTGAATGATATCAGCGACAAAAATCACTTCCAAATCAAGCAAAAGCCATATTGACATGATGTTAATAATTTCTTTAAATCAAGATGTAAGGCATTTAAAGGAGTGGGAAAAAATGCAGAGCAGCATTTCATTATATAATGTACTTCTTCAATTTTTCAGTGAAAAAGAATCCATTCAAAAGGTAAAGGCCGGGAGCGTTTTGTTTCAGGAAAAAGATCCTGTTCAGCATATTTTTATTCTTCTTAAAGGTAGTGCTGCAATCGGAAGGGTTCATGTCAAAGGAAAAGAATTTATTTTAAAGATCCTGAATGGCCGTGAAATTTTGATAGAATATCAGCTCTTTAAAGAGAACCCATATTATCACTTCTATGCAAAGGCCCTTACTGATTGTGAATTTATCATGATTAAGAAGGATCAATTTGAAGATTTTGTCTTAAAAGACACAGCCGCTATGAATTCGCTGGCAGCGTGGATGAGCACCAGATATTTAAAAGCCCAGATGAAATGCCAGGATTTAATTATGAACGGCAAAAAAGGTGGCTTATACTCTATTTTAATACGTCTATCTAATTCTTATGGTGTAGTGACTGAAGATGGGATACTAATTGACCTGCCCCTCACCCACCAGGAGCTGGCCAATTTGACGTACGGAACCAGAGAGGTAATTCAGAGGGCATTAAAAGAATTACGTGAACAAGATATAATTTCGTATGATAATCAAAAAATCACGATTAAAAAAGTAAATTACCTAAAAGGGGAGGTAGATTGCCAGAACTGCTCCATGGAAATATGCGGGCTAAACTAACTGCTTACCGAAAAACTGTATGAATAACACCACCATAAATCCCCTTTGAAAAGGCTTTATGGAACACAAAAGGATATAACTTTAATTCTTAGAAAAACTTGGCATTCGCCAAGTCCTTTTTGGTGGATGCCTTTGTTTTGCTTATAAGTTCAGTATTTATGGATATAAATTCTGATTAGCCAAGATAAAATCCCTGCCAATGGGCGGGGATTTTTTTGTTAAGAAATTTGATAGAAAAAATACAGGATCATAATAGCCATAATCACTGATTTCGTAATAACACTGCTAATAAATCCAATTACAGAGCCTATCCCAATTTTAATGCTCTCTGAAAAAGGTCTTCTGTTTACTAGAGTTTCTGCAGCAATTGCGCCAATAAACGGGCCAATCAGGATTCCGAAAAAAGGAATAATAAACGGGCCAGCAATTAAGCCGATGGTGCTACCCCAGACTCCTGCCTTTGAACCACCATATTTCTTTACTCCAATCATGTTTGCTATATAATCCGCCCCAAAAAGGAGGACAACAAATAATCCCTCTATCAGCCAAAAATACCAGGTAAAGTGCTGAAAGCTAAATAAAACCCCATACATTAAAATGCCGGCTACTAAAAACAGGACACTTGGTATTATAGGATAAACCAATCCTACAAATGCAACAGCAAAAAGCACCCATATAATAATCCAAAACAAAATATTCAATAGAATTCCATCCTTTTACTACATTTTTCCCCTTTTACCCCTATATACTCAGGATGACACTTTTCTAGTGCTGTAAGGGGTATTTTCATTACTTCTTGTATATCACCTTCCGTAAAGCTAAAATAAAGTGGTGAATCTGTTTAAGGGTGTGTAACAATGAATATTTTCAAACAGCTTTTTAAAAGCATTTATTCTCCAAAAGATATTGCAGTTTTTCGTTTTCAGGGAATCGGGAAAACTATTTTGTATGTATTTCTTCTGACCCTTATTTCTCTTATCCCCCCTTTAATTTCCATAAGCACAGAAATTAATGCTGCTATTCAGACGGGGAAAACAGTTATCGAAGATGAGCTTCCTTCTTTTACTATTGAAGATGGACAATTGAAATCCTCAAGCAAAGTACCGATAACAATTGAAAAAGGTGACTTTACCGTTATTTTCGACTCTACAGGAACAGTAAAGCTAGATGATATCAAAGATGATAATACGGTAGCTCTTTTAAAGAATCAGTTTGCTTTCTCTGGAGGCGGAAGAATTCAAACATATGAGTATTCGATGATTGACTCCTTAAAGCTGACTAATAAGGAACTTGCTGGTTTTATTGATTCTATTGAAAGTTCCCGATACATTATTATCGGAATAGCTGGAGTACTCATTTTAATTCTTACCAGCGCTTCGAGTTTTATTGAAGTTTCCATTCTTGCTCTAATCGGCCTGGCTATTAAAAATATGGCTGGAAGAAGACTGAATTACGGCCAGATTTGGCGAATGGCTGCATACAGTGAAACATTGCCAACAATCTTCTTTACTATTATGGCAGCAATTGGAACTACAGTACCAAATTCATTTTTGATCAACTGGTTTGTTGCCATCATCGTTTTATACCTGGCAATTAACGAAGTACCTAAACCTAAGGCGAAGATAAAATAACGTGCATTCTGTGCACGTTTTTTTGTTCTAAAGAAAATAAGACAAGCATATTCATGTAGAAAACCCTGCGATGGAGGGCTTTCAATGAAAAAGCTGATTGGAATACTTACTGCTTTATTAGTTATTTATATTATTTATTTCGACCTGACGGAAGGCACTATGCCCATTTCAGAAACAGCCAGTGTCGAAGTAATAGCTAAAAAACCTGCACCAGCCAGATCAGCCGGTTATTTCACCGTAAAAGTAGGGCCTGGAGAAACAGTGCTTTCTGTAGTTGAACATCAGCTTAATCATAATCTCCCTGTATCGATAGAAAAGGTTATTATGGATTTTAAGTCACTTAATGGCGGCCTATCTCCAGAGAAAATTCAAATAGGCAAGAGTTATCGATTCCCTGATTACACCGGGAAAATAACACAATAAGAAGTATGGCTCCTTTACTCTTTTCAGTCAATCTCCTTGTCTGATGAGTTCGATACTGCTAAAATAGTATCGTATTGCATTTATTCGAATCCATCTCTTAAAGGAGCGAATTACCGTTGAATGAAATTACTCATCGTACTAAAACCCGTCCGATTAAAGTAGGAAATTTAACAATCGGCGGAAACAACGAGTTAATTATACAAAGCATGACAACTACTAAAACTCATGATGTTGAAGCTACAGTAGCTGAAATTAAACGTTTAGAAGAAGCCGGATGCCAAATTGTCCGAGTTGCCTGCCCAGATGAGCGTGCAGCCAATGCGATTGCTGAAATCAAAAAGAGAATAAACATTCCTTTAGTTGTTGATATCCATTTTGACTATAAACTAGCCCTTAAAGCAATCGAGGGTGGAGCTGATAAAATCCGGATCAACCCTGGTAATATCGGTAAGCGTGAAAAGGTAGAAGCAGTTGTAAAGGCTGCTAAAGAACGCGGTATACCAATCAGGATTGGTGTCAATGCAGGTTCACTTGAAAAAAGGATTCTTGAGAAATACGGTTATCCTACTGCAGATGGAATGGTAGAAAGTGCTCTTCACCATATTAAAATATTGGAAGACCTTGATTTCCACGATATTATTGTCTCCATGAAGGCTTCCGATGTAAACCTAGCGATTGAGGCATATGAAAAAGCTTCCAGAGCTTTTGATTATCCTTTACACTTGGGTATTACAGAATCCGGAACTCTATATGCAGGCACCATTAAAAGTGCTGCAGGATTAGGTGCTATCATTAGTAAAGGAATAGGAAATACACTTCGTATTTCGCTTAGTGCCGACCCTGTAGAAGAGGTTAAAGTCGCCCGGGAATTGCTAAAGGTATTCGGACTTTCCTCTAATGCTGCTACATTGATTTCATGCCCTACCTGCGGAAGAATTGAAATTGATTTAATCAGTATTGCAAACGAAGTAGAGGACTATATATCTACAATAAAAGCCCCTATTAAGGTCGCGGTACTTGGCTGTGCTGTTAACGGCCCTGGGGAAGCAAGAGAAGCAGACATTGGTATAGCCGGTGCACGAGGAGAAGGTTTATTGTTCCGCAAAGGGGAAATTGTTCGTAAAGTTCCCGAAAAAGAACTGGTTGCCGAACTGAAAAAGGAAATCGACCAGATTGCTGAAGAATACTTCCAAAAGAAAGCGAAAGAAGAAGCAGCAGCTCTTCCCAATGCATAATTTTTTATATCAAAAAGGGCCGGCATATTGCCAGCCCTTTTTTGCTCCTATCGAAACCATTAAAAGAACGGAAGAATGAAGATTCCGATTATAATCGAAACTGCTCCTAATCCAATGGCCCAGGAACCAAGTGATTCTGCTCCCCTGCGGCGTGCAATAAATCCTAAAACGATTCCTGCTGCACCAAAAAGAATAGGCATTACAAACAGCGATAAAATAGATAGTGCCAAAGCAACCGTACCAAGCCCGGTACCTCCTGCGGCTGTTTCCCTTCCGCCTGCGGCTGCATTTAATCCTCGATTGGCATTTCGGTTAATACCCACCGGAGCGGCAATTTCCGCAGCTGTTTCTTCCCTGTGATCTGTGTTATCAGAGTTATTTCTCCTTAGATCACGCACTATAAATCCTTTATCATCATCTGCCATCCAAATCCCTCGCTTTCTTTTAGGAGCATTTTTATTGTTTACGTTTCAGGATGCAAATAATGATGTTAAAGTTTGTCTAATATCCTTTAAGTTGTTAGCGGCGAAAGTTTTTTCTAATGTGTGGAGTTTTTTTGGTAAAATAAAGGAAGAGAGATAATTTAATGATAAATGAGGGAGTTTTAATGAAAAAACGTTTTGGTATTGATATTGATGGAACCGTAACGAGCCCGTCTTCAATGGTTCCTTTCATCAATGAAGCTTTTGGGCTTAATATAACTCTTGATGATATAAAACAATATGATTTAAACCCGCTGGTTAATGTATCTGAAGAAGAATTTGCTAAATGGTTTATTGAGAATGAACCGTTAATATACTCCAAATCGCCACTGGCGCCTGGTGCCCTCTCCATTTTAACTAAATGGAAAGAAGATCATGAATTATTTTTTATAAGCGCCAGAGGGAGAAATTTACTTGATGTAACGAAACAATGGTTTTTACAAAACGGACTCTCTTTTGATCATATTGAATTAATTGGTACACACCATAAAATAGAAGCTGCCAAAAGGCATTGTGTAGATGTTTTTTTTGAGGACAAGCACGATAACGCAGTCATGATTCACGAAGAATGTAAAATACCTGTTATTTTATTCAATACACCGTACAATCAGGATCCCATCCCTCAAGGTGTTATTAGAGTAAATGACTGGGATGATGCTGATGAATGGATTCAAACATGGCTTCAGAACCAGGAACATAAGAAAAGCGCAAGCGCCCGTTCAGCGAAGCAACTACCTGAGTAAACTTCCTGTAACTGCTTCTCTGAGTAGACGACTTGCAGCTTTGTGACGAGCTGAACATAAGCTTCTTTGAAAAAGCTGTGGCACAGGAGCACTGGAGTTCGATGTTGACTTATCGTAGGGAGAAGCGGAATGGACACTAGCTGCACCAAGTATCACCTAAAGGTCATACTT
>NZ_JBYTCJ010000057.1:0-9661 GCF_058790155.1 Neobacillus sp. FW104-15D2
AATAGCGCAAGCACGGTTCTGTGAGGGGGGAGGAGCACAATCTACCGAAAGGTAGAAAGGCTCCCTTCTACTCGACTAATTGTGCGAAATGTTTCTGGCTTAAATTGAAGTTGGTCACAACACTCAGGTAAAGGCTAGACAGTTCCTGTGGAACTGAAGGATTATATCGAAGAATCAAATGATGGGGTAACTCCCTGAAGGGTTCTCTCTTAGTCGAATAGCACTGGATTAAGTAAGAATGATAGTGTTATAAGCTCGGCGAAAAGGTGTGAGAATTTACCGTAACAGGTTAAGCTGACGAAAGCCTACCCGATGGGGTGGTGTAAATCATGATGCTTGAGTTGAATGAAGATGGTGAGAATGCGAATAAACCTATAATAAAGGGTTAAGCTGACAAACTTCCGAATGTACGGGTCTATACCTGCGATACATAGAAATGTGTATATCACCAAATTGTGAGGTTAGATGTGGATGAGTAAAAATAGCTAATATGAAAATCCATGATACGTTACAGGCGTATGAATGCTAACAGGCTTACAGGAAGCACCTAAGTTCATTCCATAATAGATATAATTCAACATTGTAAGCTGATAACGTGGAGGGCTTACTCCCGAAGAAGCGTTGGCAAGGAAAGCAATAATGACATTAGTTATTGTATAACTTGCCTTTGTATCAGTGAAAGTGGTGGTACAGTACCAATGAAAGGTCCAATCAGCCTGAAGGGATAGCCACTAGACTAATGAAGAATCATTTAATCATGCAAGGCAAATCTTTATCGGTTAATAAGGTTCTTGTGAGACTAATAGAGGTTCACCTCCTACGGGAGGCACCGACTTATTAAAACGGAAGAATTGAGACATGGAAGGGGCTAGGATTTCTGAAGTGTTGATGATTAAATCAAATTGGATTAGTTGGAACGCCGTATGAGGTGAAAGTCTCATGTACGGTGTGAACGGGGGGAAAAGGGAGCGATAACTTCAAACCCTTACCTATCTGTATTAACAAGTGAAGGAATATGTTCCAAGTAGATATAGCATCAGTTGGAAACCTTTGTTATAATTTAGTGTAAAATTACACTTTCCAAACAAAGGGTGATACATATTGGAAAATATTAATAAATGGGAGATTACTACTTTTGTTTTAGCAATTATTGGTGTTACTTTTAGTATGATGTTTCAGGGGATGGCTTATTGGGGACCTGGTCGATCATTTACTTGGATTGGATTCTGGGTAGGTGCGATTTTGTCTTACTGTTTTTCCTTATCTTCAATTGTTTGTATGTCTTTAAACAAATATAAGTTACATATTTTATTGGTCACTATAAATATAATGTTATTTTCGGCAACAATTCTATGGACTACTTTTATTATAATTGCTTGGCAATCAGGAATGTAGATTACCCTACCATTCGATTTGCGCAAGTATTTGGCTCCGCCTACGCCAAATACAGTGATAGCCACTCATGCTATCCCCACTAAAATTTATTTTAAAGTAAAAATATTAATAGAATATGTATTTTGTGTTAAAAATTTTTAATGATTGATGACTTATTGGGTTAACTTTAACTTTCACAAACAGGTTCAAATGTTAAAGATTTAGCTGCCATTTCCAAACAGTGTTGGACATAGGCAATAAATTAGCATCGAGAATAATAGCTGCTTTATTTATAAGTAGATTGTGAAGAAATGTTCTTAAGCTAACGGGGCTTTACTTCAATAAGGAGTAAAGTCTTTTTTTGTTGTTCCGCTAAAGGGGCAGGTTAGTTTAACAGCAAGACAGTAACGTTGACAGTTGCTAATTGTCTTGTGACCAATAGTAAAATGAGGATTAATGAAGTTACCGTATACCGCAAATAAAATAATAAACAAGAATACACTTACAATAGGCAAATACCTATTCCTCTTTGAACATGGACACATAAACTATTTTTGAAAGAATTTGAGGAGGAGATATATAATGGAAAGACAATTCTTTGGTGGCGGTATGGGTTATGGAGGTTATCCTGGTTATGGCATGGGATATGGAGGTTATCCTGGTTACGGCATGGGATATGGAGGTTATCCTTTCCATCATCATGGATATGGAGGCTATCCTATTCACCACCATTATGGATTCCATCATGGTTGTGGATGTTATCCGATTCATCACCCCGGGTACTGTTGTTAACTTACAAAATGGATTTAACCCTTGGAGCGAAGTCTTCAGGGGTTTTAAATTGTTTTAAAAGGATCAGCCTTACATACATTTGAAGTCGCTTTTGACCTATAAGCGAAGGAGGAAAAGGATTAACCTTTTCCTTGATCTTAAATGCTGCATCAGTCAATAATCGGGATTTAGGAAATTTATCTCCCCCATAATCTTGTAATATGAATTGGAACTATCACTCGCCCATTTATTTGTTTATTAATAATTGGATTATTAAATGAATCATAATCCCGACTTTCATTATTAGAGGAGCGTGTGCCCTCTTCCTCTCTTCCCCAACGGGTAAAGGTGGAAAAAGCCAGCGGTTAACGATTCGTGCTTTCCAAAAACGATTCGAGGATTTTGCGGAAGCATACGGAAAAAATACGCAACCTGTCCATAAATTAAGACACTCTTTTGCAACTGAGCATTGGCGTAAAAACAAGAATCTCCCTCTTCTTATGGAGGTATTGAACCATCAAGATATGAATACCACCATGATTTACACACATCTGACAAATAAAAAAAGAAGAAATTCAGTTAATAATACAGATAACTAATTTTAGGAGCAATTTAAATGATTGATGATTTTAATTTATTAATGGAAGTTAAAGAGTTGGTATCTAATTGCTGGATTAGCAGCGAAAGATATGCTAAAAGAACTGTGAACATTTTCTTATTTTTCTTTACTTTTTCTTAATATAGGATTAATCATTCATTTACATCTTTCCTCTATACTTCTAGAAGTAATAGTTTAAGAGAGAAGTAGGGAGTGGAGGAAATGAAAAAAAAGAAATTGATCCTTGCAGCCATGGCGGCCCTTATGGCGGGTTCAGCTACCATCCAAGTGGCCGTAACACCTGCATCGGCTGCAGAAATTGCGCCCAAGTCTTACACTGCGGGCAGTTCGAAAGAGTTCGATCTGCAGGCGCACCGAGGAGGTATCGGGCTTACCGTCGAGTCCACGATTGCATCTTTCTCAAAGGGCCTCGAAGTGGGTGTCAGCACCCTTGAGATGGATGTGCAAATCACGAAGGATCATCAGGCTGTAATTACCCACGATCGTCAGGTTACGGGTTCCAAGTGTCAGGACACGGGTCCGGCGTTTCCTGGTGATCCCATGTACCCATATGTCGGCAAGTACATAAAGGACCTCACCTTGGCCGAGGTGCGTACATTGGACTGCGGCTCGCTGAGGCAGGCGTCATTCCCTGGCCAGCAGCTGAATCCTGGCGCCCGCATGCCGCTTTTGAGCGAGGTGTTCGATCTAGTCAAGCTTTACCACGCCAACAAGGTACACATGAATGTCGAGACCAAAGTGGAAGCCGGAGCACCGAATGAAACGGCCCCCCGTGAAGAGTTTGTACAGATAGTTGCCCGCGAGGTTCGTAAAGCTGGAATGATTAACCGCGTAACGATCGAAAGCTTCGACTGGGGATCACTCATGCGCATGCATCAAGTCGAGCCGCGCTTGCCGCTTGTCGCATTGACTAACGGTGATCAGTTCCTGCAGCCTGGTAAGCCTGGCGCATCACCATGGCTGGGCGGAATCGACATCGATGACTTCGGAGGCGATTTTGTCGCTGCAGCCCACTCGTTCGGCGCAAGTGCTATTTCCCCAGTACATGGTGATCCTCAGAACGGCAAGGTAACCGATCCGAACTACAAGCCTTACGTGACGAAGCAAATGGTCGAGGAAGCCCACAAGTACGGCATGAAGGTCATTCCGTGGACGGTCGATGACGAGCCTACGATGGAAAAGCTGATGGATGATGGGGTTGATGGGATGATCACTGATTACCCGGACCTGCTGCGCAGTGTAATGAAGAAACGCGGTTACAAGTTGCCAAAGGCCTATCCGGCTCCCAAGAAATAAGGTGCCTGGACAAGGTAAATGGTAAAAAAACACAGTGATTTTTTTAGTAGTTTAGTATCATTCTTTTGTTGCGGCGGATCATTTTATCCGCCGCTTTCTTTTGTAAAATAGCCAAGGCACGGCATATTAATTCAGATATCGATAATAATCCTTTGAATGGTAGCTTCTAAAGCCGCATGATTCATATAGCTTTAGTGCATGGGTATTTTTGGCTTCTACATCCAGAAAAATAGGCAATCCTTTTTGCTGCTCCATTTTTACCACCTTTGACAAGGCTTTTCTTCCATTCCCTTTTCTCTGGAGTTCAGGAAATACGGCGAATCTGTAAATCCACGCTTCGCCATTCAACTCGGAAACGCGCATTTTCCCAGCCTTTTTTCCCTCTGCTTCAATAATCAAGTTTTGTTCCTAGCTGTTCTTTCGGAGTGTCTGATGAAAAACCTGTGCTTCCTTTTCAGAAAATCCAAAGCACAAGAAGTTTGTGAAGGATTGTTCTTAAACTAATGGGTCCTTAGAGTTAAACAAGAGGTTGCTGTAGCAGCGTCTTTTTTTCTTATTGAACTTACGAAACAGGATAGTTAAATAAGGTATTTACAATTGCAAAGCTGAATTATATATATCCCCAAAAAAGTATTCTTTTCTATTGATTTTAGAGGATTTTGAGTATTTTTTTAACTTGATGTGCATTTGATGCTACCTTAATATAAACAAGTGCAAAAGTTTCTAAATAAGAGGTGTAATTATGAAGTTTGATGAGTTTACAGTTGGACAGGTGTTTGAAACTAAGTCCTTCAAAATGACAAAAGCGGATATTATGAGATTTGCAGGAGAATTTGATCCTCAATATATGCATTTAGATGAGGAAAAAGCAAAGCAGGGGAGATTTGATGGAATCATCGCTTCCGGACTACATACATTAAGCATTTCAGTAAGGCTTTGGATTGAACAAGGTATCTATGGTGATGATATCATCGCTGGAACAGGGATGAATAATATGAAATTTATAAAACCGGTGTATCCTGGTGATGAATTGTATACCATCGCCGAGGTGATCGATAAGAAAGAGACGAAGAATGAATCGGGAATCATTACTGTATTGTTATCTACTTACAACGATAAAGAAGATAAAGTATTAGAAGTAGACCTGTCGGGATTGATTAAGCGATGATGTGTTGTAATTGAAAATAAGTAAAATAATCTACACAAGTCAATTACGGCTTATGGGTTGAGTATTTTCATAATTGCATTTATGGAAATGGTCTTATTCCACTACCATGAAAATAAGTTTCTTCAAGATTGGAAAAATGACAATACTTAAGAAGACCCTGCTCAATCGTTAAAAAAAAGAGGAGAGCGATAATTAATAAGTCTATGGATTGGGTTGACTGGATTAAGGTCAGTATCAGTATTGACACTTCCAAACCATTTTCATTCTTTGTGGTGCAGCACTGATTTTGTGCTGCATGGATGGCTAACGGGGGCTTTACTTCTATAGGAGTAAGCCTTTTTTTTCTGTTGTTTCACTAAAGTGGCAGGTTAGCATAATAAGGTGGACCCGGTTTTATTATGCAATTGGCCCAAATTATGCAGTAACAGAAAAAAGAAGCTGGTTTAGCTGGTTTCCCAGCTTTAATAACTAACTTATCCTTTTATAAATTTTAATAATAATGCTGATTATTACAATGCTAAAGATACTAGAGAGAAATGCACTTCCAACCCCCATCCATAATAGAGACTTAAGTTTCTTTTTATACGCCGGGAACATAAAAAAACTCCTTTATTCGTTGTTACTTTAGTAGTTACCAAAAAAGGATTAAATATGTAAAAGCCCAAAAGCCTAAATAAAAATTAGATAATGTACAATCCGTCTAAAATGTGTATCAACCCTTTCTTCCACTAAAGGGCAGGTTAGCATTCCTGTAGAGCGTTATTTTTCATCTTTGAAAAAAATAGAGCTCCTCAGTAAGATATGAGTAAGACACGACTCTAACTCAAAACCTTAGGAGGAACCCTTACTATGAAGTTTAAAATGCAGGACAACCAAAATCAACTAATAGAAAGAATTTCCGATAAACATTTGGTAGTTGGTGTGGATATTGCCCAACAACTACACGTAGCGCGTGCGGTTAATTTCCGTGGAATTGTAGTAGGTGATCCACTTTCATTTGAAAATAATGAAGAAGGATTTGCCACTCTTTTAAAATGGATCCATACTCTTCAAAGTAAAAATAACCTTGATTCAGCTATCGTTGGTATGGAACCTACCGGACATTATTGGATTAACCTTTCAAAATGGCTATTTAATCATAATATTGAGGTCGTAACCGTAAACCCTTACTCAGTGAAAAGAAATAAAGAAAACCGGGATAATACCCAATCAAAAAGTGATAAAAAAGATGCACTCGTTATTGCAGATATGGTAAAGAATGGCTACTACTCATTTGTAAGGAATACCCCGGAATCCTTTGAAAAACTAAGAGTTTTAATGTCTAACCGGGATGTAGTGGTGAAACGTCTGGTTAGTTCTATTAATCAATTAAATCGATGGGTTGATATTGTCTTTCCAGAACTCAGACAAGTATTCAAAGATGTTACAGCTAAAGGAGCTATCGCCACCCTTCGTTTATTTCCAATGCCAACGAATCTCCGTTTCATGAAACCTGAAGAGGTGGTTACAGGGTGGAAGTCGATCATGAAAAGGCAGCCTGGATTGAAAAAAGCGCAATTACTTGTTCAAGTCGCTAAGAGATCCATTGGTTCACTACAAGCACTTGATGCTTATGAATTCCATTTGGAACAGCTGTTAGAGGAATATGATTTGGCTGTAAAGCAACTCGAAAGAGTTGAAAGTCAAGTAACCGAAGTACTCCAAAAAATTCCTTATGCGAAGAAACTTCTTATGATAAAAGGTATTAGTGAAGTATCATTAGCTGGCATATTAGGGGAGGCAGGAGATTTGAGCGGATTCTCTCACGGCAATTCTCTCCTCCGCCACGCTGGACTGCATCTGGCCGAGGCAAGTTCAGGAAAGTGGAAGGGGCAAATTGTGATTTCCAAACGGGGAAGATCCAGGCTGCGGCGTTTCCTCTACCTAGCGACTATGAGCCTTGTGATGAACAATCCAGAATTCAAAGCGATCCACTCTCATAATGTTAAGGTGAAAAAAATAAAAAAAATGAAGTCGATCATGAAACTAATAGGCAAACTGGCGAGGATATTTGTAGGAATGGCAAGACGAAACGAGGCCTATTCTCCGGATAAACTTCAATCCCTTTTACCGCAAGCAGCTTAAAAGTATAAGAAATTATTATAAGGCTAGATAACGAATGTTGGCTTATTCGTAGGATTTCAAATATGTACGGAGTACCAGGTTTATTCAACAAAAGGGCTCTGACCCATCAGGTTAGCATAACTGGCCTCCACCCCTTGGATAGGTATGACGAAGGAATGAAAGGGCCAATGGACCCGTTGAGACATGGGAGGGTAAACCTCCAGGGGCGGTGTGGAGAATGTACACCATATGGTAAAATATGGAGTTTTATGTTACTCCTTTATTTCACTATGCATCCACGAAGCTATTATGATCTGAACTCATTACCTTTTAATCGTTCCCTATCTATAAAGGGTTATGAAATCCTGCGAATAAGCGAGTATTTGCGAGAAAATCGTATTAAACTGAGGGAGTTGAATAAGCAGATAAAATCCATACCCAGATGGTGGATCTATTGGTAACTTAGTCTGATAATAATCGTGTGATTATATAAAGGCGAGGGAGGAAAAGTAGTGATGCATAAAAAGCTTATTTCTGGATTGTTGTTACTGACTTTACTGTTAAAACTTTAAAGCCCGAGCAATACAAAGCGGATTTTACTTTCCTGATGAAAAGCCACATAAAAAATATGGATGGGCATTCCCGAAATTGACCAAAGACACAATTGAAGAGGTTCAAAAAAAGGATATCGACCAGACGGTATTCGCAATAAGCAGAAGAGGATCCAGATACTTTGATTCATTGGAAGAAATGGAAGATGCCTCTTCTGAAGAAAGCGGTGAGGAAAAGAAAAAGAAATCCTTTAAATGGGTTTGTCCAGGCTGCGCTTTGATTGTCCGTTCCAATAAACGGCATATCCATTTGAAATGTGGAGACTGTGACATGAGCCTGATCACGGAAGATTAGATTAAAAAAGACCATCGAATGATGGTCTTATTTTAATAATGCCTGATTTAGTTTTTTCATTGAATCCTGATTCTTTTTAAGAGAGTTTTCGTATAACTCCTTCTGAAAAGGGACTCGATTCTTTATTAAAAGATCCTTATCAAAGAATTTGTTTCCATTTAGAAAAGGAATACTTTCAATAAAATCTTGTTTCATATGACAATCAATATATTTTCTATTATTGCCACATCTACAACGATTATCTGGATTCAGGAATCGAGGAAAAAGGCCGTTTGGCAAAGGTGGTTGTCCTTTTCCTATCCAAATGCCTTTAGCACCTGATTCCCTTGTTGCAAGCCACACTTGATGTCGGAATAGCCAAATGGAAATCTGCTCAAAAGCATCCAACACCCTGTCGGATAAATCCCCTTGAAAACTCATATGGTCATGCTTATAACAAAATGAATGTGGAAAATAAAATTTCCAATCATAATGTCCGTCTTCGTTTAAATGAGGATGGTCAGGGTATATAAAGTAATTAATATCAGGTTTTAATGCAATAGCCACTGGCTGTTTGCTTAACCTTATTGGTCCTTGTGGTAAAACAGCTACTAAATAAGTTTCGTCCTTGATGTATTCCAATGCTTTTTCTAGCTCTGGACTTAATGGATGGTCCGATAAATCACATTGAAGAGAATGATAGATTCTCCCTGTTTCATACCCTACTCTTACAAGCTTATTGTTATCGATGTCAGACACAACTTTTGCGATTTCATCCCGTGGTGGGACAGGGTTGATTTCTAAAAGAAACCAACCGTCCCCAGGAATGTCTTTAAAAGGACCTTCAATCCATCTAGCAGGACGAAACTCTTCTGTTAGTTTTTGAAGTTCCATGCTCTAATAGCTCCGGAGTTACCAGGCCTTGCATCCCGACCCCGTTCTGGAGGGTTAGGGTTATGCCCTTTGTTATCTCTGCCGTGTTCAGGTTTTGGGTCCTGATGCCCCATTTGATTACCATTATTATTGTTGTTCATCATTATCACCTTTATCCTTTAATGTATTTTGGGGTATATAGATCAGACACCGAACTGATAGTGCCTATCCTCCTTTAAGACTCCACGAACAAAGGTGAAATACGAACGACAGCCGAACATAATGTAAAATCTATTATTATACTCTTGCAATCTATTGTATTTTCTTATATATTATTAATGCTGGTTAATAATAAATACCTTATTCAATGGGAAAAAAATGTAGATTTGTGTCATTTCTATATATTCCCACATTTCATCATATCATATTTTGCTAGATTTGTCAACATCCATAGGGGTGTTTTTTGCGTTGCAAATAAAAAAGGTAGAGAGATTTTGATATATACCCCTTAATTCGGACAGTCATATAAAAGAGCCTATATTGCTAATAGGTGGCCCCGGTATTGTACCGGG
>NZ_JBYTCJ010000058.1:0-8679 GCF_058790155.1 Neobacillus sp. FW104-15D2
CTTGAAAAAGTGGACCAAACTCCGATCGTTACAGAATATTGGTCTACACCTCACATATAAAATTATAGAGGATTCCAATTAATCCTTCAAATTCACTATACAAAAAAAATAATGAAATCCTGAAAATTCACAGGATTTCATTGACAAATTTGTTTTTCAACAATATGAAAGCTGTCATTTTGACAGCTTTCCTTTGCCTTCATTCACCTAGTCAACCCCAAGCTAACCTAGATTAAATATGCTCCCAATGCTACCATTGCTTTCTTTAAAGCTTGTTCATATGCTTTATCTTTCCCCATCACTAAACGAAAATCAGACTTATCACGAACAGTTGATCGTCCTTCTACTTCATATCCATTTTCAAAGATTAATAGACAAATGGTGGATTTATCGCTCATTCGGTGAAACTTCTTCTCCACTATCATTCCCTCAAGCTTAATACGCTTGTCATCCCTGATATCGGCAGCTCTGGAATACGGAATGACAACATGATCATAAAAATGCTTGTTTTTACAGGTTACTGAAAGAATTTTTTCTCCCATGTGATTAACCGTATTAATCTCTCCACATTTTGGGCAAATACTTTCAATTAACATTTTCATCTCTCCCAAAGCCAATGTTTTATTTCATTTATCTAAATGTTTTCTTTCAATCCCGAGGCCGAGTTTTCTGAAGGACGGTGAATCAAACTTCAAACTATTTTTACCTTGTTTCCTCCAATCCCTATGAAAAAAACAAAAAACCGCCTAGAACGAAAGTATTCTTTTTGTACTTTAAAGCACAAAAAAAACACCTTCAAAAAGGTGGTCTTTTGACCTCCTTCGCTTTAGCCTACGAAGTTAGCTGACGGGTAGGATGGCGAAGAAGTGACATCCCTCCTGCAACAATCGCAGAATTAACCCCAATTAGTGTGGGTCCTCCGTTTCCTTTCGGAATTTGGCTGTTTAAGTTTTATTATTAATCCTGATAATACGACGCAGAGCGTTTAAAGTAAAGGTCAAAATAGTTTAAAAATAAAGATTTTTTTCGTAATTACGCTTAATAAAACGCTTACATCATATTGTTACTTAAAGAATCTCTTTATTTTAAGCTTTTGGGCTGTTCAAAGCTGACGAAGCTTTCCTTGTCCCTGTGCTTTTCGCCTGACTAGGGAATCTTCGAAAAGCCGGTGCTTTTTCTTCGAGATCGGCAAGCTGACGAAGCCTTCCTTGTCGTGTCGTCGTGTGTTCAGGAATTTATGGGTATAAATTCTAGTTAGCAAAAAAGCAAGCTGTCAATTTGACAGCTTTTCTTTTATTTGTTCCTTCAGTTTTAACTCAGAAAAATGCACCAGCTTAATATCATGACTACCTTCTTCCACTATTTCACAGAAACCAATGGCACTTTGAGAAAGCATTATATAATCCTTTCCCTTATAAACAACAGCTATAGAATCTGTTTTCACTATTATCACATCCAATAAGTTTTAATGTAATATTAGATGAACTTTTTACTACAGTCTGTAGATACTTTGTGAACAAAAGTTGAGCAATTAAAAAATGGTATGAAATGACCATTCTTCAATTTAGGAGGACACTCCTTTTCTCACTAAAATGTATATATTCTTCATAACTTAATCATTTATGGAAACAATATTATCATTCCAAAATTAAGTTGGTGATCAATATGAGGAGACATAAAAATTTTATTATTTTATTGGCCATTCTTCCTTGGTTGTCAGTTCCCTTTCTTGGCGGAAAGACATTGAAAAAATTCATCCCCGGCGTATCGTTTATTACTCTATACGTGATTGCTGAAGGATGGTTAGCTGAAAAGAAAAAATGGTGGTGGTTCTTTCACAAGGCCAAACCCAATGTTCTTGGCGAATTGCCATTAATTGCAGGCCCATTTATCGTCGGATCCTTTTGGACATTAAAATTTACCTATGGGAATTTTAAAAGATATTTTATAACTAACCTCATTATCGATTCCTTTTTCACCTATATTATGGTCGGTGTATTTAAGAAAATGGGATATGCTACGCTCGTAAGGCTGTCTAAATTTAAGCTTTCCCTTCTGTTCCTTATCAAATCATTGTCCATGTACGGATTTCAATACGGTTATGAACTTTATAAAACAAAAAGGAAAAAAGAAGATCTGTAAAATGGGCAAAAAAAATCTGCCGCCAGACATAGGCAGCAGACTAAATAGGGAGAGGGATGGATAGGGGCATCCACCCTACAGTTAGCTATTTACCCACCGGATTATAAAATAATCCTCTAAATAGAAATTTTACCAATAAAGTTTTTAAAACCAATGCCATCTTGAATAAAATGCCCCGTATTTGACGAGTTCATGAAGCTTTGTATTTCTGCAAGGAGTTTTTATATGCATATCCTTTATAATTTATTATTCTTAGTTGCTGCTATTAAATGGGGCGATTGGAAAAACTGGCGGATCTATTATCCAACGTGGCTATTTTTTGTAGGGGGTGATTTGTTTAAGAATACTCTCTTACATGATCACATGCTTTGGTCTTATAAGGAAACTATATTTGGAAACCAATTTTTATTCGGTCATTTTATCATAAATATAGTGATTATGCTATTTGCTTATTCCTCTACTTTGCTTATTTATCTAGGTAATTTTCCAAAACAGCCATTTAAACAGGTATTGTGGATATTATTTTGGGTATTTATTTATAGTGGAATTGAATTTATCAATCGGGATTATTTGCATTTAATTGAACATCATTACGGTTGGAATATGTATTGGTCCATCCTCTTTAATATTGTGATGTTTTCTGTTTTAAAACTGCATGTTAAAAGACCACTTGCTGCCTGGTTAATTTCCATCCTAGCCATAATTGTTCTTTTAAAATCATTTGATATTCCAAAGGAATCATTTAAGTAATTTAACCAAGGGAAACTTTTCCCTACTACCCTAATCACCACGGTCTCCTTTTAATAATTCTTTTGATTGTTCTCATCTTTTGCATAGTAAATTCAATTCATATCAACATGAGGTGATAATGTGGAAGAGAATAAATTAAGACTCGCTTCTAACGAGATAGGAACCCTATGGGGAGAATATGTGAACGGTACAAAGCAAATGGTTTGAACAACCTCCTCTTGCTCCTAATCGGAAAGAACTTGCAAAAATAATGTGTTTAAAAAAGAAAATCGCTTCGTAACAAAGCATCCTTTTCCATTGAAAGAGATGGTTTTTTTACTGATATAAAGTTCCTATTGTCCGTCGTTCGTTCAGAATTTATGGATATATCTCCTGATGAGCTAAAGAAAGCACATTTGAGTAAATGTGCTTCTTTGAGTTTGTTCAAATGCTACTTAACTACCCCGCCTCTTAACTGGGAAACACCAAATTCCAAATACCCTTTTAAGCAAGACAACATAAATACCCAGCCTTCTTTATTATCTAACAATTGACTAATCAATTCTTCATCTTCTTCCTTAAAGCCTTCTTCAACTACTTCGATAATTGTATTGGAATGATCCAACTCTTCTAGCGTAATGGTTACAATATTTCCTTCTCCATTTGCACCCCATTCGTAAACAATTGTCTTATTGTTCTCGATTTTCAAAATTTTTATATCAAGCTGTGCATTGTATTCCTCATATTTAACAGTAATGATTTTACCTTGTTCCCATCTTTCAGAACTTGATGAAAACCAAAAGTTTCCGATTTTTGCGGGGTCTACAAAAGCTTCAAATACTTCATTAGCTGGCTTTAAGATCTTAAACTTTGTAACATTTTTCATATGTATCAGTCCTCTCTTTTTGTAAAAAATTGAAATTGAGTTTCTTCCATATCCTATCTCTTAATATTAACTCAGGGAGTGATAGTATGGGGAGAATAAAAAATAGTAGCTGCAGAAACAATATGTTTTAGTGGTGTATACATAAATTCCCCCGTCAATTAACCAACATAATTTCTATTAAATTACTATTTCTTATTCTCTATTTGCGTTTATATTCCTTCTTTATTACATAAAAGAAAAAAGGCCACTGATAATGATGGCCGGAATAACTATTTATATGATTACTTTAAGGAGAAACGGGTAATATATTTACATAAGGATCGATTGATCTTTCCATAACCCCCCTATTAAATCTACTGTCCTGCAGTAGATTTTTTCATTACACTTTTTTCAACAATTTTTAATAAGGCGATACAAATAAACTAAATAATTATAAAGTTTTATGCTTCCTCTATAATTCTTTAACCATGTTATACCAAATGACTCCTCCATGCTCAGAGGTTGAAACCCCTTTGTTGAGGTAACCACGGTTTTCGTAAAAGGCAATTAAGCTGTTTTTACAAGTAAGGGTAATGGTTTCGCGTTTCTTCTCACTAGCTTCTTTTTCAAAATGTGTAAGTAAAGCCGAGGCCACTCCACGTTTTTGAAAATGCGGGGACACTGCTAGTCCTAAAATACTTTGATGTCCGCCTGCAGCTGGATTAGCCTTTGTAACACTAAAAAGGTCATCTGTAATGTATGATGATTCAATGACGGGTCCATTTATCAAACCAATTATGTCACCATCCTCTTCAGCAACAAAAAAACTATCCGGAATGGACTGAATACGCCTTTCAAAAGCTTCTTCTGTAGCAGCCTCTTCTTTCTTAAAGCAAAGATCCTCAATGACTACAAGTTCAGATAAATCATCCATTTTGACATTTCGTATTTTCAACAACCCATCGTCCCTCCAAAAAATGTATTTCTCGTTAGATTCAGTAAAACGTTTACATCTTTCAATATAAAAGACTTTAAAGTTATATCCAAGAATAAACCACCATTTCATCAAAAAACATCCTTCGGGGTTCCGTACCTTGTGAACGATTGCTTTCATCTAGCCCCTCTAATTCGTATGGTTCACTCTTCACCAGCTGTTCTTGCCCTCCCCTCAGTTTTCTCTCACCCCAGAAATGAAAATGGATTTTTTCACAGAAAAAAAGATGATGCCGCAACACCACCTTGTTGATTTTTTCCTATTGAATAATATCTAGGATTTGTCCCGATTAAAACTCCATTTTGTAGTTTTACTCAAAAATTTAAAAAGGTCAGTTACCCATTTAGAAGTTAAGCCGACCATTAGATAACCGGCGAAAAGTAATAGAAAGTTCTCCTTGCCATTAAAATGAAAAAGTCCAATTCCGACCATTAGCGGTTTTAAAAAAAACGCAAAAGCAAGACAGAGCAGAAGCATCCAAATATAATAATTCTTCCGTCTGTTAAGTGTGTATTGGTAAAGCAGAATATAAGTAACAGGTACCAGTGAAGCATCTAGAGTAACACTTGATGGAAGCAGGGGAAGAAGTTTATAGGGATAAATCCATGTGCCTCTGAGTGTACCAAAGGCATCCGTATAAGTAAAAAAAACATGAACACTATACCCATAAAATCCAACTTGGAATATGTTTTTTCGATCAATGAAGAGAATTAATAAGATAAGAGGAATAACAAACATAGCAAGAATAACCCAAAATTGCCAAGTTGTGTAGTTAGAATAATCATGCCAGTAATTCATCCATCTATCACTTTGTTCAATTTCTGCCTTTCTTATTTGTTCAAGTATATGTAGCTGACCAGTTTTCAAAAGTGTCCCCCTCCCCTTTTTATTAGTAATTAGTTTTAACAGAAGGTTTTATTCATTAATCTGAAGTTGGTCAATGGCAAGAAAATCCACTTACTATTACATCATGTTTTATTTACTACTGCTCCGGTGGCTTCTCTTTTAACGAAGCAAAAATGAAAGCTATCTAAGACTTTTCAAGAAGTTTGTTAGCATAGAGAATCCAGGAAAGGTTTCCCTTTTTTACGTGAGTTTTCAAATTACCCTTCAAAAGAAACAACTCTTATGTTATTATTAAGTTGTTACTTAATAGATGAATATATAAATAACATTTTAGGGGGAATTTGGTGATTAAATTTGAAAACATTGTTAAAAGCTATCAGAAACGTGCAGTCATTGACAATTTCAATTTGGAAATCAACGCTGGTGAGCTGGTCGTCTTTATAGGGCCCAGTGGCTGCGGCAAGACCACTCTGTTAAAAATGGTGAACCGCCTTATTGAGCCAAGTTCAGGAAAAATTTTAATAAACGGAAAAGATATCTTAAAGATGAATCCCGTAGATCTAAGGAGAAACATCGGATATGTTATCCAAAGTACTGGTCTATTTCCTCATATGACAATCCAAGAAAATCTTGAACTTATTCCTAAGCTTAAGGGAGAATCACCCGAATCAATTGAAAAGAAGACAGAGTACCTTTTGAAGCTTGTTGGTTTAAATCCTAAAGAATACCTTTATCGCTATCCAAAAGAATTAAGTGGCGGACAACAACAGCGTGTTGGAGTTGCCCGCGCCTTCTCAACTGACTCCGATATTATCCTTATGGACGAGCCGTTCAGCGCTCTTGATCCTGTTACAAGAAGCTCCCTTCAGGAAGAACTCTTTAATATGCAGAAGGAATTGAACAAAACCATTATCTTCGTAACCCATGATATGGACGAAGCCTATAAAATTGCGGATAAAATTTGTCTACTTAAAGATGGCCATATCCTGCAATATGATACGCCTGAAAATATCCTTAAGAACCCAGCTTCTGAATATGTGGAGAGCTTCTTAGGAAAACGACGCGTTTGGAACAACCCAGAGGTTTTAAAAGCGGAAGACATTATGATTACAAACCCTGTAAAGGTTCTGCCTAAGCGGAATGTATTCCAGGCAGTTGAGATTATGAAGGAAAACAAAGTGGATAGCCTTATGGTCACTGACAGTGAACAAACTTTAATCGGTCTTGTGACATTAAAAGATATTAAACTTGTTGACCGGAAATTGCCTATTGCTGAAATTATGGAAAGAGATGTTTATTCTGTTACGGAAGATACTGACCTCATTTTTGTCCTTAAGATGATGAATGACCATAAAATTGGTTATTTACCTGTAGTAAATCACTCTGGTCATTTAAGAGGGCTGATTACCCGTAGCAGCATTCTTGCTGCTTTGAGCAGTCAATTACTTGACTTGGAGGTGGCATTTTAATGAAAGAATTTTTTAACTATGCAACCAAAAATACCGGGCAAATCCTCGATTTGCTTGGACAGCATATCTTATTAAGTATCGTATCAGTATTGATTGCCATTATTATTGGAGTTCCTCTTGGTATCCTGATTTCAAGAAATAAGAAATTCTCTAAACCCATCATTGGCACAGCAAATGTTATCCAGGCAGTACCAAGCTTGGCGCTGCTCGGATTCTTAATCCCCTTCATCGGCATAGGCAGTACTCCTGCCGTCATTATGGTTGTGCTTTATTCTTTACTTCCTATTGTAAAGAACACGTATACCGGCTTAACTAATATCGATTCTGATATTATTGAGGCTGCAAGAGGAATTGGCTTAACCAAGAGTCAGACTATGCGAAAAATTCAGCTGCCGCTTGCCTTTCCGATCATAATGGCAGGAGTTCGTATTTCTGCTGTTACGGCTGTGGGACTTATGACAATTGCGGCCTTTGTCGGAGCCGGCGGACTTGGCTATCTAGTTTTCTCTGGTGTTTCAACAGTCGATAATAATATGATTCTTGCTGGGGCTATTCCCGCTTGTATCTTAGCCCTACTCATCGACTTTGCTGTCGGCAAAATGGAATCAAAGCTTTCTTATACCAGCAAAATGAATGGATCTGTTAAGCACCGGAAACAATCGAATACAAAAAAGATTTTAATTCCTGCCATTGTTACTCTGCTAGTTCTTGGATTTGGTGGAGCGTACGCTTTTAAAATGGCGGACGCTAAAGATAAAATTGTCATTGGATCAAAAAATTTCAGCGAATCGATTATTCTTGCCCATATGACAGCTGATTTAATTGAAGCAAAAACAGATATTTCAGTTGAACGTAAAGTAAACCTGGGCGGAACACAGGTAGTATTTGGGGCCCTCAAAAAGGGTGATGTTGATGCTTACGTTGAATACACAGGCACAGGCCTAGTAAGTATTTTGAAAAAAGAAGTTTCGAATAACCCTAATAAGGTATATTCCACAGTAAAAAATGAATTTGAAAAAAGATATGGTATTGAAACGCTTAAACCGCTTGGATTTAATAATACCTATACTCTAGCAGTCAGACAGGACACGGCCAAAAAGTACGGTCTGGAAACCTTCTCTGATTTAGCAAAAATCAGCAATCAATTAACCGCTGGTACTACCATCGAATTTTCAAACAGAAAAGATGGTCTTCCAGGTCTGGCTAACACCTATAATATGAAATTCGAAAATCTTAAGGCTGTAGACGGCGGTTTACGGTATACGGCCTTAATGAACAATAAGAGCCAGGTTATCGATGCCTTTTCTACAGACGGCATGCTTAAGGAATTCAAATTAAAAGTCCTAAAGGATGACAAGAACTTCTTCCCTCCATACTACGCTGTACCAATGGTGAGAGAAGATACACTTAAGGAATACCCTGAATTGAAAAAAGTCATGAACTCCCTAGCAGGAACTTTGACAGACGAGAAAATGCGTGAACTAAATTACAAGGTTGATAGCCTTAAGCAATCACCTGAAAAGGTTGCGAAGCAATTCTTAATAGATGAAGGATTAATTTAATATGACGGTTTGTCAATCTAAGTGCGACACTTCCTCATAAAACGCTTCGTGTGCAGTTTTCCAATTTAAACA
>NZ_JBYTCJ010000059.1:0-8279 GCF_058790155.1 Neobacillus sp. FW104-15D2
AGCGCAAGCACGGTTCTGTGAGGGGGGAGGAGTACAATTTACCGCAAGGTAGAAAGGCTCCCTTCTACTCGACTAGTTGAAGAGTGTTTTTTAACTTATGTGCAGCCCTCGAAGCAATTAGTTAAGAATTAATTTAGCATCAATAGCCGTGAACCGTATCATAAGTAAATGAGGTTTTTATTCTATACAAAGAAATAAATGACACCTAGACTGCACAATGTCTAGGTGTCATTTATTTTGTCATGAGATGTATCCGAGGTCTAAAGAAACGGTGTTAGGAAATTTTGTCCTTGAAAAGAGCTTCACTCAAGTTAGTTTCATTGTTTTGGTCACTTGATTCGAATTTATAAAAATCTTGTTTATCCAAGAATACGGTGGCTAAGGTACCCCCTATCAGACCCCAGAATGGCGCTCCAATATGGAGAATAGAGATCCCAGAGATTGTGATTATAAAGGAAAAGAGGGCGCCTGATTTGTATGGACCAGAGAAACTCATTTTCAAAGAGTCAACCAGTACACTAATCATGGCGACGCCACCTAGTAATTGAATTAATGAGGCAGGAATGACATGTGGAATTTGCGAAGCTATTGGAGAGAATAGAGCTAATAGACAGGATAATACTCCTAATACAATAGCAGCGACATACCTATGTTCAAGTTTGCCTGATTCTTTGTTAACAAGTAAGCCCGTCATGGGACCTGCAATACAGGCTGGGTGGCCCCCAAAAAAAGCATTTATAATGGTACCGATTCCGCTCCAATTGGTCATGGCATTGATCGGTGGACGATAGCCATGGGTTTCTAACATAGCAATCCCTTGGGCATTTTGAATAGCAATAACCGTTAAGAGTAATGGAATGACAAGTTCCCCTACAACGGAAAAACTAAATGATGGGATGATAAAATGGGGAATGCCCATTGTTATATGGAGAGGCTGTACAGAAACATTTGGCAAAAATTTAAGACAAAGAATTGCTGCAATGATCGCCCCTAATATAGGCGGAAACTTTTTTGAAAATCGTAAGAAAAAAGAAAGAGCAAGAAAGACAAGTAACGGGATTCCGTTGAGTAAAGGATTTTTTACAACCGAGCCGATCATTTCAGTTCCGAAAGGGAGTAAGACGCCTGACACCATCCCCATCATAACTGGCATAGGCAAAACCTTCATCAATTTTGTAACAAGGCCAGATAATCCTAAAAGAAAAATAAGGATCCCGGTTATAATATAGGCACCAACCACTTGGTTGAAAGAATAATGGGTTAAGCTTGAGCCCACAAGAATGGCTCCAGGTATTGAAAAGGCATAGCCTATGGGTTGCCCATAATATAAGGAGACGATGAGCGTTAGGAGTCCCCCCATTCCATAAATGGCGAAAATCCATGAGCTGGTTATGCTACCAGACAAATGACCTTTTGCAGCAGCTTGTAAAACAATTAATAATGGTCCTGCTGAACCAAAAAGCCAGGCCACAAATCCATTCGATATATTCCCAACCGATAAAAGCTTAGGAAATTGTATGGTATTTTTTTTGAACAACAAAGTCACACTCCTTTAACTAATGAATTACACTACATCTTAGTGTATACTCAATTTATCAATACTTAAAATATCTGTTTTATCTTTTTACTATATCTTTTGGGTATGATGGAGGTTTCATCTTGGATATTCGACAGTTAAAATACTTTGTCACTATAGCAGAAGAAGGTAAGATCACGACCGCTGCAAAGAAATTAAATATTGCTCAACCCCCTTTGAGCAGACAACTCAAACAAATGGAAGAAGAGCTAGGCGTCATTTTATTTGATCGAGATAACAAAAGTCTTAATTTAACCTTGGAGGGGGAAAGATTACTTCTTCGAGCAAAAGAGCTTTTAAATAAACTTGATGAAACAATGGTTGAAGTTCAAGAATTGAGGAAAGACGCCAGTGGGATTTTATCTGTTGGATCCAATCTTTATTGTGCATCTTTAATTCTTTCTAAGGTTGTAGATATTCGTGAGAAAAATCCTGGTCTTACTTTCAAAGTATGGGAAGGCGAAACGATTCATCTCATAAAAATGTTATCTAAACGTCAGATTGAGATTGCGATAACAAATAGTCCAATAACAGAAAAAAGTATCTCTCAAATGACATTGGAAAGTGACCCATATGTGCTTGTTTTGCCTGAAAAATGGACGTGGAGTGGATCAGAACAATGCAAGTTAGAGGAAATCATCGAGTTGCCATTGATTCTTCTGCGACCAAACTATGGTTTAGGTGCGTATGGACAAATTGTCAATGAATTTCAACGGTTAGATTTAGAACCAAATATACTGTGCGAATGTCAGGATTTAATTATGTTACTTGGTCTCGTTTCATCGGGGTTTGGTGCAACGATCTTACCGCTCTCGTTATTATCCCTCCATTCATTGAGAGGATTGAGAGTCATTCAGCTAAAGGATCAGACCTTAATATCTGAACCCAAAGTAATTTGGAGGAAGAATAGTTACTTATCAAAAGCAGCAAAAGAATTTTTAAAACTTTTTTAGACACCAAAATTATTTACTCAAAAGTAAAAGACTTCAACGTTGAAAAATGGCAAATAAAATGAAACAGGTATTAGTTTTGACTGTGGTAAAGTAGATCTTTAAATGAATAATAAAATATATTCATGGTTTTATAACCTCATTTAGATTCGTTACGGAGAACCGTAACATAAGTGAGTGAGGTTTTTAATAAGTGAAAAATTACTCTTATAGAATTAAAAAGATGGAAATTTATTTAAATTTTGTCTTGTCTGTAAAGTTATGATGCCAACCCAATTTGTTCAGTATGATTGTGAATAAATTTACTTAAACTAAAGGGGGCTTTACTTCAATAAGGAGTAGAGGCTTTTTTCTGTTGTTCCACTTCCAGTTTTAAGAAGAAAACCTTATTAAGCAGGTAATTTTTATACTTAGCTAGAATATATGAGTATTTAAAAATTAAACAATTTGGGCTAAAATTGTACATTTTATGGAGGGGGTCTTGTGTTAAATACGATAATAAATTTGCCAAATGATAAAAAGATTGCCGGAGTACACTGTATTCCAATAACGGAAAATGGAACAATCGTAATGGCGTGGGACAAAGAGGAACAATTATTAACTACTATTGGTGGAAGAATTGAAGAAAACGAGAGTATAATTGATAGATTTGGTGTTGGCATAGTAAAAGAAATTATAAATGAAACAAATAATACAGGCGATTTTGAAAGAAGTTTTATGCAAGCTACTCATATGACCAGTACTGAATTTGAAAGCAATTTTTTGGATGCAATTAAAACGTATTAAAATACTTTGCTTAGCCAAAGTATGCGTTGAACAAAAGGATTAATGCTTTTTACGGTAATTACAAAAAGTTGATTAGGTTAATTGGAAGAATTGTACTTAAATTAACCGGTGCTTTACTTCAATAAGGAGTAAGGCTTTTCTTTATTTTACTAAACGGGCAGTTTAGTTTAAGTGCATTTCTTCACAAAGTTTTTCAAAGAAAATTTTCTCGATTTTTATTTATAACAGCTTAACGTTGATTCTGGAATATTGAACTTTGCTACCTGCTAATTGAATTCTACTTCATAGAAAAACTTATTAAGAAACATGCACTAGAAAAAATATAAATCATATATAGGAGATATCCCGTTTGAATGCTTGAGGAGGATATTATGAAACCTATGTTACCTAGTGAAAAATATTTCGGTAATTTAGAACTAGTTTATGCATTTTATGGGGCTATGCCTACAGGTGTTACTGTTTCAGAAAATGGTCGTATTTTCATTTGCTTTCCGAAATGGGGAGACGATGTTAAATTTACGGTGGCGGAAATTGTTGAGGATAAATTGCAGCCTTATCCTAATTTACAAACCAATTTGGTTAACCCCGAGAATATCACAATGACTTTCATCAGTGTCCAAAGTGTAGTTGCTGATGGAAGGGGAACGCTTTGGATATTAGATACAGCGGCACCCAATTTTTCTGAACCTATTAAATGGGGGGCAAAATTAGTCGCTGTTGATTTAGAAACCAATACAATAAGAAAAGTATATACCTTTACAGAAGATGTTGTCCTGCCTACAACTTATCTGAATGATGTCCGTTTTGATTTTCGTGTTGGAAAAGCAGGTTATGCTTATATAACGGATTCTTCTTCAAGAGGACCAGGAGCTATTATCGTCGTAGATTTAGAAAATGGAAACGCGTTTAGAAGGTTAAATGGAGCAAATTCAACTTCACCCGATCCCTATTTTATACCGAAAGTAGAAGGTCAAATTTTAATGAATCGAAACAAAGACGGTTCAACTTCTCCATTTAGATTGGCGTCTGATAGTCTTGCGATTTCTCCCGATGGAAAGATATTATATTTTGCTCCACTAACCAGTCGTCATTTGTTCTCGATCTCAACAGAAGCCCTGAGAGACAGAATGATACCGGACATGGATTTACCTTATCATGTGGAGTATTGGGGAGAAAAAGGTGCGTCTGATGGAATGATCACCGATGCAAAGGGAACTGTTTATGCTGGAGATTATGAAAACAACAGTATACGTAAGATATTGCCAAATGGCATAATGGAAACTATCGCACATGATCCGAGAATTTTGTGGCCGGATACTTTTTCAATTGGTCCGGATCAATATTTGTATGTCATTGTGAACCAATTACATCGGCAGCCTAGATTTCATTATGGAAAAGACTTACGACAGAAACCTTATAGTTTACTTCGTATCAAAATTGATGAATTTCCTGCTCCGACCTTTTCATAATAAAATAGTCAATTAATTGTTTTCATTATATAGTGTAAAACAAACACGAGTAAGCAAGAAGTATTAACTTTATTACTTCTGCCAAATAAACTCAAAATGGTTTAATAGGAACAGTTTATTTGGTGAGTATTAAACTGTTCCTGGGAATTTTTTATAATGTCGGTAAGTTCAATGCTGTATTGATATTATTTAAATCCAAACTGATCTGTTCGTTTGTATCCCAAGCATGGTACCATCCTTTTTCTACCATATATGCGGATATTTGTTCATGCATATCAAGAGCTTCCACTAAATGGCGAGTGAGCATTTCTTTAATTTCCGGCGTTCCTGCTTCCGTAACTGCCATGGCATAATTTCTAACTCCACTCTTAGCTGCAATCAATAAATCCATTGCAACCACTTGATCCGATAGTGCGTTCATGCCAGTTAAATTTTCAATGATTGGATTCATGTTCATTCATCTCCTAATTTACTGCTTAGCGTTGGAAAGGATAGAAGCATATTCTTGTAATTGTATCGTAGATACATCAATGTCTTGCTGCATAATATCTTTTAATTGCTGATCTGTAACTAACGCTTTCATCGTTTTGGACTTAGTCAGACAATTGGTCTTAAAGGCAGCCATCTCATGGACCTCAAGAACTTCATGCAAGGCGTAGTTCATTTTTCATACCTCCTTCCTTAAGGTTTCAACACGACTTTAATACATTCATCCATTTTTGTGTCAAAAATCTCATAGCCATGTTTTGCTTCACTAAGAGGAAGGACATGACTTACTACATCGCCCGGGTCAATCTTACCAGATGTTACCAATTCAAACATGTATGGCATATAGTGGATGACAGGAGCTTGACCGGAGCGGATATTGATATTTCGCTGCATAATATCTCCAAGAGGGAAACCATTATATCTGCCACCGTAAACGCCCGTAACTTGAATTGTCCCGCCTTTACGCACTGCTTGTGAAGCCATTATAAACGCACTTAATGCTCCGCCTTGAAGCTTCATTCCGCTCGCAAGGAACTCCATATCAGTCATTTTACCGTCCATACCAACTGCATCAATGACAACATCAGCGCCACCCTTCGTCATTTCTTTCAACTGCATTCCCACATTTTCAAAGTGTTCGAAATTTACAATTTCAACTTTGTTGGTACGTTTGGCGTGTTGCAAACGATAGTCGACATAATCTACGGCAATGACACGCTTTGCACCTTTTAACCAACAAAATTTTTGAGCAAAAAGACCAACTGGACCGCAGCCAAATACAATAACTGTATCTCCATCCTTCACGCCTGCATTGTCAACACTCCAAAAACCTGTGGTCATAGCGTCAGCGATAACGGATAACTTTTCATCAGGTTCTTCACAGGTCTCAGGGATTTTGAAATGAGTAAAGTTGGCAAACGGCACTCTCAAATATTCAGCTTGCCCGCCTGGATAACCGCCAGTCGTTCCCGAATATCCGAAATAGGCACCCATATCACCATTATCATTAGAATTATCACATTGGCTTTCCAAATGGTTTTTACAATAAATGCATTCCCCGCAGGCAATGTTAAAAGGAATAATAACACGATCCCCTTTTTTTACTTTCGTAACATTTGGTCCAACCTCTTCAACAATTCCCATCGGTTCATGACCAATAACATAGTTTTCTTGCAGGTTAGGAATCATGCCATGAATTAAATGTAAATCAGACCCACATATAGCTGTACTCGTTACTTTAATAATCATGTCATCTGCTTTTTCAATCTTTGGATCTGGAACTTCTTTGACTACAACATTTTTAATACCTTGATACGTTACTGCCTTCATTGGTTACAGCCTCCAGTGTTAGTGATCATCAGGTGTCCGGTCAAACATACCTTTTCTATTGGTCTCAACAGGGAATAGATTCATTTTGCCAATCATCAATGTATTGTTGGCAGAGAGTTGATCTAGTTTATACTGTTCACTTAGTTCGTATGGATGGAACCATTTTTTATTAATCATTAGTTCTGTAATTTCTTGGTGCATGGCAATACCTTGCATTAACTGGTTTCGTAAGAGGGTTCTAACATCAGGTGATGCAGACTCCATTAATGCGACAGCAATATTGCGCACACCTTCTTTGGCACGAAGAAGTAAATCCATCGCAAATGTGGTATCTGCTAGCTCTGGTACGTGTAGCGAGTTTATAGGGTCTAAATAGTCATGGTTCAATGAATTTGCCTCCTTTTCAATTTATTATGGGTGTTGGCCGATTTTGAGGAACAGGAGCTTCAAAAGGTGCACGTTGATAAATTGCCTGTAATTCCCCAAGCGCTTGCATGGATTGTTCAACATCTTTTTGCATTAATGCTCTCAAATCATGATCAAATACCAATCCTTGCATTAGTTTTGATTTCGCTAAACACAGGGTTTTGAAATTAATAACTTCATGTAAATCCAAAGATTCATGATCGGCTAATTTTTGATTATCCATTTCTAATTAACCTCCTTATTCGTTAATACAATCAAATGTATTGTTCCAAAAATAGGAGGGAAACATTCTTTAAAGTTTTTTAAAAATTGGTAAGTTATTTTAAATGGTTGGAATATTCATAAAGTGGGGGAAATTCATTTATTGTGATGGCTGAGGATGATTGCTGCGGCCGTCTTTTTTCTTGTAGCTAAAAAAATGTTCAACCAGAAATATCTGGTTGAACTTATAATACGAAAGGAAGAAGAAATGCCTCTTCCTTTTTACTCTTATTGTTTATTAAGAACCTCCATCTAAGAAAAATCGTATTTATTATTGAAGAGAAGTCTTATAACAGACATTGAAAATCTGACCAATAAAAAGGAAAAAGAAAGCGAATAAAAAGTGGTTTTCCAATTCCACCCCTTTTTATATTTAACAAGCTGTGTATTTTTTTCTAGCCATAGCTCAGTAATAGTCATCGGTACACTGAAATACAGAACTTTTAAAAGGCACTGAAGGATGCGAGAATCCTTAGTCAGTTGATTATAAAAAACACAAGAAATTGGGAAAAGTATGTAATCAAACACCACACTTGTTTTAACTTGTTTTGGAAATCGGATGGGATATTTAACATAACCTTTATTTACAAGCAGTTTATCGACCAATGATGCATAATAACTTTTTATAAAGAAAACAAGGAGCCAGTCCTTTGCAAGTGGTTTTTTTATTAAGTAAATAAAGGAACTAATACCAAAGAAATAAAGCAATTTTATAAGGTTTTTTTCAAATTTTCGACCCATGTTTAGCACCTCCATAAGATAGGTTATCTCCGATGCAGGTGGTTATACTTAGGACATTCGAAAATTAGATAAGAAACATTTCTTTTTGTGCTCCCTCAGTTAGATACGATTATCTCTTAACGGGTGCGTTGATCCAAGTAGGATTAACCGCCTTTTTGATTAAATTCCTTACTGAACAAACGGGGCAGGTGTGCGGCCGAGCCTAGGTCGTATCATATAGCGGGTGGGATTCCCGCCGAGTAAGAACTAGCC
>NZ_JBYTCJ010000060.1:0-8105 GCF_058790155.1 Neobacillus sp. FW104-15D2
AATATGGAATAAACCCGGCTTTTTTCAATTGTATTTTCTCAGTAGGACTATAAAATCGGAAGATTTTCAGTAGCCTCATTAGATTGCCGGCTGTTTTTTTGCTTTATTCGAACATTATTTCTTTAGGAAGAATGGCAGGAGCACCGGGAATACTTTTAGGTTTGAAATTTATGTACTCAGAAGAATAAACGGATACTGAAAGTTGGCTTCCCAGGCTTTTGGCCCTGATTAATATTGGCTGGCTGTACATATTTTTAAAAACAAAATCGGGGCCGTACCAGCTTACAGTAGCATCCCTTCCAGGTGGAACATATGTCACTGCTTTCGTGTGGGAATACCTTTGAATAATTTTTAAACCTGCATTATCTGCAGCGTTAAATAGAGTCGAAGAGACCTGACAAATTCCTCCGCCAATTCCCTCAGATAACTCTCCGCGAACAATAATTGGAGCCTTTAAATAGCCCTGCTCGGTTGTCCGCTTCCCGACTATTTTATTAAATGAAAATGTTTCTCCGGGAAATATAACTTTATTGTTAAGTGACTTCGTTGCGAGCGCTATGTTATTGGCGCGTTCCCTGTTCCCTGCATTAAAATAGGTAGTATACCGGCCAATCATCATTGTATTTATAGAGTCAAGGATCTCACTGTCTACCCTGGGATATACAGGCTGTATAGGAACTTCCAGAATGTTTGGCTTGCCTTCAAAAAAGTATTGCACCAGCTGAACAGCCAGCTTTTTCTTATCGAGTTTCTGTCCAACCTTTTCAGGGATAATGCTGCCGTTTTGTCCGATATAGGCATCAGCTGGAGCTTGAGCTACTTTATCTTCAAGGTCGTCAACCAATTCCCCAAGACGATTAGTGTCCGGAAAGGCAGCACCGGGTTCAGGAATTAGGCTTAATTCTTCTCTTGTTAAATGAGTTAGCGGAATTCCTTTATTTAAAAGTATCAAATTATCGGACTGTACTGGTACATTTAAACCAAGAAGCAAAGTTAAAATAAAAGTTTGTAACATGTATCCGATTCCTCCTTTCCTTAATATGAACAAGAGAAAGGAAAAATATTGGAAAAATTAATGAAATCGGTGAAAAATATATTAAATAAAAGGTGGAGCAATGATGATACCTAGAATTACAGTTATTGGGAGCATCAATATGGACCTTGTGACAAAGACAAATAGGGTCCCTCAGAGGGGGGAAACAGTTTTAGGCGAGTCTTTTAATACGATACCTGGTGGAAAGGGAGCAAATCAGGCAGTAGCAGCCGCAAGGCTTGGGGCTAGGGTTGAATTTATTGGCTGTGTTGGTGACGATGCTTTTGGATATGAATTAAAGGAAAACCTGCAAAACGAGGGAATTAAAGAAGACTATATAGAAACCATTCCTCACGCTTCATCAGGTATCGCCTCCATTACACTTTCAGATGGAGAGAACAGTATTGTAGTTGTCCCAGGCGCAAACTATTTTCTTACTCCTGAAATAGTCGAAAAAAATGAAACTGTAATTGCTGAAAGTAATATTCTTCTTTTACAGCTTGAAATTCCAATCAATAGTGTTGTGAAGGCAGTTTCTCTAGCCAAGAAACACAATGTAAAAGTTATTCTTAATCCTGCGCCTATTCAAAAACTCCCAACGGGAATGGTCGAACTAATAGATTATTTCACACCTAATGAGCATGAAAAGGAGCTGCTTTTCTCATCTTTGGAGATAAAAACAAAAGAGAAAGAGAGCTTACAAAGAAAATGTATAGTGACCCAGGGAGCAAGGGGCGTCACTATTTTTCAGGAAAAAGAAATACAGATAGAAGGATATAAGATGAAGGCAGTTGATACAACAGGGGCAGGTGATACCTTTAATGGAGCTCTTGCTTACAGTTTGAGTATCGGAAAGAATCTTGAAGAGGCCTGCCGCTTTGCCAATGCCGCTGCCGCAATATCAGTTACGAAGCTTGGTGCACAGAGCGGGATGCCATATAGGAAAGATATAGAAAAGTTTCTTGAAAGTGATTTTTAAAATAGTAACAGGATTTTTATAAAAAGATCACGAAACAGTAAGAGAGCTTTAATAGAAGAGAGGCATCTTAATGTTCGGCACGGCAGATATAACAATAAAATTAATTACAAATGAATATACAGAGGCTGCCAGAAGCCTTGTTCTTGCAGGGCTGGGAGAGCGGTTTGATTTTATTGATCATTCATTAAATCCGGATTTGTATAATATCATGGAGATTTATACCAAGCCTGGCTGTTCGTTTTTAATTGGAATTTTGGGCAAAAGTGTTTTATGTACAGGGGCACTGAGCAGGAAATCTTCTGATACAGCACGGATTGAAAGAATGTCGGTTAAAAAGGAATATAGGCGAATGGGTCTTGCGGGCAGAATGATGAAGGAATTAGAGCAAATTGCAGTAAGTTTAGGATATAAAAAAATAGTCCTCGAGACAAACAGACATTGGACAAGCGCTGTTCAATTTTATGAAAAGCACGGATACTTAGTGGGGCACCTTGATGACCATTGCATAAATTTTTCTAAAGACATTTAAATCTATTAAAAAGGGAGAGATCATTCTGGAATCTCCGGTTTTTCATTTCACAGATCGAATGGCTAGAATTATAGCAGCTGCCGAGGAGGAGGCTTTTTTATCCGAAAGCCGAGTCTTAACCGCTTTGGATATCCTCCTTGCCTGTCTCCAGGAGAAGTCAGGGGTGCTTGGGGAAATTTCTTTAAAAATGAATATGGATTTAAGCTCACTAAGAGAACACGCTAGGGATGAAAATGATGATGATTTACATCAAAGCCCTTTTTTCAGAGTTCCAGTTTCAAATGAAGTGAATGCCATATTTAATGCTGCAGCTAAGACAATGAAAAGATATAATCAAGTTTATTTAAATGAGGGGCACTTATTAAAAGCATTAATGAATACGGAAACGGCAGCCCGTTATTTAACAGACTGTAACAGAAAGATTATTTTAGATTTAGGAACGACTTCCCGGGACATGATCGCAAACCTTGATCTTTACATTTTTCCGGAGCTGCCATTGCAGAATATAAGAAGAGTTAATCATAACGATTTTGACCAGCTTGTTTACTATGTGGAGGAGCATTTTTCATCTGATTGGGCCCAAACGGTGAGGGAGGGTTTTCTCCTGAGCATACCTTCTATGTATATTGCTTTTGATAATGACGGTGAGATAGTAGGATTTGCTGCCTTTGATATTTATAAGGGGAAGAAAGGCTATATTGGGCCAATGGGTGTATCCCATTCTGACCGGAGCAAGGGATATGGATATTCATTGCTGCATCATTGTTTAAAGGATATGAAAGACATAGGTTATGCTTATGCAATTATTGGCGGGGCTGGACCGTTAGAATTTTATGAAAAGGCTTGTGGAGCAGTCATTATTCCTAAGGGTGATTTAACAAAAGTTAATATAATATAAAAACGTGTGGGGGTTGCCACACGTTTTTTAGGAAATTAATACAGCCAGCCACGACCATATTGCTTTGGCGGTTCGAGATCAGCCCGAAGCTCTTTTGCGGCAGTGCGCGGCCAGTATGGGTCACGTAGGAAGCCGCGGGCAATAAAGATAAGGTCTGCCCGGTCATTCTGAAGGATTTCTTCAGCCTGGATACCTGTTGTGATAAGGCCGACAGCTCCAGTTGGAATGTCTGCTCCATGTTTAATGGTTTCAGAAAAAGGAACCTGATATCCAGGGTAAGCTTTAACCGGAGCAGGTGCAACTCCGCCTGAGCTTACATCAATTAAATCCACGCCTTGTTCCTTCATCCACTTCGCCATTTGAACGTAATCCTCAGCCTTTAAGCCTTCTTCAAGGTACTCATAAGCTGAGACCCTTACAAACAAAGGTCCGTCCCAGACAGTTTTTACTGCATCAATGGTTTCACGGAGGAAACGATAGCGGTTTTCCTCTGATCCGCCGTATTCATCAGTTCTTTTATTCACTGTTGGAGAAAGGAACTGGTTGATCAGGTAGCCATGTGCACCATGTAGTTCAATTACTTCAAATCCTGCTTTCTTTGCTCTTTCTGCAGCAAGGCGGAAAGCTTCAATCGTTTCTTGAATTTCTTCTAGTGTCATTTCTTTAGGTGTTTTGTAGGTTTCATCAAAGGCATAAGGAGAAGGTGCGATAATGTCTTCTTCTAAAACCGCCTTTCGGCCCGCATGCCCAAGCTGGATTCCTGCAACTGCTCCGTGCTCCTGAATTAATCCTATTAGCTCTTTTAAACCCTCAATATGTTCATCGCTCCAAATACCCAGGTCTTGTGGTGATATCCGGCCCTGTGGAGTGACTGCGCTGGCTTCAAGGATAATCAATCCTGCCTGTCCAACCGCTCTTGATGTGTAGTGGGTCCGATGCCAGTTTGTAATCATCCCGTCTTCTTTATAACAGGAATACATGCACATTGGTGACATCACAATCCGGTTTTTAAAGGTAACCCCTTTTACCGTATAGGGTGTAAATAGTTTAACTGATGATGGCATTAAAAAAGCCTCCTTGTTTTCGGTTTTCTAAATATCTTTTAGTATAGCAGATGGGTTTTTCAAAAGAAAAAAATCAGTCTTTGCGATTCATATTTCTAAGCTCGCTAAGCTTATAAGCAGTGCCTCGCCACACAATTCCGCCCCTTTTAAATGTCAAAATACTAGCCCTAATAATGGAATAAATAAAAATCATTCCTGTTAATGGGAAAGCCAGGAACATCCATGGGGAAAACCGTGTCATTTTTTTTATGACCATAAAATATAAAATTCCAATCGCAACGATATTGGCAACGCTCATAAGGATAACCAGCCTGTCCGGCACAAGTACAGTAAAAAAAGGAAGAATGTGGGACAGAAAAGTTCCTACTACAGCAAAAAGAACCATGCTTATTCGGTAATTCAACCCTGCAAAAGTGTTTTTTTCAAGGCCAATTAACGCTTCCTTCAGAGTTCCATACCATTCGACTTCTATTAACTCCAGGGCTGTTGCTATTCTCTGCCGATAGCCTTCATTTTTCATTTTCATTCCTAGCTGAAGGTCATCATCAGGACGCATCTTTATTCTTTCATGAGTCCCAAATTGCTCGTAAGCTTTTCTCAGCACGAGGTTAAATGCACCAATTCCGGTTCCACTTTTGGAACGGGGATTATTGGCGGTCCAGGGCCGTTTAAAATATGAAAATCCAAATAGAAAAAAACCTACAAACGACTTTAGCCAAAAACCGTTTCCATTTAAGTTGGGGGCAGCTGTTAAGTGATCCAGATTGTTTCGTTCAAAATAGTGAAGCGCCTTTCCAAAAGCCTCTTTTTGATAATGGACATCCGCATCAGTAAAAAGCAGCCATTTACCGGTGGCACTCTTTGCCCCCAAATAAAGGGCATGATTTTTTCCAAGCCATCCTTCAGGAAGTTCCTTAATGTGAATTACATTAACACGCTTATCGGATTTTTTTATTTCCTCCATTATTTTGCCTGTATCATCTGTTGAACGGTCGTTAATAAGCAGCCATTCCACATTTCGATACGTTTGATTCAGCTGGGAAAGAACACTGGATTTTATCGACTTTTCCTCATTTCTTGCTGCAACGATCACACTAAGAAGGGGGCCGTCTTTTAATACTTCCTCTTTTTCTAAAGAATCAAGTGTACGCAGACCAATAATCGCATCGATTATAAAAAAGATCCAAACAGCAAGGCTTAAGGTATATAAAATAACAAGCATGTTTAGTTAACTCCTGTCAGTGTTTTACCTTATTTTAAAGAAAAGGGAAAGGAGGTACAAATGAAAGGGTTAATCCCTGGAGCTGTTTAAGTTATAATTTAATATAAAGCTTGGGTTTAGGAGGAAGTATGAAAAAAACAATTGTGTTTACAGGCGGGGGATCCGCTGGGCATGTAACGCCGAATATTGGAATTATGAAAGAACTTGATCCACAAAAGTGGGATATGAGATACATAGGATCCAAAAAAGGAATTGAGAAAGAGCTAATTGAAAAGCTAGGCATCCCGTATTATGGAATTTCAAGCGGGAAATTAAGAAGATATATTGATTTTGAAAATGTGGCTGACGCCTTCAGGGTTTTAAAGGGCTGTATAGAGGCGAGGAGAATATTAAACAAAATCAAACCGGCTCTTATTTTTTTCAAAGGGAGGGTTTGTTTCGGTTCCTGTCATTATTGCAGCTCGCTCTCTTGGGATTCCTGCCTTTATTCATGAAAGCGATATGACCCCTGGGCTTGCTAATAAAATTTCACAACGCTTTGCAGCAAGGATCTTTACATCATTCGAGGAATCAGCAAAATTTTTTCCTTCTCAAAAAACGAAAGTAATCGGGTCACCCATTCGAAATGACATATTAAAGGGCTCAAGTTTGCAGGGAAAAAAAATTCTGGGATTTGACGGATGCCGTCCAATCCTAATGGTAATGGGTGGAAGCCTGGGAGCCAAAAAAATTAATGATACGGTTAGAGGTGCATTGCCACAGCTGTTGGAAAACTATCAAATTGTTCATCTTTGTGGAAAAGGAAACCTTGAACCTTCATTGGAAGTGCGCGGTTACCAGCAATTTGAATATATACATGACGAGCTTCCCGATATCCTATCCGCAACGGATATAGTTATTACAAGAGGTGGTTCTAATGCCATTTTTGAGTTTCTTGCGTTAAATATTCCGATGCTGATTATCCCTTTAAGCCGACAGCAAAGCCGTGGAGACCAAATTCTAAATGCGAAATCATTTACTGAAAAAGGCTACGCGGTCACTCTGGAGGAAGAAGAGCTGACGACAGAATCCTTGGTTTCTAACCTTCAGGAAATTCAGCAAAGCAAGGAAAAAATAAAAAATGCGATGAAAAATTCTGGCCAGGGATCTGGGCTTCAAACTTTAGTAGAAGAGATTAATAGTTTTTAAAGGAGGAGAGGAATCAAATGGAATTAGAAGTCTTTGTTCTATCTGCTTTTACAAAAAATGGAGAAGGGGGAAACCCTGCGGGAGTCGTACTTGATACAGACTCTTTAACTGAAAAAGATATGCAGATTATTGCTGCAAAATTAGGGTTTTCTGAGACTGCTTTTATTTTACCATCCTCACAGGCGGATTATCGGATTCGGTATTTTACACCTAATGAAGAAGTGGATGTATGCGGGCATGCTACTGTGGCTTCATTTTCGCTGCTGAATCAAAAAGAACTGGTGAAGCCTGGAATGTACTCCATCGAAACGAAGGCGGGACTATTATATGTGGAGATTAAGGAAAACGAATCGGTATTTCTCCAGCAAAATCCGCCTAGCTTTCTTGAGGAAATTTCGTCTGAGGAAATAGTGGCTTCTTTAGGGATTAACGAGGATCAGCTGGTTTCGGAGATGCCGATACAAGTGGTCACAACCGGGCTGCGTGCGATTTTGATTCCTGTCAAAACCCTCGATATTCTTCTTGGGCTGGAACCCGATATGGAGAAAATCACCGATATAAGCAGAAAATACGATTCTACAGGCTATCATGTCTTTACACTTGAAACCCTTCATGGCGCTTCAGCCCATTGCCGGAACTTTGCTCCTTTGCTCGATATTCCGGAGGAAAGTGCAACCGGTACATCTAATGCTGCGCTTGCTTGCTACCTGGCGAAATACAGGGATGAATGGATAAACAAGGAGGCCTCCTATACCTTTGAACAAGGCTATTCGATGGAAAAACCTCTGAGCTTTATGCAAATTTATCTGTAGAATCCGGCAGTATTGAAAAAATCAATATCGGCGGATACGCTTTAGCTTATCAGTCTCAGAAAATATTAATTTAAAAAGACGGGGAGAAGTTACTACTCCCCGTCTTTACTATTGAATTCTATTCTATCTAGCTTGGTTGACATCTCTTTAAGGATTTGATTGCGTTCCTTTTGCGATTTGATTAAAGTAATAGCAAACCATATAACAAATCCAAGTACGGCAAGATAAACTAATATCAGTAAAATTGGTAAAAATGACATGATGCCTATCATGATAAAACCTCCCTTTATGTAATTATGATACCGTAACTACTTAGGTCAGTTAAAAGAAAACTGACCTCGATAGACTAACACAATGGAATCAAGCAGACTCCTGCCTTG
>NZ_JBYTCJ010000061.1:0-6675 GCF_058790155.1 Neobacillus sp. FW104-15D2
CCGCCGTATACGGAACCGTATGTACGGTGGTGTGAGAGGGGCGAAAATAATTAAATTATTTTCCCTCTACTCGATTTCCACTAACTGGCAGGATAGTTGAAGAAGGAATTACCTTGAAATCCTAAAAAAGCACCCTAATTTGGATGCTTACTCAATATTTTCAATTAATGAATTAATTTCAATCATTCGATCCTTAAACTGATCTAATTTACTAATTAACCATGATGTATTTGTATCCTTTGGCTGAGATAACCTTGTTCATTTGAAATTTAAAATCTTCATATCCCTTAAAATAATCTTCAAAATCTCCACGCTGAATATCTTCATTAGCTTGATAAAAATGTTTAGCTGTTAAGTACCCTTGATAGGACATATTTAGAAAGTTGCCAGCAACAACATACTTTGTATCCCCTTCGAAATTATTAAGTGAATCATAGGAGTCATTTGCATCTGTATATAATTGCTGAAACAAGCCTTGCAAGTAAAAAACATCCCATTTCCAATTTTCTTTCATTCCTTATCACTCTCCTCTAGAACAAGACTGACGCAAACAAGTGTTCCATGGAAGGAGTTTACAACTTTAAGTTTTCGACAAACAAAAAAGCAAATTCCGAAGGCGCTCCCATATAAAATTATTTTATTTTAGCTTTTACATAAACAGCGTCTGTACCTTCCCTACCAGCTTCTAAAAGTTCAATCTTATTGTCTTTATGAAGTTCATTAACATTTTTCAGTGTTAAATTAATAATATCCTCTGTTAATCCACCAAAAATTAAAGTGTCTCCAGATTCACTCCCTATCCTGGTTAACAATAAATCTTTGCTCATTTACATCACCCCAATCTAATGTATATAATTCCATTATTCGGAAATTAATTCCTGTTAAAAAACAAACTGATCAAAAAAATATTTCACTTTGTCTCTGTTACCTTCCTCGAAATAATTAACATTTCCTGACTCTAAAGCAAGAAACTTAATTACATCAACAACATCTTTAACAATCCAATCTGCTCCTTCAGTTATAACTGATAAAGCTCTTGGTTTAAAATGAGCGAAATCATTTCTATAATTAATCATTCTGTCTATAGATCCTCGTTGTGTATCAATTATATTAAGGACTTTACTATCTAATCTCTGCATCATGTAAGATTCATCCTGACAGTATTCTAAAATATCCCAGATACCTAGGAGTTGGCTTAAATTGTACCAAACTGTACTGTCTAATATCCTTGTATCAGCATTAATATCGAAGCCTAATTCTTTATAGTATTCAATCATTTCTTTTTTCTTCTGCTCAAATTTCTTTTTTCCTAATTTCATTTCTAATACTCTCTCAGTGCTAGTACCCTTAATTGCACAAACACCAAAACCATATAAAGCACCATGCAAAGAAATCATAAGCCATTTAAACCAGTATTTATCTTCTCGATTATTAAAGTGCAAAACTGCTTTTTCTAGGTAATCGATTGCATTTTCTAATTCATTAGTTCTTAGTATATCTGCCAAATTAAACCACCTCAGAGTAAGTGTATTACTTATAAGATAGTGTGTAAAATTAAAAAGCACCCTGAAAAGGATGCTTATCGTTATGCTTTATTCCTATTAGAAATCATAGCTGTTAAAACTATAACGAAGGAAACCTACTAACAAAACCAATACAGGAGTTTTTAACATGAAAAAGATCATTCTTTGTGTAATTGCTTTAGCTATTTTTCCTTCAATAACTTATTCAGAAAAGATACCGCCTTTCCAGGAAACGCTAAAGGTGTGGCGTTAATTTATAATATCGAAAGGAAATTTAGAGATAAAAGAACAAGTCTTAGTATTCATGCTTTACATATATGCCGATGCCTACGAGGATTGGAAAGTATGATAGCTATGAGGTATTACATTTATTCCTAATGAAATAAGTTGGACTTTCCCACTAACTCGATATTCCGAGAACAATTGGGCGGGAATATGGGATGAGATTTCCCCAACGATGAGACCTACTCGAATTAAAGTTCGAACAATAAATTCAAATACTAATGCGGTTGGTCCTGCTGTACTTGAAGGAAATTTATCATGTTCAAAATAATAGTCGTTTATTCGACTAACGGGCCAGGTTAGTTTAACAAGATATGGTTAAAAAATTGGCTTAAGCGATATGTAATACGGGTATTAACAACTGAATATGAATGGTTGACCACTAACATAGAGCATCTAAATGTAGTGAATGTATAATGTAGATATCCCTCATGAACAAAGGAGAACTAAAAATGAGAAAACTCGTTCTATTTCTGCACGCATCGCTTGACGGTTTTGTAGAAGGTCCGAATGGTGAAATGGACATTGGCTGGGTTTCCTATGATGCTGACTTGGAGAAACACGCGAAAGAAATTCTGAGTACAGCCGACACTGTCATATGGGGACGTGGGACTTATCAGATGATGCACAGTTACTGGACATCTGTGCCTTCGGATCCCTCAGCTTCGCAGCATGAACGGAATCATGCCGAGTGGATCGAAAAGACAGCGAAAATCGTTTTTTCCACCACGCTGGAGAAAGTCGAATGGAACAATTCCAGACTGGTGAAAGAAGATGTCGAGGTAGAGATCAAGAACCTCAAACAGCAGCCAGGCAAGGATATGGTCATCCTCGGCAGTCCTAGGTTAGCACACTACCTTATGCAGCTTGATTTAATAGATGAGTATAAAATTACGGTTTCTCCCGTCCTTATCGGCAGCGGGTTGCCGTTATTCCAAGGTCTCAAGGAGAAGATTAATCTTAAACTTATCGAAAACAAGACATTTGATTCTGGAGCCATAGCCCTCGTTTACCAGACGGTTAGATGACCTTTTCTCCTAAAGCAGATTACGACGGATACGATAGCTCAATAAGCCGCCTCTTTAACGGAGCGGTTTTCTTATCGTAAAGATCAACATCAGGGTTTAACATAGCCAAACAATAAGAGGATTTTTTCTTTAAGATTTCGTTAAACAACACACTTAAACTATCGGGTGCGGTGATCCAGGCAGGGTTAACCGCCTTTTTTGTTGAACTCCTTATTGTACAAACGGGCAGGTTAGTGGAAGAACGTTTTGTATTAAACATAAAAAAGAACGCCATAGATTGCATCTTACGAAAACAACTTGGCATTCTTATTTTATGAACGATGTAATGAATTTTTTTATAACTAATCCAATTATCACTCCTGGTATAACAAATAACATTGGTAAAAAAATAGGTCCAAACAATACACCGAAAACTTTAATATCAGTGGAATAAATCAAACCAAGAGTGACAAAATACGCTGCAAAAACAAAAGGAAGAAATAAAAAGGGAGAATTCTCTCCTCCTCCATTTGCATCCTTTACAGCATCCCACATTGAAAAAAAATACAGACAGGGATAAAACAATAGCCAATTGAAATTGATTTGCTCAATAGAAGTATTAGTATCACAATGAAAACTTGAAATGATTGCTTCATTAAAATTTGATTGGATATTTACAAGAAATTCAAGGGAAATGAACAATACGCCTTTAACATATTTTTGATTTAATAGTTGTCCAAAACCAGGCAAAGCAATGGACCATAATAATTTCTCAATCGCATTCTTATTCAATCATAATCCCTATTCCTTTTGGTTTTAGCTATTTCAATTTCATCAATTGATGCAGGGGGTTTTTCCATCCAACCATGTTCAATCATAATGTTCGCTCCATCTTCTGCATAATGAACAGCTTCAAGAAATATGCGTAGAAACTTTGAACCCAAGTCACGTCTAGCAACTGTACCTATTGCAGTTCCATAATAGCCAAGTGACATTCCAGAAAGCATGGATACTTGGAACATCATTAACTTATCTGAAAATGGCGGAGTCGTAGATTTAAGAACTTCTGAATCATATGTAGGTGATTCAGATATATTTTCTTCTGCTAATGTATGTGCCAAAATATCTACAACTTTATTAGCGATATTTGCTCCTCTAACCATATAATTTTGAACCTCTTTTAATCCTGCAACCTGAGCAAAGCCTAATAGTAACGCTTTACCAACAGCATTTCTTTCCATATTTTCATAAAAGTGCATGATTTCTAGAGAATTTATTGGGCGACGTTCTCCAAACCAACCAGTTAAATATCCTTGTTTCTCAATAAATTCAACTTTTTCTGGAATTGGAATAGAGGCAGCCCTAGAATACAATCCTTTTTCTAGTGAGATGTTTAAGGATTTAAAATATAATTCCCTAGTGAGGTCTACTGCACTTGAAAAAAGTTCTAATACATCGGAGCGTGTACAACCAGCTAAAGCTGCACCATATGCAGTTAAGCCATGTCTTGACATATTGTGAACAAAATTTAATAAGAATGTATCAGAATATAGTGCAGGTGCATTTGTATTAACATCCTCATTTTCACTAAAAGCTACGGGAATGGGATGACTTTCTTTAACATAAATTTCTGTAATGTTTTGTAACATTTTATCTGCTATTGAAATAGCCAAATTAATTACTGTTCGTATTTCCTCATCTTGGGTCTTTTCTATAAAATACTTAAATACACACTTCGACATACTATTATTCATGTATCCAGTCCAAAGTTGAGCTATTTCAGCAGAAGTGAGACGAATGTTATGTTCAGAATTCATAAGTAATTAACCCCCTGGTAGCATATATTTTTAAAATGCCCTTTTTAAAGCAAAATAATATAATTTTTACTTATGATTATTGGTTTTATTAATTTTAATAAAATAATGACCGTTTCTATCAATTGCATCGAAAGACAATAGCTATTTGTGAAAATATGTACTTAAACTAACGGGGGCTTGTGTTGAAGAAGGAGTTGCTGGTGGCAGCTCTTTTTTGTTGTTCAACTATGGGAGTAGGATACTTAAAAAAGGAGTATTCAATCGGAAATTGCCAACGGACAGAATAGTTTAATAATACTGGTACCTTACTGAGATCCGAAGAATCATAAATAGTGACTAAATTGTTTTATAGTATTGACATATATAATACGTATCTATATTATATGTGTAAATACTAAATACTAAATACTAAATACTAAATACTAAATGCTAAATGAGGAGTGTTAACCATGTGGCAATTCGAGCACACCATTATGACGAGGGTAAAAGCAGAAACGATTTGGAGCCTGTACAGTAATATCTCCACTTGGACAGCGTGGGATAAGGGGATTGCAAGTGCATCGCTGGATGGCCCCTTTGTCCAAGGGACACGAGGATTGTTGCAACCTTTAGGACAAGAACCTCTCGTATTTGAACTAACGGAGGTCAATCCCTTACATGGTTTCTCGGACGTTACGGATATCCCAAATGCGGGCATTCAAATTCATTTCACGCATTTGCTGAAGGAATCAGGAGGAGAGACGCAGGTAACCCATAGGGTGAGTATTAAAGGAACAAATGCAGCACAATTGGGACCTAAGTTTGGGGCCCACATGGTCGAAGGTATCCCGACTACAATCGAGGGGCTAATTACTCTAGCACTAAAAAAGGAATGCCAAAATGGTGCATGATATCTCAGGGAAAGCATGTCGTTATTGGATTGGAGTCGTTTCCGCTTCACATGTAAGTAGGGGGGTAGAGGGTGGTTTTGCCCAGCTCTGTCATGGGAAGGCAGCACCGTTAAGAAGGATGCAATCCGGTGATTGGCTTATTTATTACTCCCCGCGAACAGATATGAGCAATGGGGAGCCCCTGCAAGCTTTCACTGCGATTGGGCAGGTGCAGGACGACCATGTATATGAATACCGGATGTCCGATTCATTCGTACCTTTTCGACGTAATATTCAGTATGTGGATTGTAAGGAAATAAAGATCCGCGCACTCTTGGAGAAGCTAAGCTTCACGCGGGGAGTGAAAAACTGGGGTTACTTGTTTCGATTTGGACATTTCGAAATCTCGGAGCAAGACTTTAGGATAATTGCGGACACAATGTTGAACACAGAGAGAGAGGAATAACATATGAGTTCGAAATTCAATAATGCAGAGGAAAGCCCTGGCTTTATGCTATGGCAGGTGACAAATATTTGGCAGAGGGCGATGAGAAAAGCATTGGAACCTTTTGAATTAACTCACCCACAATTCGTTCTCCTCTTTTCCTGCAAGTGGTTAAACGAACAAAACGACCAGTACGGCATTACACAAGTTCAATTAGCTCAGCATGTAAAGATGGACGTCAACGTAACCTCTCAGGTTCTAAGGACTTTGGAGAAAAAAGGATACATCAAACGCAGACCTCACCCAACGGATTCAAGAGCGAACGTTATATCCGTAACTATGTCTGGAGATGAGTTAGCCTCACGCGCCGTTCAGGCTGTAGAAACGGAGGATCGTGCTTTCTTTTCTGGGCTTGGTGATGAGATTGGAAATCTGAACCAGCTCCTACAAAAACTGTTGCATCTTTAACCTCTCTATTGGATAAACCTGCTTTGAACGTTGAGGCATTTGAGGCTAATCTGTAGCTGGGTTCCACTATAGAGGAAACGATTGAAGATAGTAGTTATGTTTTGCTTTAAAGGTGAAATAAGGGTATTGTGAAAGATTTCACTTAAACTAATGGGTGCTTTACTTGAATAAGAACAACATAAGTAAGAACAACATAAGAATCCAATACTAGGTGTGAAAATTCACGAGTGGCAAAAATGGCTGTGTTTATGTCTTCTTGCAAAT
>NZ_JBYTCJ010000062.1:0-5544 GCF_058790155.1 Neobacillus sp. FW104-15D2
ACTATACAAAAAAAATAATGAAATCCTGAAAATTCACAGGATTTCATTGACAAATTTGTTTTTCAACAATATGAAAGAAACGCTTCCCTTTAGGGACGCGTTTCTTTTTATGATTTTTTTTAGAGTGTGTGGGAAAAATAAGACTAGTAATTATTGAAAGAAAAGATTCGGAAATTTACATTAACTAAACAAACATTTACAAAACCTTTACAAAGCATTAAAACTGGGTTAATACTTAAGCTTTATTCTAATACCTGTAGGACAAAACAACCATATCTCTTAGGGGGAATAAACGAAATGAAAAATTTCAAGAAATTAGGCCTACTTATGATGCTGGCAGCATTGATGGTATTTGCAGCTGCTTGCGGTGGAGCTGCTGATAAAAAAGACGACAACAAAGCAGACAATAAAACAGCAGGAAATAAAGAACTATCTGGGTCATTAATACTTTCCGGTTCAACTGCATTGCAGCCATTAGCTGCTGCAGCAGCTGAAGAATTTATGAATAAAAACACTAAAGTCAGCATTCAAGTAAATGGCGGTGGATCTGGTACAGGCTTATCACAGGTTTCACAGGGTGCCGTTCAAATTGGTAACTCCGATGTTTTTGCTGAAGAAAAGAAAATTGAAGGACTTAATGATAACAAAGTTGCTGTAGTAGGTATGACAGCTGCAGTTAACCCTAAAGCTAACGTAAAAGATATTAAAAAAGAAGATTTGATTAAAGTTTTTACAGGGAAAATTACTAACTGGAAGGAACTTGGTGGAGCTGATCAAAAAATCACTCTTGTTAACCGCCCCGACTCTTCTGGTACACGTGCAGTATTTAATAAATTTGCCTTAGATGGTGCAACACCTGCACAAGGAATTACTGAAGATGCTTCAAATACAGTTAAGAAAATTATCGCTGAAACACCTGGAGCAATCGGATATCTAGCCCTCTCATACTTTACTGATGATACAGTAACAAAAATGTCTATCGATGGCGTTGAAGCAAGTGATGAAAATATTCAATCAGGAAAATTCCCTGTATGGGCTTATGAACATATGTATACAAAAGGTGAGGCTAACGAAGTCGCAAAAGCTTTCCTTGATTATATGACTAGTGATGAAGTTCAGACAACTTTATTGCCAAAACAAGGTTATATCCCTGTAACAAAAATGCAGGTTGAGCGTGACGCTACAGGAAAAACTACAAATAAATAAGCATTTTGACTGACAGGGTAATGCCGTTTAAGCTTTACCCTGTTTATCACGTAATTTTAGGGGTGTTTTATTTTTATGGAAAAAGTGGTTCCTGCAAAAGACAGATTATTAAAATCTAATAAAAGCTGGATGGATGGGGAAGTCAGAGGCAGGATTCTTGTTTACTTGTCTGCCATTATTATGATCGCTGCAACAATTTCGATTACTATTTTTATTGGCCAAAAAGGTTTACAGGCATTTATCAATAACGGTGTAAGTCTTATTGAGTTCTTAACCAGTAAAATTTGGGATCCATCTAATCAGAAGCATCCGGGATATGGAGCTCTTCCTTTTATTTTCGGATCATTTGCTGTTACTTTTTTAGCAGCACTGGTTGCGGCACCTCTTGGGATTGGTGCAGCAATCTTTATGACAGAAATTGCGCCTTCCTGGGGAAGGAAAGTTTTACAGCCTGTAATCGAACTTCTAGTTGGAATTCCATCTGTTGTTTATGGATTCATCGGGCTTACAGTTTTGGTTCCTTTTATTAGAGATCATATCGGAGGATTAGGTTTTAGTCTTCTTTCAGGTATGATTGTTCTTTCTGTAATGATTCTCCCAACGATAACCACCATCGCTACAGACGCTATGGCCACAATTCCTAAAGCTCTTCGGGAAGGTTCATATGCTCTTGGTGCAACACGATGGCAAACGATTCGAAAAGTGTTAATACCTGCAGCAATGCCATCCCTTTTAACTGCAATTGTTCTTGGTATGGCCAGAGCGTTTGGTGAGGCACTTGCTGTTCAGATGGTAATCGGGAATGTAAGCAAATTTCCACATAGCATTTTAGATGCATCAGGAACACTTACCACAATCATAACCCTAAACATGGGAAATACTACATTTGGAAGCGTAGATAACAATGTTCTTTGGTCAATGGGATTAATTTTGTTAGTTATTTCATTTGTCTTTATTTTAATTATTCGATATCTTTCAGCGAGGAGGAAAATCTAATGAGCAGTAAAACAGCAGATCGAATAGCAACCGGAATATTTGTTGCAATTGCCGTTATTATCATTTCCTTGCTGATAGGGTTATTTTATTTCATTTTAGTTAATGGTGTTAAACAAATTTCAATTGATTTTTTAACTAAGCCATCCAGCAATTTAATGGCCGGCGGCGGAATTCGGGATCAATTATTTAATTCCTTTTATGTGTTGATTATTACAATGATTATTACTGTTCCGCTTGGCCTTGGCGGCGGAATTTATATGGCTGAATATGCAAAACCAGGAAAAGTGACTGATTTTATTCGAGTTTGTGTTGAAGTACTTGCATCTTTCCCTTCGATTGTTATTGGGATGTTTGGATTATTAATGTTTGTTACATTAACTGGATGGGGATATACCATTTTAGGCGGAGCCTTGGCCCTTACTGTATTTAACTTGCCTGTAATGGTTCGTGTAAGTGAGGATGCTATTAGGTCGGTCCCCCGTGATATAAAAGAAGCAAGCCTTGGACTGGGAATTAATCACTGGCATACTATTAAGACGATCTTATTACCAAGTGCATTTCCTTCTATTCTGACAGGTGCCATTCTCGCAGCGGGGCGTGTTTTTGGCGAAGCGGCTGCTTTATTATTTACAGCAGGTTTGTCGACACCACGGCTTGATTATTCTGACTGGAATCCATTCTCATCAACATCACCATTAAATATTTTTCGTCCGGCTGAAACACTTGCAGTCCATATTTGGTCAGTCAATACTCAGGGATTAATTCCAGATGTAAAAGAAGTAGCGAATGGTTCTGCAGCTGTGCTGGTTATTTCTGTTTTAATTTTTAATTTATTAGCTCGGACTATAGGGAGTCTTGTTCATAAAAAAATGACTGCATCGAAATAAGGTGAGGTGTTTGGTAATGGCTATAGCAACAAAAGATAACCCGGTTTCCGTACAACCAATCCAAAAAGAACATATTTTGAAAATCAATAATCTGGAAATATTTTACGGTGAAAAACGAGCCGTAAACGGAATTAGTATGGATATAGATAAAAATGGAATTACTGCTTTGATTGGTCCTTCGGGGTGTGGTAAATCGACATTTTTACGGAGCATTAATCGAATGAATGATTTAATTCCTGGGGCAAGAGCTGAGGGAGAAATCCTTTATGAAGGTGTTAATCTAATATCCAAAGATATTAATGTGGTTGCTTTAAGAAAAGAAATTGGAATGGTATTTCAGAAGCCTAATCCTTTTCCAAAATCAATTTACGATAATATAACTCACGCATTGAAATTTTCAGGCATCCGTAAAAAAGGAAAATTGGATGAAATTGTGGAAGAAAGCTTGAGGAAAGCTGCACTTTGGGATGAAGTAAAAGACAGACTTTACAAATCTGCCCTTTCTCTTTCAGGGGGACAGCAGCAGCGATTATGTATAGCTCGCACCATTGCAATGAAGCCGGCCGTGATGCTGCTTGACGAACCATCATCGGCCCTTGACCCAATTTCAAATGCAAAAGTGGAAGAATTGATTTTAGAATTAAAAAAGGATTATTCCATTATTATCGTAACCCATAATATGCAGCAGGCTTCAAGGATTTCGGATAAAACAGCTTTCTTCCTAAGCGGGGATTTAATTGAATATGATATTACTGAAAATGTCTTCACAAATCCTTCCGAAAAAAAGACAGAAGAATATATTTCCGGGCGGTTTGGATAAGGGGGAAATAAAATGTCAGTTTTTACAATCACCGATAAAGCATTTGATGTAAAGGATTTTAATCTTTGGTATGGAGACCACCATGCTTTAAAGAACATTAATTTTCCCATCCGCAAAAAAGAAGTGACAGCTATTATTGGTCCGTCTGGCTGCGGTAAATCTACTTTTATCAAAACATTAAATTTAATGATCACTACTATCCCAGGGGTTAAAATGTCGGGTGAGATTAACTATAACGGACAAAATATCCTCAATGAAAAACTCGATCTTGTAGATCTTAGGAAAAATGTAGGGATGGTGTTCCAAAAAGGAAATCCATTCCCCCAATCTATTTTCGATAATATTGCATATGGACCGAGAATTCATGGAATAAAACGAAAAAGAGTTCTCGAAGAAATCGTAATAAAGTCCTTAATGGATGTTGCCTTATGGGATGAGGTTAAGGACCGGTTAAATGCTCCAGCTCTAGGTCTGTCAGGAGGACAGCAGCAGCGGCTTTGCATTGCAAGAGCTCTCGCGACAAAACCAAATGTACTCCTGATGGATGAGCCTACATCTGCTCTTGACCCTATTTCTACTTTGAAAATTGAAGAAATGATACTAGAATTAAAAGAAAAATATACAATTGTAATTGTTACCCATAATATGCAGCAGGCTGCCCGTGTTTCGGATAAAACAGCTTTCTTCTTAATGGGTGAGCTGATCGAACTGGATGAAACTTCAAAGATTTTCTCCCAGCCATCCGACGAGCGAACAGAAGGATATATCACAGGAAGATTCGGATAATATGAGGTGAATGATTGATGAATACTAGATCAAATTTTGACAGCAGTTTAAAACAATTAAAAGATATGTCTTTGGAAATGGCAAGACTTTCAGAAAATGCAGTAAAAGAGGCAATGGATGCTTTAATCAGGCAGGATCTTGAAAAGGCAAAACAGGTAATTGAAGCTGATAATGTTATCGATGAACTTGAATTCAAAATCGATGATAAAGCAACTCTAATGATTGCAACCCAGTCACCCGTAGCTAAGGACTTGAGGAAAATCCTTGTTGGACTTAAGATTGCCTCTGAAGTTGAGCGTATTGCTGATCAGGCTGTTAATATAGCTAAATCTGCCCTCCATATTGGAAAAGAGAAACATATTAAAGAAATTGTGGATATACCTAAAATGATGGATATGGCTCTGGATATGCTTAATGACGCATTAACAGCATTTTATACCGAAGATGCAGCGCTAGCTCGAAAATGTGCTGAAAAAGATGATGCGGTAGATGAGATGTACGGCAGACTTGTGCAAGAGCTTTTAGGCTATATTCCGGAAAATCCTACTTCGACTAATCAGATTACCCAATTGTCATTTGTCTGCCGGTACATTGAAAGAATTGCGGACCATACTACAAACATTTCAGAAAATGTTATCTTTCTTGTGACAGGGAAACGATACGATTTAAACACATAAAGGCCACCCTATACCACCTGAATAAGCCTTTAAATAGGTTATTTCCTAATCAATAAGCAATATCAAGCCTTCCTATAGAACAAAAAGGGACTTCATTTGTACTGCACCCCAAAAGTTAGAGCTAAAATCTAACTTTTGGGGTGTTTATTTTTGGCTAAATATAGTGAACGAT
>NZ_JBYTCJ010000063.1:0-4382 GCF_058790155.1 Neobacillus sp. FW104-15D2
GGAGCCCCACTCACGAATGAGTAGGGCACATGTAAACAAGTAAATCAAATGGTAAACAAAGTGTATCACATAATCACGAATTCTCCTATTAACTTTGATAAGTAAGTTTTATTAATGAAACAGCTTTAGTTTATTCCCATAAATCATTTGTCAATTTTTCCGATTATTCGGATGCATACTTAATTATTCCATGTAAATAAACGGAGTATTCTCTCTGTACATATTCTCTTAATTTAATTCTTTTTTCAGTTTCTAATACTCTAACCAATTCTTGAATCTTTTTTTCATTTTCTTTTGTAGTAGGAATCTCAAATGAAAACATATTACCTTGACTACTATTTAGTAACTTTTTTAATAACTCAACTTTATTCATTGGATAATCACCTTTATCTACTAAATTCGACATAAAGGCGACTTTTTCCTTGGAACATCTTTAATTGTTTTAAGTTTTACCTACTTTCCACTAAAAAAATCTGTTTACAGGTATGTATATTTAAAGTGAAGAAAAAGATGATTGTATAATGAAGGAACTCTTGTTAAAGAATAAATAAAAATCGATGAACTTTAGGTGATATTGATGAAAAATCAAAAATTGTTACTAGTGGCTTTGCTGGTTCTGCCTTGGTTAACGTTGCCTTTACTAGGAAGAAATGCCTATAAACGATTTCTTCCCACTGCCATATTTATGTGTACTTTCACAAAAGCCTTAGATTTTTATGGCGAAAAGAAAAATTGGTGGAAATTTTATAGTGGTATTGGACCTTTCGATAGTATGAATTTTATGAATTTCGGTCCATACTTTGTCACTAGCTTATGGTTATTAAAAATGACTTTTGGTAAATTCCCGTTGTATATAATTTCAAATACTGTTCTTCATATGTTATTTATCTTGGGTGGACTAAAATATGTAAAAGGATATAAAATATTTGCATTAGAAAATTTAACAAAACTTAAATACTTAGCGATAAACTTCTTAAGGGCTTTGATTCTATATGTTTTTCAATATTTAACGGAAGCTACCCATCCTAAGAAATCATATTTTAATAAATTAAGGTTATGAAGGAATTGTACTTCAACTATCGGGGCGTTAGTTCAAGAACGTATGGAGATTCGGAAGAAAACCGTGTTGCTCCATTAACGCGACAGGTTAGTGCAATAAGAAGAGGGAAAATCGTACAATTAAGTAATTTTCTATTTAGAAAGCATAAGGGTGTTAGCTATAACAAAAAAAGACCTAAATGGTCTTTTCCTTGTTAAGGTATTTCTTTAATGTTTCTTGCAGCGTGCCTTTTGTTTCAGCATCTTTTTCAAAGCGGATTCCTGAATGAACCATTTTTCTTACAAGGTCAGGTCGTAATCCAGTAAGTATGGCTTTGCAACCCATCATCGAGATTCCAGCTAATACTTTTTCCAAATTCGAGATGACATCCATTTCCATCATCGCTGATGTACTTAAACAAACAGGGGCTTATGTTCAAAATGGGATGGCTACGGCTATTCTGTTTTTTATTGTGCTAACGGGCAGTTTAGTTGAATAAGGAATCGGAAAATATAGTAAAGGAAACTCGCCAATATACCTGTGGCGAGTTTTGATTTTTTGTATGTCAATATTGAAGTTAAAGCACCTGCCATTTTGGTTTATAACTTTGGGAAAGCACCTCAAAACGGGCAGAAGAATTAATAATTCTGGACTTAGAGTAAACTCTAAGTATTACACTTACTTTGTGTCAAAAATTAAAAATGAAAGAAGATATAGACATATCAGATTTAATGGAGGCAATTATATTGACATATTCTATTGGAGAATTTTCTAAAATTGTTGGGTTAAGTGAACATACATTGAGGTTTTATGAAAAGGAAGGCTTAATAAAAGTAAACAGAGACGATAACAATGTCAGAATCTACACTGATGAAAATAAATTATGGATTGAATCATTGCTCCACCTAAAAAATACGGGGATGTCTCTAAAAGACATGAAGCAATTTGCCATGTGGGGGCATGTTGGGGATGAAACAATGGAAGAACGGTTAGCTTTACTTAAAAATCATCGAAAAAAAGTAATGGAAGAATTTGAGAAGCTTCGTCAAAGTTTAGAAGATCTGGATAATAAAATTAATTTTTATGAAAATGAATTAGGAGACTGTTTCTCTAAAAATTAAACAGCCAGTTGTTTTTGCATTTGCGTCTTTTTGAAAAAACTCGTAATCGAAAAAATAAAAAAACACTTGCCTTAGAGTGCTCTCTAAGGATTAACCTATTCTTGCACCATTTGATACACCATTACAAAATAGTGCAAAACTAACTATAACAAGAAAGAGGTTAAAAAATGAACACAAAATATAGCAACTTATTTGAATCATTTACATTTAAAAATGGTATCACCATAAAAAATAGAGTTGTTATGGCACCAATGACAACTTGGAGCAGTAATGATGATTACACCGTTTCAGATGAAGAAGTAAAATATTATAAAAAAAGAGTCAATGGAGTAGGACTTGTTATCACAGGTTGTACTCATGTTCAACTAAACGGTATAGGTTTTACGCATGAATTCGCAGCTTATGATGATAAATTTATTCCAAGTCTACGGAAATTGGCGGATGCGGCGAAAAGTGGAGGAGCTCCTGCGTTGCTTCAAATATTTCATGCAGGCAACAAAGCACTGCCATCTTTAACTCCAAATGGTGAGGTGGTTAGTTCCAGTGCTGTAGAGACTGAAGCTACTGCATTTGCTCCTTCAGTATTACCCAGAGAACTTTCACATGATGAAATAATAGAAGTGATTCATGCTTTTGGAGAAACAACCAGACGAGCTATTGAAGTTGGTTTTGATGGTGTTGAAATTCATGGTGCACACGGATTTTTACTTCAAAACTTCTTCTCTCCTTTCTTCAATAGACGTGAGGATGAATGGGGTGGCTCTCTAGAAAATCGCTTGCGTTTCCCATTGGCAGTCATTCAGGAAATGAAAAATGTGATTAAGAATCACGCAACAAAGCCGTTTATTTTAGGGTATAGAATATCACCCGAAGAAAATGGCGGTTATGGGATGGAAGATGCCTATCAATTAATTAACCGTCTGGTTGAACAGGGTTTGGATTACATCCATGTTTCGCTTGATGATGTATCTTCAAAACCACGAGGCATTGAAGATGGAAAAACACGGCTTGAATTAATTGTTGAACATGTAAACGACAGAGTTCCTGTAATGGCTGCGGGTTCGATGGTAACTGCTGATGATGTTGCATATGCATTAGATAAGGGTCTATCCCTAGCAGCAGTTGGTCATACATTAATCATGAATCCAGACTGGGTAGAAAAGGTTCAGAATGGAAAAGAAGCTGAAATTGAGACAGCGATTAAGACTTCAAAAGTAAGCGAGCTTGAGCTTCCAGAAAAACTTTGGAATTTCATTCAAGCTTCAGGTCCCTGGTTTAAGATTGAAGATTAAAATCGAATAGAAAAGTTACTGTTTTTTTCAGCCCCACTTTTTTTGGGTGCTTATTTGGTATTTGAGACATTAATAAAAAGGAAGATTTAACTCAAAGCTTGTGAAGCTTTGTACTTAAACAAACGGAGGCTTTACTTCAAGAGAAGTAAAGCTTTTTTGTTTTTCACTAAAGAGCAGTTTAGTTCGATAATAAAACGCAGTTAAAAATCACAGTAGACATCTACTGAGTAACAGAGTAAAGGAAGCACCCGCTGGTGGAGCTTCCTTTCAGGGATTCATGTTAAACAACTTTTAAAAGTTTAATATTCTCTTTTTTGTTTTTTGCCGTCTTTATGATGATTATCACAGTTGCAATTCACAACAACAATTGGATTTCCAATATTTTTTAAAGTAACAGTGTCAGTGTCATTTTGTGCCTGTGCTTGACTTTGCCGTTGAAGCTGAGCTTGCAGTTGAGCTTGGAGTTGAGCTTGGAGTTGAGCTTGCAGTTGAGCTTGCAGTTCCGCCTGTCGCTGATTCTGAGCTTGCACCACACGTTGAGTCTGTAACTGAGTTAGAAGTTGCTCTTGAAGAACTTCTTGGATTACCCTTAGCCTTTCTCTGACCCTTTCATCCATAAGAATTTCACCTCCATATTTTCAGTTATTAGCAATATATGAGAAACACAAATAGTTTGAAATGGACAAGCGTGGATTCTTAACAACAATGAAACGGACATCTAAGTTCTCTAATTACATTTTTAATGAACTTATAGATTCAACCTTTTATCGTGAAGTATCTTTTTAAAAGGTTAATTAATAGTACGCCAATACTGCTTATTATTGGAGCTACCTTTTCTTATTGTGCTAACAGAGCAGGTGTGCGGCCGAGCCTAGGTCGTATCATATAGCGGGTGGGATTCCCGCCGAGTAAGAACTAGCCATTCGCTCG
>NZ_JBYTCJ010000064.1:0-2943 GCF_058790155.1 Neobacillus sp. FW104-15D2
AAACCTTTTAGGTTAAGTTAGAAAGGGCGCACGGTGGATGCCTTGGCACTAGGAGCCGATGAAGGACGGGACTAACACCGATATGCTTCGGGGAGCTGTAAGTAAGCTTTGATCCGGAGATTTCCGAATGGGGAAACCCACTGCTCGTAATGGAGCAGTATCTTTGCCTGAATTCATAGGGCATTGATGGCAGACCCGGGGAACTGAAACATCTAAGTACCCGGAGGAAGAGAAAGCAAACGCGATTCCCTGAGTAGCGGCGAGCGAAACGGGAACAGCCCAAACCGGAAGGCTTGCCTTCCGGGGTTGTAGGACACTCAACATGGAGTTACAAAGGAACGGGGTAGAAGAAGCGGCCTGGAAAGGCCCGCCAGAGAAGGTAACAGCCCTGTAGTCGAAACTTCGTTCCCTCCTGAGTGGATCCTGAGTACGGCCGGACACGAGAAATCCGGTCGGAAGCAGGGAGGACCATCTCCCAAGGCTAAATACTCCCTAGTGACCGATAGTGAACCAGTACCGTGAGGGAAAGGTGAAAAGCACCCCGGAAGGGGAGTGAAATAGATCCTGAAACCGTGTGCCTACAAGTAGTCAGAGCCCGTTAATGGGTGATGGCGTGCCTTTTGTAGAATGAACCGGCGAGTTACGATCCCATGCAAGGTTAAGTTGAAAGACGGAGCCGCAGCGAAAGCGAGTCTGAATAGGGCGAATGAGTATGTGGTCGTAGACCCGAAACCAGGTGATCTACCCATGTCCAGGGTGAAGGTAGGGTAACACCTACTGGAGGCCCGAACCCACGCACGTTGAAAAGTGCGGGGATGAGGTGTGGGTAGCGGAGAAATTCCAATCGAACCTGGAGATAGCTGGTTCTCTCCGAAATAGCTTTAGGGCTAGCCTCACGTAGTAAGAGTCTTGGAGGTAGAGCACTGTTTGGACTAGGGGCCCTCATCGGGTTACCGAATTCAGACAAACTCCGAATGCCAAAGACTTATCCGTGGGAGTCAGACTGCGAGTGATAAGATCCGTAGTCAAAAGGGAAACAGCCCAGACCACCAGCTAAGGTCCCAAAGTATACGTTAAGTGGAAAAGGATGTGGAGTTGCTTAGACAACCAGGATGTTGGCTTAGAAGCAGCCACCATTTAAAGAGTGCGTAATAGCTCACTGGTCGAGTGACTCTGCGCCGAAAATGTACCGGGGCTAAACGTATCACCGAAGCTGTGGATTGACATCTTCGATGTCAGTGGTAGGAGAGCGTTCTAAGTGCAGTGAAGTCAGACCGTAAGGACTGGTGGAGCGCTTAGAAGTGAGAATGCCGGTATGAGTAGCGAAAGATGAGTGAGAATCTCATCCACCGAATGCCTAAGGTTTCCTGAGGAAGGCTCGTCCGCTCAGGGTTAGTCGGGACCTAAGCCGAGGCCGAAAGGCGTAGGCGATGGACAACAGGTTGATATTCCTGTACCACCTCTTTATCGTTTGAGCAATGGGGGGACGCAGTAGGATAGGGTAAGCGCGCTGTTGGATATGCGCGTCCAAGCAGTTAGGCTGGCAACGAGGCAAATCCCGTTGCCGTGAAGGCTGAGCTGTGATGGCGAGGGAACTATAGTACCGAAGTTCCTGATTCCACACTGCCAAGAAAAGCCTCTAGCGAGATAAAAGGTGCCCGTACCGCAAACCGACACAGGTAGGCGAGGAGAGAATCCTAAGGTGAGCGAGAGAACTCTCGTTAAGGAACTCGGCAAAATGACCCCGTAACTTCGGGAGAAGGGGTGCTCTTTGGGGTTCATAGCCTCGAAGAGCCGCAGTGAATAGGCCCAGGCGACTGTTTAGCAAAAACACAGGTCTCTGCGAAGCCGCAAGGCGAAGTATAGGGGCTGACGCCTGCCCGGTGCTGGAAGGTTAAGAGGAGGGGTTAGCGCAAGCGAAGCTCTGAATCGAAGCCCCAGTAAACGGCGGCCGTAACTATAACGGTCCTAAGGTAGCGAAATTCCTTGTCGGGTAAGTTCCGACCCGCACGAAAGGCGTAACGATCTGGGCACTGTCTCAACGAGAGACTCGGTGAAATTATAGTACCTGTGAAGATGCAGGTTACCCGCGACAGGACGGAAAGACCCCGTGGAGCTTTACTGCAGCCTGATATTGAATTTTGGTACAGCTTGTACAGGATAGGTAGGAGCCTTGGAAGCCGGAGCGCCAGCTTCGGTGGAGGCGTCGGTGGGATACTACCCTGGCTGTATTGAAATTCTAACCCGCACCCCTGATCGGGGTGGGAGACAGTGTCAGGCAGGCAGTTTGACTGGGGCGGTCGCCTCCTAAAATGTAACGGAGGCGCCCAAAGGTTCCCTCAGAATGGTTGGAAATCATTCGCAGAGTGTAAAGGCACAAGGGAGCTTGACTGCGAGACCTACAAGTCGAGCAGGGACGAAAGTCGGGCTTAGTGATCCGGTGGTTCCGCATGGAAGGGCCATCGCTCAACGGATAAAAGCTACCCCGGGGATAACAGGCTTATCTCCCCCAAGAGTCCACATCGACGGGGAGGTTTGGCACCTCGATGTCGGCTCATCGCATCCTGGGGCTGTAGTCGGTCCCAAGGGTTGGGCTGTTCGCCCATTAAAGCGGTACGCGAGCTGGGTTCAGAACGTCGTGAGACAGTTCGGTCCCTATCCGTCGTGGGCGCAGGAAATTTGAGAGGAGCTGTCCTTAGTACGAGAGGACCGGGATGGACGCACCGCTGGTGTACCAGTTGTCTTGCCAAAGGCATCGCTGGGTAGCTATGTGCGGACGGGATAAGTGCTGAAAGCATCTAAGCATGAAGCCCCCCTCAAGATGAGATTTCCCATAGCGTAAGCTAGTAAGATCCCTGAAAGATGATCAGGTAGATAGGTCAGAGATGGAAGTGCGGTGACGCATGGAGTTGACTGATACTAATCGATCGAGGACTTAACCAA
>NZ_JBYTCJ010000065.1:0-2571 GCF_058790155.1 Neobacillus sp. FW104-15D2
TTTCCAGGTTTTTGGAAGTTGGCGATAAGTACCCGTTTTTTTTTAAAGCTAAACATTTAAGAACCTAAGCAGTTACAGGTATTATAAAATTAGAAAATATTACCTATAATTATTGAGAATGTATGTTCTTAAAGGTACAATAATGTTGAGGTTACTATACTAGGAGGTTGAATATGAATGAGGTTAACGATGTAAAGTTAGATTTTTATAAAAGTGAATACGAAGAATTCTTAAGAGGTTTTAACTTACCAGAAGATCAAGTAAGATTCACTGCATTACCGAGCGATAAGATTGAAGAAGCAATTAATATTAGTGAACAATATCCTATTGTGATTTTAGCCGATCAAGAACCAGTGGGGTTCTTTATTCTACACTCTAGTAAGAGAGTAAAAGATTATACAAATAATCCAAAAGCTTTGTTGCTAACAGCGCTCTCAATAAATCATTCTCAACAGGGTAAGGGTTATGGAAAAAAAGGAATGGAAATGTTAAAAGAATTTGCTCGTCAATCATTTCCAAATTTTAACGAAATAATCTTAGCAGTTAATAAAAAAAATATTGCTGCACAAAAATTGTATGAAAAGGTTGGTTATCGAGATACAGAAGTAAGAAAGATGGGTCCTATCGGTGAGCAATTAGTACTCAGTTACTCATTATAAAACAAATTAAATCTAGTCAACTCAACAGAGTTGGCTTTTTTACTGCACGTCCGGAACATGATGTGTAGTAGTGTGGCCCACATATATATTCTTTTAGGGGTCATTACCAGTTTAATAAAGATCCTCTCATCCAGTGCAGGGCACGTCTCAGGAATCAGTCATTTAAAGGAGGATTTAGTAACCTATGATTGGAACTGGTTGTCTTGGACGATAGGGATGTTTTTAGAACGTTATATCTGGTTTGCCATAGCAGTAGTGATTGTTATATTAGTTAGCAAAGTTAACATTTTAGTTCCCAAAAAAAAAGCGCTATGAGCGCTTATCAAAATTGACCTGTCTTTAAAAAATGCCTCTTTGGCCTAAAAATCTAAAAAGCGCAACAATCAACGCTAAGCGGATAATTAATCGTACCAAACGGCCCCTAATTCTGGTTTGAAGAACAAGAGAATCACTTCCAACGGACATAAGAGTGCCTGTATATCTTCCTTCCGTTGTTATAACTTCAACCTCTTGTCCAACAAGACGGTAAGCTTCGGATTTAAAATCTTGATTACTCATATTTTCCACCTCCATTCTTACTAATTAGTAAATGCAGATTTTTAAAAAGAGTATAGACATTTGCTAGTTAATTAAATAGATTTTTTTTTGGGATAGTTCGTTGGAATGAAAGGTATGTAGTGGCGTAATATTTGCTTAAAATATTTCACCGAATTGGGGTTGGAATAAATGACCATAATAAATGAAAAACCCCGGAGCGTGTATTCAGGGTTTAAACATTTAAAACTTAAACCCGGTAAGATATTCCTATTTTCTCAGATTTTGTTTTAGTTCTGTAAAAACAGGGGTAATGGATATTTGTGCTTTTAAGAAAGGAGGTTACAAAACAAGCTAATCATAAAAACTAAATAGCAAAGGAGAAGTAAATGAAAATTTTAAAACCATTTGTTTTTACAGTATTGTTTTTAGTAGGGTTTGGAGCATTAAATCAAGAAGCGAAGGCAGCCACGTTATCGACTGGGTCAACAGGGGAGCAAGTCATACATATTCAATCCATTTTAAAAGAATTAGGCTATTTCCACTCACAGCCTACCGGTTATTATGGTCCTATCACTAAAGATTCGGTAGCACGGTTTCAAAGAGATTTTAACATAGAACAATTAGGTATTGTCGGCCCACAAACTTCACAAAGGCTCGAGGATGTCGATATGATGGCGCATGTGGTTTATGGGGAAGCTCGCGGGGAAAGATATGAAGGACAGGTTGCCGTAGCTGCTGTTATCTTAAATCGGGTGCAGTCAGATGAATTCCCTAATTCTATTTACGGTGTCATTCTTCAAAGGAATGCCTTTTCTTCGCTTATGGATGGACAATCTCAATTACCTCCAAACTCAGGTGCTTATAAAGCGGTAAAGGATGCATTTATGGGCTGGGATCCGAGCGACGGTGCAGTTTATTACTATAATCCGGGATTAGCGACGAATAGTTGGATTTATACTCGTACGGTAACTAAGAGAATAGGAAATCATTTATTTGGTATTTAATCTCATGGAGACACGCTGCATATAGTTGCGGAGTTTTGTACTATAAAAAGCCATTCACCTAATAGTAAAGGTTCCCTTTTCGGGTGCTTTATCGATAAATGACATAAGAAATGACGTGTGAATTGGCACACGTCATTTTTCTTATTTATTAAGGTTTTTAGCTTATTTCACCATTTTTGGCATAGCAATTGTAAAGACAATAAGTATTGAATCATTAAAATGAAGTGTCAAAATAGCTGCCAATTCAATGTCGCTTAGGCTGCCGGCAATATGTTTTTCATATTCAACTAACTTGGCAGGTGTGCGGCCGAGCCTAGGTCGTATCATATAGCGGGTGGGATTCCCGCCGAGTAAGAACTAGCCATTCGCTC
>NZ_JBYTCJ010000066.1:0-1796 GCF_058790155.1 Neobacillus sp. FW104-15D2
GAAATGTTTAAATTGGAAAACTGCACACGAAGCGTTTTATGAGGAAGTGTCGCACTTAGATTGACAAACCGTCATATATTAAAAATTTAATATTTTACGAACATATATTTAAAGATTACTATCAATGTTCGTATTTTATTGACTTTAGTTACTGTGAATTGGTAAACTAATGAAGGAATTTATGTTTTTGCGTATTTACTAATAATAAGGTTAAAAACCCGGAGGTGCTTTTAATGTCTTCAGTAGTAGTAGTTGGAACACAATGGGGCGATGAAGGAAAAGGAAAAATAACTGACTTCCTTTCTGAAAATGCAGAAGTAATTGCCCGTTACCAGGGTGGAAATAATGCAGGCCATACGATTCGTTTTGGCGGCGAAACTTATAAATTGCATTTAATTCCTTCAGGTATCTTTTATAAAGATAAAATCAGCGTTATTGGTAATGGCATGGTAGTCGATCCAAAGGCTCTTGTGAAGGAATTGGCTTATTTGCTAGAAAAGGGCGTTACAGCAGATAATCTTCGTATCAGCAATCGTGCACATGTAATCCTTCCTTATCATTTAAAATTGGATGAAGTGGAAGAGGAAAGTAAAGGCGCCAATAAAATCGGAACTACGAAAAAAGGAATCGGGCCTGCCTACATGGATAAAGCAGCACGGGTAGGCATCAGAATCGCGGATTTGTTAGACCGTCAATCTTTTGAAGAAAAGCTTGCCCGCAACCTTCAGGAAAAGAACCGTTTATTTGAGAAAATTTATGAAACACAAGGATTCACCATTGAAGAAATTCTTGATGAGTACTACGAATATGGCCAGCAGATTAAAAAGTATGTTTGCGATACTTCTGTTGTTTTAAATGATGCTCTGGACGAAGGCCGTCGTGTATTATTTGAGGGTGCTCAGGGCGTTATGCTCGATATTGACCAGGGAACATACCCGTTTGTTACTTCTTCCAACCCTGTAGCAGGGGGCGTAACCATTGGATCAGGAGTTGGCCCTACCAAAATCACTCATGTTGTGGGCGTTTGTAAGGCCTATACATCTCGTGTAGGAGACGGACCGTTCCCTACTGAGTTAAATAATGAAATTGGCAACCAGATCCGCGAAGTTGGCCGTGAGTATGGCACTACAACAGGCCGTCCGCGCCGTGTTGGCTGGTTTGACAGTGTGGTTGTCCGCCATGCTCGCCGTGTCAGCGGTATTACCGATTTATCTTTAAACTCAATTGATGTTTTGTCAGGCATTGAAACATTAAAGATTTGTATCGCATATCGGTATAAGGGAGAAATTATTAATGAGTTCCCTGCCAGCCTGAACGTTATCTCTGAATGTGAGCCAGTTTATGAAGAGCTGCCAGGATGGACAGAAGATATTACAGGTGTTAAAACACTTGATGAACTTCCTGTAAATGCTCGCCATTATATTGAGCGTGTATCACAGCTGACTGGAATCCCTCTTTCCACTTTCTCAGTTGGACCGGATCGTAACCAGACAAATGTTGTGCGCAGTCCTTGGAGACAGAACTAAATAACTTTGGGATTTTGTTCCCGGTCGGGTCATAGTGACCCGGCCTTTTTTCTGACTTCCAGAGGATGATGATGGGCATACAAGTTTGAAGTTAGGCATCAGGCGTTGCGGTCGGGCATTTACTTCCCTTGGTGAGCATTTCTTTTATGAATCGTGCATTCTTGGGGCGGACTCGTGCATTCTATGCGTGAATTGGTACTGTCAAGAAGTCTGTGTAAGGCTATTTAAAATAAACAAAATACCCTCAGCTATCCAATATTTATAGGTTTT
>NZ_JBYTCJ010000067.1:0-1510 GCF_058790155.1 Neobacillus sp. FW104-15D2
TCTTTGTCTACTACCTATTTCATCAAAGGGGTCAGCGATGCTTTCTTACAGGGTCTTTGCCCATGAGTATAAATATTTGCCGACTGCTCCAAAACTGAGACTAAGCAGCTTTTTTGACGCTTTCCAGCTCTTGAAAATGGGGGATATCCTTTAACATTTTTTCTGGGCTAAATGCTATTCTCTTTTTACCAACCGTAAACAAAACACGGATTAATTTACAACATAAGGCGATCATTGACTGTTTTTTCTTTAATGGGTTTACATTTCTAGTCGTAAAATAGTGATGTAAAGCTTTAAAAGCATGGTTTTGAGCAATTAGCGGGAGAACAACCTTAAACAATAAAGAACGCAGTTTAGGACGTCCTCTTTTAGTTATAATCGTTTTCCCCTTCCACTTTCCTGAAGTCGCTAATTTAAGATTTAACCCTGCTAATTTTATAATTTGTTCTGGTGATTCATAGTTTTGAAGGTCTCCAATTTCAGCGAAAAACCCTGCAACTGTTATTTTAGCTATTCCTTTTATTGAGATCATTTCTTCAACACCGGGAATTTGTTTTAGAATCTCTTCTATTTCTCCCCAAACCATCTCTAGTTGTTCTTTAATAAGAGAATATTGGGCTAATAAGGTCTGTAATTTAAGTCTGGCCAGACTTCTACCTTCTTTTATTCCAATAGATTGGCGGGCTGCATCAAGAAGTTGACGGACTTTTTTTATGCCAACCCCTCGTTTTACTTCTTTACGAATTTCAAAAAGAATTTCTTCTTCCGAGTGCTCCAGTAATTCATCTGGGAATAATCCCATTCGTAAGACTTGTAAAGAGGCTTTTCCCTCCCACTTTCCAAAGGCTTTTATATATTCCGGGAAGAATCGGTCAAGCCATTGATGAACGCGTCCCTGAACAGTCTGTAAATCAGTTATTAGTTGATCATACAGGTTCATTCCTTCGCGGAGGTTAGAATATATGCCTTTCGGCAAATTCGGTTCTGAATAGCGCCCCTCTTCAATCAGCCTTGAAATAACTCGAGCATCTTTTATGTCATTTTTCGTTGGAGAATTATCATCGAGTTCTTTTGATTTCTTTACATGGGCTGGGTTTACTACCACAACCTTCATACCCATTTCTTTTAGCCAATAAGCCAGAGGCAGCCAGTAATGCCCCGTTGGTTCCATACCAAATATCACATTGTTTTTATTCTGTTTGATTTTCAAAACACTAACCCAATTTAAAAGAGAGGTAAACCCTTCAAAAGAGTTCTCAAAAGTTAGCGGTTTACCAAACTGGATTCCTCGGAAATCTTGCGCACGACCAACATGCTTATGTTTAGCAATGTCAATTCCAATAATTAACGTCTCTTCGGTCATTTGTAATATCTTTTGATTTTGTTTATACTTCATTTAAAGCCCTCCTTGGTTTAATTTAGGGTCCTGTGCACTGGACACCTCGTATCATACCAAGGGGGCTTTTTTTGTTCAAACCTCATTTTGCTTTAATACAGGAATGCTTTCTTA
>NZ_JBYTCJ010000068.1:0-1478 GCF_058790155.1 Neobacillus sp. FW104-15D2
GATTGAGTCCATATAATTGTGTAAAAAGAAAGAGTCATTTTATTCACTCTTGGCAACACTGTTTTCAACTACGAAAAACAATGAAAAGAGGAATAATAATGACTCAGTTACAGTTTAACCTAGATATGGACCTTTTAAAAGAATCTGTTATGAATTCCAATATTGATGCAGTGGTTAGGTCAGCTATTGTTTTAGTTTTAAATGAGTTTATGGAAAAAGAGAGAGATGGCTTCTTAAACGCTGCTGCTTATGAACGCTCTTCGGAGCGTCGGGACTATCGCAACGGTTACTATGATCGGGAATTAACTATGAGTATAGGTAAGTTAAAACTAAAAGTACCTAGAACTCGCAATGGGGAATTTTCAACTTCGGTCTTTGAAAAATATGCCCGATGCGATCAGGCTCTCGTCCTCTCTATGTTAGAGATGGTCATCAATGGAGTCTCCACCCGAAAGGTTACTCACATTGTGGAACAACTTTGTGGTGAAAACATTTCTAAATCGTTTGTTTCTTCTCTTACCCAAAAGCTCGATCCTATTGTTAATGACTGGTCAAAACGGCCTTTAAATGTGATGTATTTTCCATATGTTTTTGTAGATGCCATGTATATTAAAGTACGTGAACATCACCGGGTTATCTCAAAAGCTGTTTATATTGCTACTGCTATTTCAGATAAAAATAAACGTGAAATACTCGGTTTGAGTGTGGACCATGTTGAAAATTATGAGAGTTGGAGCCATTTCTTACAACAACTTAAATCTCGAGGTCTTCAATCACCTAATTTGGTCATCTCAGATGCACATCAGGGGCTTCAAAAAGCAATTCAAAGGGAATTCATCGGAACCAGCTGGCAAAGATGTAATGTGCATTTCAAAAGGAATATCATTGAAACAATCCCTAAAAAAGACTCAGAGGAATTCCGCATGATGATTAAGCGTGTTTTCGAAGCTGTTACAATTGAGGATATACGCAAATTTAAAGATGAACTGATGATCCGGTTTAGCGATGACAAAAAATATGAAAAAGCCCTCGGCATATTAGATGAAGGTTTCGAAGATACCATTCAATACATGAATTTTCCTGAAAAAATACGCTCTCATATCAGAAGTACGAATTCTCTTGAACGCTTAAATCAAGAAGTTCGCCGAAGAGAAAAAGTAATTCGTATCTTTCCTAATACGCAATCAGCTTTCCGCCTCGTAGGCGCAGTGTTAATGCACTATCAAGAAACCGTTTATTCAAAAAAAAATGCACTAATCAAATAAAGCAAAATGATTTTTCAGCTACTTCCATTATGGATGATTTCATATCCAGGACAGACTGTCAAAGTGAAAAGCCTTTGACAATCTGCACTGGATATGAGAAATAAAACCCATGGAAGTCTCGCTCAAAAAATGAAAAGGGTTTGGATCACATCACACAATTCTTCGTTGAAAACACTTGCATTTAATTTTACACAATTAATAGGACTTGACTTG
>NZ_JBYTCJ010000069.1:0-1407 GCF_058790155.1 Neobacillus sp. FW104-15D2
AAATCTAACTTTTGGGGTGTTTATTTTTGGCTAAATATAGTGAACGATTTAAGTTGATGGTGGTAAGGGAATATCAAGAAGGTCATTTTGGATATGACTTACTGGCTAGTAAGCATGGCATGTCAAGCAGTTCACCCATTAAGAGATGGGTAAAAGTATACGAGAAATTTGGAGCTGAAGGCTTAATGAGGAAGAAACATAATGAAACTTATTCTACTCATTTTAAACTGGATGTATTAAGATACATGGAGAGAACAGGTTCTTCAGAAATGGAAACAGCCCTTCATTTTGGGCTAACAAACCCTCCTATGATAGCTTCATGGAAGAAAGCGTATTTGGAAGGTGGTGCTGAGGCCCTGGATAAACCGAAAGGACGGCCTCCCATGTCTGAAAAATCCAAGAACAGAAAAAACAAACCTGCAGAAGAACGCGAAATGACATATGAACAAAAATTGGAACGAGAAAACGAACTTCTTCGTTTAGAGGTAGAATACTTAAAAAAGTTGCGAGCTTTTCAGATGGATCCGGTAGGCTATCTCGAAAAGCACAAGCAGCGCTATCATTCGAACTCAAAGAAACCTTCAAGTTAAAAGATGTTTTATTTAGAGTTGGTATTCCTGAGTCCTCCTACCATTATCATGTAAAAAGCATGAAGAAAGAAAATGCCGATCAAGAGCTTGAAGAATGTATTCAATCTATTTTTGAGGAAAATGACGGCAATTATGGGTATCGTCGTATCAAGCTAGAATTGAAAAACCGTGGTTCTAGGGTGAATCATAAGAAGGTACAACGCATCATGAAAAAACTCCAACTCAAAGGAGAAAAATTCAAAAGAAAATCACGCAAATACAGTTCTTACAATGGAACTACAGGAACAGTTGCCAAGAACCGTATAAATCGTCGTTTTCACACCAATGTGTGTCATCAAAAATTAACAACGGATATCACAGAATTCAAATGTACAGACAGTGTAAAACTGTATCTGAGTCCCATTATGGATATGTTCAACGGTGAAATCCTTTCCTATGGAATAAGTATGCGCCCAACCTTGGAATTCGTGCTCACACCCCTCGAAGAAGCCCTTGAAATTGTAAAGGATTCGAAGTACAGAACCACTTTACATTCTGATCAAGGCTGGCATTACCAACATAACAAATGGGTAAAAACACTCAAAGATCAAAAGGTATTCCAGAGTATGTCACGAAAAGGAAACTGTTTAGATAATTCACCTATGGAAAACTTTTTCGGTTTAATGAAACAAGAAATGTACCACGGAGAAGCACGATGCTCATATGAGGATTTAAAAAAGAGAATAGAAGATTATATCGATTATTACAATAACAAGCGTATAAAACAAAAATTGGCTGGCATGAGTCCAGTACAATACCGGATTCATACCAGCCAATC
>NZ_JBYTCJ010000071.1:0-1337 GCF_058790155.1 Neobacillus sp. FW104-15D2
TTCCTTCCTCCTCCCCCTTTTTTGGCTCTATTTCAGTGGTGTTTTTTTGTTTTTATCTTGTTTCCACGCCATACCTTTCGAGGAAAAGCTTGTCCAGTTCCTTACTTGCCTGGACAAATCCTGAAAGCCTCTTACTGCCCCAATTTGAGTTGTACTCCTGACAGGTAAGAAATACGATTTTTTCTACTGCTTCCACACTAGGGAGGCTGTTCATTGTCTTTAGCCTTTTCCTGATCTCCTTATTGGTTCGTTCAATTAAATTGGTTGTATAGATGTACTTCCTGATTTCCTTTGGATACTTATAAAAAGAGAGGAGGACAGGCAGATCATTTTGCCAGGATTCTATTTCTCTCTTATATTTTTTCCCCCATTTCTTTTTAGCTTCCTCAAAGGCCTTTTCTGCTTCTTCCCGATTATTTGCCTGATAGATTTTACGGAAGTCAGCTGCGATCTCTTCCTGGTCTACTTTCCGCACCTTAGACATGAGGTTACGCATTTTATGAACAACACATCGTTGTACGTCTGCTTTCGGAAAGGTGGCTTTAAAAGCGTTTTCCAATCCAGTTAAACCATCAAAAATGCCCATCATTACTCGTTTTACACCTCTTGCAGGCAGGGTATTCAGGATTTCACTCCAGCCAATAGCCGATTCGGTTCCACCTACATGAAAACCTAAAATTTCCCTCTGACCTTCAAGGGTTAGGCCTAAAACGATGTAAATGGCTTCTTTTTCCACTGTATCTCGGCGTACCCCAAAATAGAGGCCATCGAGATAGAGTGCCTGATAGTTTTCTTTCAGGGGGCGGGATTGCCAAACATCAATATCCTCCCTGATCTTCTCAGTAATATTGGAAATAGTTCCGGCTGAATACTTTTTCCCATCTAGCAATCTTGCCACGAACTTACCGACCTGCCTGGTGCTTACTCCGTTCTGATAAAGGGCTAGAACGGCTTCTTCGAGCCATCCATCTCGTCGTTGATAAGGCTGAAAAACGGCCGTTTGAAAGTCGCCATTCCGGTCACGAGGAACAGTTAAATCTTCGATACGGCCAAATTTCGTTTCAAAAATACGTTGGTAAAACCCATTTTTCGAATTGTGAATGCCTTCCTGTTCATTTTCAAGAAAGTTCTTAATTTCTTCTCGCATAATGATTTCAAGTTTGTCTTTTACAAACTCTCTCACCATGCTTTCTATTTGCTTTCCAAAATCTAATTGCGCTATATTATTGTTAGTCATAAGACAAAGTCTCCTCTCATATGGTTCTGGACAAACCGAGAGTACTTTGTCTTATTTTTTTTGTCTACTTTTTTGCTTACACATACTTTTATACATCATC
>NZ_JBYTCJ010000072.1:0-1278 GCF_058790155.1 Neobacillus sp. FW104-15D2
TGGGGTCGATGGAATAACGGTCGATGAACTGAAGCAATATCTGAAAGAGAACAAAGATGAGCTACGTCAGCGCATCAGAACAAGAAAATACCAACCACAAGCTGCCTTAAGAGTGGAGATCCCAAAAGAAAATGGCAAGATGCGCAAGTTGGGAATACCAACAGTAGTGGATAGGGTAGTTCAACAAGCCATTCATCAAGTTCTCAGTCCGATATTTGAAAAGCAATTTAGTGAATACAGTTACGGCTTTAGACCGAAAAGAAGTTGTGAGATGGCTATTATTAAAAGCTTGGAATTTCTAAATGATGGACACGATTGGGTAGTGGACATTGACCTTGAAAGATTCTTCGATACCGTTCATCACGATAAACTGATGCGACTTATATCCAACACAATAAAAGACGGAGACGTCATCTCGTTAATCAGGAAATACTTAATCAGTGGAGTCATGATAAATGGAAAATATGAAGACACACCTGTCGGTACTCCGCAAGGAGGAAACCTCAGCCCATTATTGAGTAATATTATGTTAAACGAACTCGATAAGGAACTAGAGAAAAGAGGACTAAGGTTCGTGAGGTACGCAGATGATGCCCTCATCTTTGTGAAAAGTGAAAAAGCAGCGACTCGAGTAATGAGTTCAATCGTGAGATTTATAGAAGAGAAATTAGGTCTTATAGTCAACGCAGAGAAGAGTAGAATTTCACGTCCAAAAGAACTAAAATTCTTAGGATTTGGGTATTATTACGACTCTAAAAACGAGAAATACCGAGTGAAACCTCATTCAACCTCAATACAGAAATTCCAAAGGAAGCTTCGACAATTAACAAAGCGGAACTGGAGTATTTCACTAGACTATCGAATATTGAAACTTAAACAAGTCATATTCGGATGGGTAAACTACTTCAGAATCTCAAACATGAAAGAAGCCACAAAGCGAATTGATAAGAAGCTTCGCTCCAGAGTTAGAGTCATCATCTGGAAGCAATGGAAGGTATCGAAGAAACAAATCAAATCGCTTGTTCAATTAGGGATTCCTGAGGAAGAAGCGAAAGGACTAACGTTCTGTCGGAAAGGTTACCGGTATATCGGATTATCGAAAGTTGTTCAAAGAGCAATTTCAAACAAAAGACTAAAGCAGAGGGGACTACCCTCTGCTTTAGAACATTATCTAAAAGTACACACTGTAATATAAATTGAACCGCCGTATACGGAACCGTATGTACGGTGGTGTGAGAGGGGCGAAAATAATTAAATTATTTTCCCTCTACTCGATTT
>NZ_JBYTCJ010000073.1:0-1148 GCF_058790155.1 Neobacillus sp. FW104-15D2
ACGAGTATAAACAAGGGAAATCTCCTTCCCAAATCTTTGTGGAACACGGATTTAACCTTGAAGTGATCGGACCGAAACAGCCAAGACGCTGCCTTCAACGATGGAGGGAAACTTTTGAACGGTTTGGGGAGGAAGGCTTTCTTACCGAACGACGTGGAAAAGGGGGGACGGGCAGGCCTTCTACAAAGCCCTTGTCAGTTGAGGACCAACTACGAAAGGCTGAACAGAGAATTAAATTTCTTCAAGCGGAAAATGATTTCCTAAAAAAGCTGGAAGCACTAGAAAGGCAGGCGTTGAAAAAGAAACGATTCTAACACCGTCCCAGAAATTCTATCTGATCGAAAAAACGATAAGAGAACACCAATTGGAATATGCCGTTTCCTATCTTTGTGAATTGGCTGAAGTAAGCCGGAGCGGTTATTATGATTGGCTAAAAGCAGCCTCTTCCCGTGAAAGACGTGAAGAAAATGACGAACTGGACGCAGAGCTAATCATTCGCATTTTTAAAGAGCATAAAGGAAAACTAGGAGCTCTCCAAATCAAAATGCTTCTGGAAAATAACCATAATGTCGTCATGAACCTTAAGAAGATTAGAAGGCTTATGTTAAAATACGGTTTGATCGCAAAACTAAGACAAGCAAACCCTTATCGAAAAATGGCCAAGGCTACTCAGGAACATCAAACGTGCCCTAACCAGCTTGACCGTGAATTTGACCAGAAGGAACCGGGAAAAGTTTTACTTACCGACATTACTTATCTCTATTATGGAAAAGGCCAAAAAGCTTATTTATCCTGTGTAAAGGATGGTTCTACCCGAGAGATACTAGCTCATCACTTATCCTCCACTCTCGAAATGGATATAGTCTATGAAACGTTAAGAAAGCTGGAATTGGCTGTGGGGGGACATTTCCATCCAGAATCCCTCCTCCATTCAGATCAGGGATTCCACTATACGCATCCTGTTTTTCAGGATAAAGTAAAGAAATTGGGCCTTAACCAATCCATGTCCCGAAAGGGAAACTGTTGGGATAATGCCCCTATGGAATCATTCTTTGGCCACTTTAAGGATTTGGCAGAATATAAATCTTGTACAACTTTAATGGAAGTAAAAGCAGAAGTAGATCGTGTTATCTATCATTACAACAATC
>NZ_JBYTCJ010000074.1:0-1100 GCF_058790155.1 Neobacillus sp. FW104-15D2
GGCTAGTTCTTACTCGGCGGGAATCCCACCCGCTATATGATACGACCTAGGCTCGGCCGCACACCTGCCCCGTTTGTACAATAAGGTTTTCAACAAAAAAGGCGGCTAATCCTTCTTGGATCAACGCACCTGTTAGTTGAATTAGTTTTTCTTCCCTTCTAATTTTTTGGTTTCACTTTAAATTTTGCCACTCCAGTATAAACTCCATTATTGCCCTCACTCCATTTTAAAGTGAAAGTTAAATTGCTATTGTCTCTTGAATATAGGCTTCCTTCATAATCATAACTTCCAAAGGTTTTGAGAGGTGTATTGGGTTTTACGCCTTCATATCCAACTTTTGTTTTATCATAATTCAGTAAGTTTAAATGATTTATGTTTTTTTCTCCTAAATACATAATTGAAGTATCATAAACCCATTTTTTATGATCTAATCTTGGAGTTACTTTAATATCCCAATTCTTAATTTCCTTTGTTTGTATAACATCTAATCCTTTTGGTTGTTCTGTTTTATTGCTGACACTCATTGAACACGCTGATATAAATAGGCAAAATGTTAGAATTAATGTTAAAAAGTATCCTTTTTTCATAAATCCTCCATAAATGTATTCAATCTATGTTTTCGTATTCAACAACCATTAACACTATTCCTTCTTATTGAACTAAACTGCCCGTTAGTAAAAATGCCCCCAGGATTGGAAGCTATTATGAAACTCTTGAAATGTTTGCTAATGAACTTGAAGAATTCACCTTTTACATTTCTTCGCTTTAATTATCATTGTAGTTGGAAATCTTCTCGCTTTGTATAAAGAATAATAACGTTCCGAAAATTCCTCTTCTATAGAATCAAAACTTGCAGATACATTACTTTCAACAACAGAGTCAATAGTAAATCCAACATTAATTAATTCATTTATATAAGTACTCATTTTTCTCTTGGGAATTACAACGGGAGCTTCTTCGCCTTTGAATCGTTGGTACATTGTTGTTCCTTCATCCTGGTATGATCCATCAAGGTATATTTGACCATTTCGACTTATCATATGAGCATATAAGGGGTGATCCCAGCTAAATATAAAGTAACCGTCAGGCTTTAAATAAGA
>NZ_JBYTCJ010000075.1:0-1089 GCF_058790155.1 Neobacillus sp. FW104-15D2
TAGCGCAAGCACGGTTCTGTGAGGGGGGAGGAGTACAATTTACCGCAAGGTAGAAAGGCTCCCTTCTACTCGACTAGCACTATAAGACATTAATTAATTTTAAAAGTAAAGGTAAAATTTAACACAGATACATATTGACAAAAATATTTTTATGTGTTATAATTGGAATTTTGCATATTGAAAATAACTCCTCTGGATGATAAATTAATCTATGTAATGAGATTTAATTTGTTTATAAATTAGGAGGAGATTGAATGAGAATCGATAAAGGATTGGCAATCTTAGAATTAAAGATCCAGGGTTTCGGATTAAATCCCACATTGATATGGGATGATGATACGGCTGTTTTAGTTGATACTGGTATGCCTGGACAATTGGAACAAATACGTCTCGCTATGAGCGAAGTCGGAGTCTCCTTTGATAAATTGAAAGCTGTAATTTTAACTCATCAGGATTTAGACCATATAGGTTCCCTCCCAGAAATACTAAACCAATCCAATAACAATATAAAAGTTTACGCACATATTCTCGATAAGCCATATATTGAAGGAACATTTCCTCTTATTAAAACTGACCCGAATCGAATGAGTAAAGAACAATGGGCATCATTACCAGAACAAATGCAATTTCTATATAAGAATCCGCCAAAATCAAAGGTAGATAAAACATTAGAAGACGGTGAAGAACTTTCATATTGTGGTGGTATTCAAATTATTTTTACACCAGGGCACACTCCTGGTCATATTAGTCTCTATTTAAAGCAAAGCAAAACTCTTGTCGCAGGTGATGCTATGGTAGTGGTAGATGGTGTTTTACGGAGACCCATACCACCAACGACATTGGATTTGAAAACTGCAATTGACTCTCTTGAGAAATTTTTAGATCTTGATATTGAAAAAGTGATTTGTTACCACGGGGGATTATGTAATATTAAGGATAAAAAACAAATTGGAGACTTATTAAGCTAACGGGTGCAAGAGTTCAAGAATGGGTTGCTGCGGCAGCCCTTTTCTTGGTGTGCCAGGCATGGCAACTATCTAGGTGGTGAAAGTCCACTGTGGGGGTACACATCGACCAACCACTAAGGAA
>NZ_JBYTCJ010000076.1:0-1019 GCF_058790155.1 Neobacillus sp. FW104-15D2
GTGGTTAACGTTATCAAAGAAGCCTTTAATATCTACATCTACTACATAACTAACTGCTCTCTTCTCAATATACTGATTCAGTATTTTCAGCGCATCGTGGCAGTTTCTATTTGGACGGAACCCAAATGAGCAGTCTAGAAAGTCATTTTCATAGATGGCATTTAGTATTTTCGTAATGCCTTTTTGAACAATTTTATCTTCATGTTCCGGTATTCCCAATGGTCTCATCTTGTTTGAGTTGAGTTTTGGGATATACATTCGTCTTACTGGAACAGGACGATAACTTTTGCTTTTAAGCCTACTTACTAAGTCCTCTATGTTTTCTTCCAAGCTGTCACTGTATTGTTCTTTTGTCGTTCCGTTAATACCAGTTGCCTTTTTATTAGGCAATTCATGATGACACTGAGTTAGGTATTGCTCATTCAATAAATGCGCAAGAGATGTGAATTTCATTTTAGGCTCAGATTTTGCTAACTCTGCTATCCTTAATAGTTTTGTTTCCATTTATTATTCCTACCTCTGTGTGTAGTAAATGTGTCCCTAGTAAGGGTGATAACTGGTAGCTAGCCTTCCCTCCATCGGCATTACCCAACTTCATTGGTACTACGCTGCTATCCGACTCCCTACAATCGGCATTTGGTTTCCTTGCTTGTTATCGCTTGTAGACCATACTCTTCAATAGAAAAAGACCGGTAGGGTCTCCCGAGTTGCCGTATCATATCAATGTGTAACGTGCCAAGGTCTCTGACTCCAGAGAGGTTTTACCCTTCTTGCCTTTGACGAAGGATAAAATGTAGCTTTCTGCACGCAGGTAAGTCATCAGCCCTCTCGATTTACTAACGTTTATGGAGCTCAATCCCTTCAACCATTTGGCTTTCGGCCCGCCACCTAACTGTCTACGCTTAAAGACTAAAGTTACCTTTAGCCCTCCAAGACTCGCTACGAGCGAATGGCTAGTTCTTACTCGGCGGGAATCCCACCCGCTATATGATACGACCTAGGCTCGGCCGCACACCTGC
>NZ_JBYTCJ010000077.1:0-806 GCF_058790155.1 Neobacillus sp. FW104-15D2
TTTGTTTCATTCCGGACACGTCCTCTCTATTTTTATGATAGAGACTTAACTAACTTGTGTCCATACATCCATACTAGCACCAGTATTTAGCTTTGGGCTTTTTGATAAATTAATGGAAGAAAGATCATTTGCCGATAAATTAAGATAAGTTAAATTTGGATTATGTGACACATCCATTTTCTCAAGTTTATTAAAATCAATAAATAATGTAGTTAAGTTTGGATTTTTGGAGATATTAACATCTTTAAGATTACAGAAAGTTAATTGAAGTTCCTTTAATTGAGTATTTTTCGTCAAATCGATTTTTTCAAAATCATGGTTGCCATATAAATTTAAAGACGTAAGTTTTTTATTATTAGAAACATCAAGACTCTTTAAATTATTATATGTCAAATCTAATTGCGTTAAGTTAATATTTTTACTCAAATTAATAGACGATATTTTGGTTCCATCTAAAGTTAATGTGGAAAGTTTGCTATTTAAACTTAAATCAAGATTTGTTACTGCAACACCCACATTGACCACTAATGATTTTAAATTTAGGAGATTATTAATTCCTTTTAAGTTAACAGAATTTCCTTCATCAGTATAATTATCATAATCAATCTGAATACTATCAACTCGATTAAGTTCATCCTTTGTTACAGTATCATTTACACTTTTCCCTAATTGTTTCGAAATAATTGCCTGAAGATTCCCCCCCGGAAAAAGCTTGTTATTTGTGTAGTTGATTGAGTCCATATAATTGTGTAAAAAGAAAGAGTCATTTTATTCACTCTTGGCAACACTGTTTTCAACTACGAAAA
>NZ_JBYTCJ010000078.1:0-758 GCF_058790155.1 Neobacillus sp. FW104-15D2
TTTTGGGAATAACGAAGATATCCGTTTAATCGATTCTTCCATAGAAGCTGCGGTTCGATCTGGCATCAATACGGCAATATAGTAACGGGTTTTCCGTTCGATAAATGTGGCAACACAGCCCTTACTTTTCCCCCTGCCAGAGACAACTGAATCCAGCTCCCAGTGACCGAAGGTTTCGCGTTTCTTTATTTCTTTTGGACGTTGTTGGATGGATGTTCCAATATTAAAACGGCCCCTGGTTTCTCTAGGCTTTTGGCGCTTTCCCTTTTGCCTTAAAACGAGTAAATCCGGGATGGAAAGAAGACCTTTGTAAAGCCAATTATAGATAGTCTTAAACGAAATAGAACCCTTTAACAAGCCATAAGAAATCTGTTCTGGTGACCAGGTTAAATACAGCTTTTCCTTTATTTGATTGGCTAAATTCGGATTCCACTTGCCCGCTGGTTTACAAGCCTGCCTTCGCTTTTTATATTGGTTGTGGGCTATCTGGCTTTGGTATTTTTGGTCCAACTCCACATTACGATTTAATTCACGTGCAATAGTGGAGTGGTGTCTGCCAAGTTCCTTCGCAATGGCTCTGGTAGAGAAACCAGCACTACAAAGCGCTTCTAGTTTCCCTCGTTCAAATGTGGTAAGATGGGTGTAACTCATACTCGTCCTCCATGTAAAAAAGTTGTGTGGTAACTTCTATTTTACACGAAGCGAGTGTGGGTTTTTTTGTATTTTCTAGATGTCGCACTTAATAATACAATTTGTCA
>NZ_JBYTCJ010000079.1:0-608 GCF_058790155.1 Neobacillus sp. FW104-15D2
GCTTGGACGGTGTCCAGTCAGATCCTCAAATAATTGGCTGATTCGTTCAAGTGGAAGATGTTGATATGTATGTAGATAAGCGCACCAGGCATTCCAACTTTCGCCATACTGAACAGGCGCCTTCACATTTTCCGGAAAGGCACCATACTGGATTTTCTTACAGTTTGGACAACATTTTGAAGCTGCCCTATGCTCTGTAAAAATTAAACGTGGAGTGGGCAGGTCAACAATTTGTCTTCTCTTAAAGCCTTCTGCGGGGACATGAAGAAGGGAATGATCACAATAGGAACAGGTTTCAGGCTCATGCCATTTGATTTGATCCGGGCTATTTGACATCTTTAATGTATGCCCCTCATGTCCTTTAGGGGCACCCTTCTTTCCCCCGGAAACCCGAAGGCTTTTTGGTTTGCGCAAGCCGTCACTGGAAGGTGGTTTATTACTGTTAGAGCTATTGGACCCTACTTGTCTTTCAAGTTCTTTTACACGTTTTTCAAGTTTATCAATGTGTTCCACCAGCATGGTAATAAACTCGGCTATTTCCGAAGGCTTGCCCTCACTGATTTGTTGGATCTGTTTCTTTGAATATTTCATTTGCATCACCAGCTTTC
>NZ_JBYTCJ010000080.1:0-592 GCF_058790155.1 Neobacillus sp. FW104-15D2
AGGAAGACCTGAAAATCATTAATCAATTCCGAAATCGGTACGGTAAGAAACAACTTAAACCAAAAGAAGCAAAAAAAATCATAAAACGGACGAACAGGAGCCCTGTAGATCCGGATTCAGCTTTATCAGTTAAACACGATGAACGTGGGCGTTTCGCCTTTTTTGAACATCGGGTTGTGGATACCCTTCACAACTTTATTATTGGGACTGAAGTGACGGCCGCCAATGTACCAGGCCATCAGATTCTTCTTTCCCAGTTAGATTCCATACGGAATCTTTTTGGACGATACTCTAACGAAATCGCCTTGGACTCTGGTTACTATAAAGCTAAACTGGCTAAAGGATTGTTTGATCGAAAGATTTTTACGTATATTTCCTATCGGCGACCGTCATCGAAGGAACACCCGCAATGTCGCCGGACGAAGTTCCAGAAAGTGAAGGAAGACCTTTACAGCTGTCCTTGTGGCGTCCCGTTTTATTACCAAACCACAACACGGCAGGGATATCATGAGTTCAAGCCTACAAAAGGAGGCTGTAATGGGTGTCCATTCGCCAAAAAACCCGGGGAAGACCGCATATTGCGAATATCTAT
>NZ_JBYTCJ010000081.1:0-544 GCF_058790155.1 Neobacillus sp. FW104-15D2
TTGGTGTGCCAGGCATGGCAACTATCTAGGTGGTGAAAGTCCACTGTGGGGGTACACATCGACCAACCACTAAGGAAGCGCAAGGTACTTACTGTGAGGTAAGGGCTGGAGGAAGCGTGAAATAAAATCTTGGCTCGACGAACAGAAATCTGATACTAAGGCTCTACAAAGGGATAAGGCTCCCAATCAAGTTAAAGTCCAAAAGATGTGCGTAACTTTGTAGGGTAAATCAGGCGAGTAAAAGAGGAAAGATAGTTGTCTTACCCTGGGAGGTCTTGCGGATGTGCATGGGTACAGTCGAAAAAGGTTTGCCGCAAGAAGTCAGCAGAAGCCATAGTAATGAAGTAATTCATGAAGGGCTGAACAATTTATAGTGTTTCAACGCCACGAATGCATAAGTGACCTACTCCGAATGTGTTAATGGGGAAAGTATGAGCGTATATCAAAGGATAACCAAAATGGAGCTATCACTTATTACGTGAGAGGAAAGGAGAAACGAGTGTGGAACTTTTAGAACAGATTCTAAGTAATCAAAATATGAATG
>NZ_JBYTCJ010000082.1:0-501 GCF_058790155.1 Neobacillus sp. FW104-15D2
AATGGATGATGGAATTCTTGAAACTCCGAATCACTGACCCTAACCTACTGAGAATAATCAGCAGGTTTCTTAAAGGTGGATACATGGAGGAAGGTAAGAAATACAAGACAGACAATGGCACACCGCAAGGTGGAGTGATATCTCCGATATTAGCCAATGTCTATCTCCATTACGTTCTTGATCTATGGTTTGAAAAAGTGGTTAGGAAACAATGTAAAGGCCAGGCATATATAGTAAGATACGCAGATGATTTTGTTTGTTGTTTTCAGAACAAAAGTGAAGCCCAGCAATTCTTCCATTCATTAAAAGCGAGATTAAAGAAATTTAACTTGGAAATAGCCGAGGATAAAACAAAAATAATTCCCTTCGGACGATTTGCGGAAAAGAATGCAAATCGTGACGGGACTGGCAAACCGGATACCTTTGATTTCCTCGGGTTTACACACTATTGTGGGATAAGTAAACACGGGAAGTTCCGAGTAAAGAGGAAAACCAGCAGGA